>JBGVLD010000061.1:0-44769 GCA_045124075.1 Agathobacter sp.
CCAAGGGTTGGGCTGTTCGCCCATTAAAGCGGTACGCGAGCTGGGTTCAGAACGTCGTGAGACAGTTCGGTCCCTATCCGGCGTGGGCGTAGGATATTTGAGAGGAGCTGTCCTTAGTACGAGAGGACCGGGATGGACAGACCGCTGGTGTATCTGTTGTATTACCAAATGCATGGCAGAGTAGCCAAGTCTGGCAGGGATAAACGCTGAAGGCATCTAAGCGTGAAGCCCCCCTCAAGATGAGATATCCCTGACACAAGTCAATAAGACCCCTTGAAGACGACGAGGTAGATAGGCTTGAGGTGGAAGTGCAGTAATGCATGTAGCTGACAAGTACTAATAGGTCGAAGGCTTAACTAGATAGTTATTGCGAGAAGATAAGTTTCAGATAAAAAGATAAGAGATGGAATTCATCTTTGTATGAAGTTCTGAAGGTACATTTTTCATGAATAATATATATTGTTCATGCATATAATACCTTATAGATTACCTGTGATATGGTAGTCTTTAATTGTATAATCCCCGATAGCTCAATGGTAGAGCACACGGCTGTTAACCGTGGTGTTGCAGGTTCGAGCCCCGCTCGGGGAGCTTATATGGCCCCATGGTCAAGCGGTTAAGACATCGCCCTTTCACGGCGGTAACACGGGTTCGATTCCCGTTGGAGTCACTTACGTGCCGATGTGGCTCAATTGGCAGAGCAGCTGATTTGTAATCAGCAGGTTATCGGTTCGAGTCCGATCATCGGCTTTTTTCTTTTTGGACCATTAGCTCAGTTGGTTAGAGCAACCGGCTCATAACCGGTCGGTCCTGGGTTCGAGTCCCCGATGGTCCACTAAATAAATATGGCCTCATGGCTCAGTTGGTTAGAGCGCCGCCCTGTCACGGCGGAGGTCGCGGGTTCGAGTCCCGCTGGGGTCGCTACAATAATTTAATATTGTAACTATGGGATCTTAGCTCAGCTGGGAGAGCATCTGCCTTACAAGCAGAGGGTCACAGGTTCGAGCCCTGTAGGTCCCATTTGTAAGAATTATCTTACATATGCCGGCGTGGCGGAACTGGCAGACGCGCAGGACTTAAAATCCTGTTGTGGAAACACAGTACCGGTTCGATTCCGGTCGCCGGCATTGAACACTTATTGAGAACAAGTCGAAGACGCAGTTCGAAATTAGTGTGAAAGCCCATCCCGAGACTTAACGAAAACGAGTCACAGACGAAGTTTGAGTTTTAGACGAGTGGATAGCATTGAGTATCTATTCAAAATCGAGTAGATTTCATTAATTTTATACGTGTGCGTAGCTCAGCTGGATAGAGCACTTGGCTACGGACCAAGGTGTCGGGGGTTCGAATCCTCTCGCGCACGTCTCATAAGCAAGCTTCGTTAGAGGCTTGTTTTTTTTTCGAGGGAAGTAAAAGCGCTACATGCACAAGATATAAAGCTCGGGAAGATTGTGTTTGGCGCAATCTTTGTTTTATAACAAAAAAGAACTTACTACGGAATAATATAGGTGGGGTAAATGATAACTGAAAACAGCGAATCAAAAAACAAAGAATATTTAGAAGAAATTGCCCGATATGAAGACCTTCCCGTATCTGCCTGCACAAAGGATCAAGCAAAAAGGCTGTTAAAAAAATTTAAAAATAAAGTATTTTTTCATTTTGGGAAGAGCCAGTGGAAGAATATTTTCCGGCGATTACAGCAGGGGTTATGAAACTGTCTGAGAGATTGTATAGCCATGATAAGGCATTGGAGTATGGAAAAAAGCTAATACAGGAAATGAGTGTAAAAAAGTTGGCGAAGGCATATTTATACGGGGTGGCACACAGCGAACCTGAATATTGTGCAGCATTAGCCGCTTATTATTACATCAAGAATCTTCCCGCTCATAGTTTTACTCCAAAATATCTTGGAAATAATGGGAAAGATGTATATTCAAAAAGCTGCTGTGAGATATGTAAATATGATTCAGAACCTGGGGATGAACCTAAAATGCAGTTTTGGCATGTGAATATTTCTATGTCATGGTTTTATATAAATGGCAGTATTCCTTTTAGTTTTAATTTAAATGAAGCAATTTTATTTTTGGAAGAATTTCAGAAATTGCCACCAGTTGAAACCTCTATTGAGGATTATTATTATTTTCTTGAAATCATGAATTTGATTGACAGTCTGCCAGAAAATATCACTTCGGGAAGATTAAGGGATGAATTAAAACACAGTGGGTTATTGAAATTGACAAAAGATCAAATAGCAGCATTTATTGACATGTTGGGGTATCTAAATATTTTGCATACATCTGATTGCTTTGGCGTAACTAAACAACATATTTGTGAGAGAGATATGCTGCCACCTCTTAGTGATCGGACTTATTATGCATACCCGGTTTATCGATGGACTGGAAAATATGGGGTAGACCGAGAAAGTATCCAAGAGTTGTTTGAAGGATGCTATTAATATGAAACACTTCTTTGAGAAATTGTGTATGAGCAATTTACTTTAAGAGGTGTTTTTTTTATAATGAAACTGGACTTGTAAAAATGGGAATATGAAAAGAAAGGGATAAGATCAGATGCTAACCTATCAAATGAATCAGCGAGATGAAAAGTCAAAATATTATTATTTATATACAGTTATTAAAGAGGATATTTTATCAGGCGATATAAAGAAGAATGAGAAACTTCCTTCTAAGCGCACACTGGCGGAACACCTGGGAATTAGCTTGATTACTGTAGAAAATGCTTATCAAATGCTTAAGGAGGAAGGATATATTGAATCCAGGGAGAGAAGTGGATATTATGTGACCAATTTACCAACAATGCAGAGGGAAAAGGATAAAAATCATAAATTAGAATTGCTGGAAATTAGGGAAAAGAGAGAAAATAAGGAAGGATTAGAGGAGAAAAATGATGCTGAAAACTTATTTCCAGTGTCCTTGTATTTTAAAACGGTCAGAAGCGTCATGGCAGAGTATGGAAGTCAGCTTTTGGAAAAAGCTCCTAATGAAGGCTGTGAAATTTTAAGAAATGCTATTGCACAGTATTTGCTTCGATACAGAGGAATTTTTGCTCAGCCAGAGCAAATTATAATTGGTTCAGGTGCAGAGCATTTATATGGAACTGTAGTAAGAATGTTCGGCAATAACAAAATATATGGAATAGAAGACCCGTCTTACAGTCAGATTCGGACAGTGTATGAAGGTATGGGAGTGGGCTGTGAGCTTCTTAAAATGGGAGACGAGGGAATTACAACTGAAGCACTAGAGACAACACAAGCCGATGTGCTTCATGTGACACCATTCCACAGTTATCCTTCCGGAGTTACCGCCACTGTTGGAAAAAGGTATGAGTATCTGGAGTGGGCTGAAAAAGGTAGTCACTATATTGTAGAGGATGACTTTGACAGTGAATTTTTCATGCCAGGAAAGCCAATCGAGACATTATATGCACTGGATCATGAAAATCGTGTCATATATATCAACACTTTTTCCAAGAGCCTGTCTCCATCCATTCGTATTGGATACATGATACTGCCCCCACAGCTCAAAGAAGCGTATAACAGGACCTCTGGTGGATTTTCTTGTACCGTTCCGGTGCTGGATCAATATGTGTTGGCCGAGTTCATAAACAAAGGACATTTCGAACAACACTTAAACAGAGTAAGAAGAAATCGTACCTAGTGCACTCACAAATTCTTTTATCAAATTTTGTCCATATAGAAAACTTTTTATCATATATGATACAAAAATTGCAAAAAAAATGGGAATGCCATGCCTTTTTTGAAAAAAATTTCAATATGCATAAAAATATCTTCAAAATGTCCAGGATTTTTTCATATTTCTGGGCATTTTTTTTGTTTTTTTCTGTATATGGAAAATGAACGCAATGATTCTTTTTACTTCCCCGCTTTTTTGAGAATTTTTGGGTATGACAGACATAAAAAAGCTGTAAATGCCCAAAGTACAAGTACCAGGCCAAAAACCAATTCTCACAAAGACTCCAAAGGCTCCAAAGACTCCAAAGGATCCAAAGATTCGAAACACTCCAAACACTTCAAACACTCCTGGGATATTCCGTTTTCCACAATATCAGAAAAAAAAGTGATTGACATATAACAGTTCATAGTGTATATATAACATATAAACAGTTTTGCCAGACACAAATAAATATTGTAGATATATACAGTAAGTGAGGTGATGAAGTGAAAATTTTTCAAAATTCAGATATTCCTATTTATCAGCAGATTGCAGAGCAGTTAAAGACCGATATTCTGGCGGGAAAGTTCAAGCAGGGAGATTATCTTCCTTCTATAAGGGGATTGGCCAGAGAGTTAAAGATCAGTGTTATCACTACTATGAAAGCATATGAGCTGTTGGAAGAAGAGGGATTAGTAACAGCAGTGCAAGGCAAAGGATTTTATGTAAATGCTCAGGATAGCCAGATGCTGAAAGAACAGCATATGAGAAAGGTAGAAGACGCATTAACAGAAGCAATTCAGGCGGCTGAGATTGCTCAAATGACAGATCAGGAATTGATAAGTACGTTGGAGACACTACTTATGATGAAAAATTCCCAGGTATAAAATGGCGGGATAAGAGGCATGCCGAGAACTTGATGGGAGTAAAATTTGTCGAGATACAAGAATATAATTAGGGAGAGATTTAAGGAGGCAGTATGGTTACAGAGAATGTAATTACAATTGATAATTTAACGAAAAGTTTTAAAGGATTTAAATTGGAAATTCCACATTTAGAGATTCCAAAAGGGTTCGCAACTGCTTTGATTGGAGAGAACGGTGCAGGAAAGACAACGCTTTTGAACATACTTTCAGGAATCAGGCTGGATTATAAAGGACAGATTACCTGTATGGGAGAGCAGATTGTAAATGGAGCAGAGAATGCAAAAATAAAAGAAAAAATCGGCTATACAGGACCGGGAAACTATTATCTTCCACATTGGACCATCAAGCAGGTGGAAGAACTGACAGGACTCTTATTCGATGATTTTCAGAAAGAACGTTTCCGTCAGTTATGCATGGAACTGGCAATTTTCCCAGATGGTCAGTTTGCGGGAAAGAAAAAAGTAAAAGAACTTTCTGATGGAACGAAAATGAAATTAATGCTGGCAGGAATGTTGGCAAGAGATACAGATTTACTGATCATGGATGAGCCAGCATCTCCATTAGATCCAGTTATGCGTGAAAAATTATGCGACACCATTCGGGATTATATTGATTCTGGTGCAGGAGAAAAGAGTGTGTTCTTTTCCACTCATAACGTATCTGATATGGAGTATGTAACCGATTATGCAATTATCATGGAGCATGGTCAGGTGGTAGAAGCAGGATTCGTAGAAGATCTGAAAGAAAAATACATACTTGTAAAAGGCAATAAAGAAGTAGAAAAAGCCGCAAGACCATATTTATATTCTGTATCCAGCAACTCTTTTGGATTTGAGGGAATCTGTCTGGCGGAGAATATGAATGCACTAGCTGGAATGAATCTTTCTACAGAACGTCCAAGTCTGTTCCAGATTAGCGTAGCTGTTATGAAGGCAAATTCAAAAATCTTAATGAATAAGAGGTAGTGCCATGAGTAAAATAAAATCATATTTGGTTCATCTTTCGCCTGCCTACAAAATTGTTATGACATTAATCCCAATCGTTTTGCTGCTGTTACAGGTGCAGGCACTGTTAGTATTAGAATTTGATATTCTGCCTTTTACATTGGCAGTCATTGTTTTTGCAGATGTATTTTCTGATTATTTCACTTTTGGAGGAATTTATTCCAAAGATGCCAGAGTACAGAGTTTTTATAAAATTTCTCCTCGTGGGAAAAATATTTATCTGAATGTATTTTTGATTCATGGTCTTAGAAGAATCCTTTTGTATTTTGGATATGTTCTGGTATCCACAATTCTGGTTCTGCTCCTAAACAAAGGAGAGACATTATTATTGATGGCAGGAGGAACATGGACTGGATATCTGATTAGTGTGCTGGTAGAAGTATTTGGAGTTTATGCATACTCTGTAGTGGCATGTTTTATTTGCCGGAAGTTAGATATGGTTATGGTAAGTTTTGCCATTGCCGTTTGGGGAACCACTTTTATGATGATACTTAATCTGATCAGAATGTGGACCCCAGTTCATGTAAAAATTACACTGCTAATAATTATGATTATTATTTCACTGGCAGCAACCGTATTTCTTCTGTGGTATAACCGTAAAAAAATGGAGGATAGTTATTATGATGAAAAATCTTTTAAAAGAAATCAGTCTGGGATTTAAAACCGTTCGCTATGGTTTCCAGTTAAAAAGCAATATAGCAATGGTCATCATTTTTTTCATATTAGGCATTCTTTCCGATATTTTCTGTGGTGGAACAGCCTTATCTTATTTTGGGGGAATATATATGAGCATTGGCGCTATTGTTCCAATGCAGTTGATCTGTAGTTTGGGTGTTTCTAGTATTGCAAAAACATCTCCAAAGCGAAAGCATATGGAGACTTTCATTCCAACAGCCTGCTCCACTATCACTATGCTGGTAGTATATACGGTACTAGTAATTATAAAAGGAATTTTATGTCAGCTTAATCCAGAAAATGCAAAAGTTATTTCTTCTCAGCTAATTGCGGTAGGAATTACCTGTGCAGTGATTCTGATCTATTGTGGAGTGGTATATAAGCATTTTGTCATTTCCATGATTCTGTTGATTGGAGCTATGTCCATAGGCGGTGGATATACGGGAGTTATGCTGGCAACCGTTGACGAGTTAGAGGGAGGAAGCAGTTTATTGACTGCAAATATTCCTTTTTCTACATCCTTTGGAGCGGCTACGTTAGCTGGATATGTGCTGGTTCTGATCGGTGGTTTTCTCTGCTTGCTTTTGACCAATTTATTTTATAAGCATGAAATGTCAAAATGGGCTTATGGAGCTGCTCTTAGAAAAGCAATGCAATAAATTGGAAAAATAAAAACTGAATATTTTTGAGTTGTTTGTCAGACAATAATCATGCAGTAAGCAAACTGTATGTAACAATTGTCAAAGGTTCAGGAGGTTTCTACAATGGCTAAGACATCTAACTCTACAAAAAACACAACAAGCAACTCAACAAGTAATGCATCCAAGAATGCGACAAACGCAACAAATGCATCCAGAAATGCGTCAAATGCAACTAAGAACGCAACAAACGCAACCAATGCAACAAATGCTTCCAGAAGAGCATCCAATTCTTCTAAGAATGCAACAAATGCATCTAAAAATGCAAGCAATGCTTTAGATCGTTCCATGAACTGCTTCGGAAAGGACGCCTACAATAAAAACGCTGACTAATGTGAGGTAGACAGAAAAGTTTTTTAATCGTAGAAGAGGAACAAAAGAAAAACCAAAAGCATAAGATAGTAGAAAGAATGGTAAAAGGTAAAACAGATGATAGAGATAATCTTTATCATCTGTTTTCTTATTGGAAAATATGACATTTGATATTGTTTATCCAAAAGATATCCAAACAAGACAGAGAGAAAAAAATGCAATTATTGTAGATTTAAGAGAACCGGGAGATTATCGACAGGGACATCATAGAGGAGCAATTAACATACCTGTGGACAGTGGAAAAGAGATAACTTCTTTTTTTTCAAAAAATCGGTATTACATCCTTTATTGTGAGCATGGGGGAAGCAGTATGCAGATGGCTCGCCGGCTGGGATTAGCAGGATTTCACGTGGCTACAGTCATTGGGGGATATGAAGCTATGAAAAAAATTTAGAAAACTATTTCAAAATTTGCGAATATGTGTAACAATGGTATAGGAAAAAAGACATACAGGAGAACTTATGAGAAAATTAGAACTTGTGGTTCCGTGTCATTTCGGCTTGGAAGCTGTGGTGAAACGGGAAATCTATGATTTAGGATATGAAATAACAAGAGTAGAAGACGGAAGAGTTTCTTTTGAAGGAGATGAAGAGGCAATTTGTCGGGCGAATATTTTCTTAAGAGGGGCAGAGAGGGTGCTACTTTCTGTAGGAAGGTTTCATGCAACCACTTTTGATGAACTTTTTGAGGGAATTAAAGCTCTGCCTTGGGAAGAATATATCCCAAAAGATGGGAAATTCTGGGTAACAAAGGCTTCTTCCATCAAAAGTAAACTTTTCAGTCCCTCAGATATTCAATCCATAGCCAAGAAAGCTATGGTAGAACGATTGAGAAAAGTGTATCATGTAGATTGGTTCCCAGAGGACGGAGCTATTTATCCGGTACGCATTTTCTTATTAAAAGATGAAGTTATGGTAACCATTGACACCACCGGCGAGTCGTTGCATAAGCGTGGCTATCGTACCATGACAAGTAAGGCACCACTGACTGAAACTTTAGCAGCATCATTATTGATGCTGACTCCTTGGAGAAAGGATAGAATTCTCATTGATCCTTTCTGTGGAAGTGGAACTTTTCCAATTGAGGCTGCAATGATGGCGGCGAATATCGCACCGGGGATGAACCGTAGCTTTACGGCAGAACAGTGGACAAACCTAATTCCTCGGAAAATGTGGTATGAGACTGTGGAAGAGGCAAGAGAAGCTATTAATATGGATGTGAAAGTGGATATTCAGGGCTATGATATTGATCCTGATGTAGTAAAAGCGGCTAGAGAAAATGCAAAACGTGCAGGAGTAGAAAATCTCATTCACTTCCAGCAGAGACCGGTGGCTCAGCTTCGTCATCCGAAGAAATACGGTTTTATTATTACAAATCCGCCTTATGGAGAACGTCTGGAGGATAAAAAGGATCTGCCAGAACTCTATTCCACTATCGGCGAGGTGTACCGGGGACTGGACAGCTGGTCCATGTATATGATTACCAGTTATGAGGATGCAGAGCGTTATGTAGGGCGGAAAGCGGACAAGAACCGGAAAATATATAATGGAATGATTAAGACGTATTTTTATCAGTTTATGGGACCAAAGCCACCAAAACGCGTGCAGTAATTTAAGAGGTTTACATGAAACATTCAAAAAGATATATTATTTTTACAGCAGTCATTGCGGCTCTTTTTGGTATAGAATTTTATCTTTATCAATGGGACAGAGCTGAAATAGGAGAATTTCGAGGCGGCAATCTGGAAGCAGAAGTGTGGAATCCACTCATTGCTTCTGATGTGAACAGCAATGTAATAAAATTATTAATCGATAATAAAGAGTATACCAGTGAGAATCTGAATATTTATATGAATAACAATAGAAGCATTATGGTTCCTATCTCTATTTTACGGGATGCGCTTAACTGCAGTGCTCATGTATATAGCGGAAAAGAACTGCTGGTAGAGAAGCATAATACTTCTGTGTTATTTTCGTTGGATGAGTATCTGGCAGATGCCTCAGGAGAAGCGGTTACCATTGAGTCTGCATTTACCCAGGAAGATGGAGAATATTATGTGAGTCTTACTGATCTGTCGGATCTTCTAGGGTATAATTACAGTTATGACATGAATAGTAATACTCTCACGACGGTGGATGCTTCTGAAAGTTCCACGAACATTCCTGCCAGTTATGATCTAAGGGCGAAGAACAGAGTGGGGCAAATCAGAAATCAAGGCAGCTATGGAACCTGTTGGGCATTTGCAGCATTAAGTGCCATGGAATCATCTCTTTTGCCAGAGGAAAGCACACTGTTTTCTGTGGATCATATGAGTATGAGTAATTCTTTTAACATAACCCAGTATGATGGGGGAGAATATACAATGGGAATGGCTTATCTGGCAGCATGGCAGGGGCCGGTATATGAGACGGATGATCCTTATGGGGATAATAAGACGATGGAAGGTCTTTCTCCAGTCAAACATGTCCAGGAAATGCGGATCATTGATGGTAAAGATTATGAAGGAATCAAAAATGCAGTATTTAAGTATGGTGGCGTCCAGAGTTCTCTTTACAGCTCCTTAAAGAGCTCACAGAGCAGATCTTCTTTCTATAATAGGGAAAATAAGGCATATTGCTATATGGGCCAGGAAAAGCCAAATCACGATGTTGTGATCATTGGCTGGGATGATAATTATTCCAAAGAGAATTTTGCGGTACAGCCAGAAGGGGATGGCGCATTTATCTGCCAGAACAGCTGGGGAAGCGAATTCGGAGAAGATGGAATTTTCTATGTATCTTATTATGACGTTAATATTGGAACCCATAATATTGTGTATACTGGTATTGAGGATACAGATAATTACGATAACATTTACCAGAGCGATCTGTGCGGGTGGGTTGGAAAATTAGGATATGGCAGAGAAGATATTTATGGAGCGAATGTATTTACAGCGAACCAGCCGGAGACCGTGACTGCCGCTTCATTTTATGCCACGGCGGCAGATACCAGCTATGAACTTTATATTGTAAAGAATTTTCAGGATGAGGAATCTTTTGCAAATAAAACGCTGGTAGCCCAGGGAAGCCTGGAGCAGGCAGGATATTATACCATTGATTTTGATAAAGAAATCTATGTGGAAGCCGGAGAACGTTATGGGGTGGTTTTATATATTAAGACTACTGGTGCTACCATGCCTCTTGCAATCGAATATGATTCCAAGGACAAAGCATTAGATAACGTGGACCTGGAGGACGGAGAAGGCTATATTAGTTATAATGGAACGCGTTTTGTAAACGTAAAAGAGCAGAAAGATTGTAATTTGTGTATTAAAGCATTTACAAACAACAGATAAATATGGATGAAAAAGTATTAAAAGGTGTCACGCTTCTGACAGGGCTTCTGACCTTGGTCATGTGTATTACACTTCCCTTTTTTCCACAGCTTAGAAGCTGGTCTATGTTTTCGGAAGATGTAGCAGCTCTTTTGGAGTATGATGGACAAGGACAGCAAGAAGCAGAAAACAGTGCAGAGGAGCTTACAGGAGGCGTAGAAGGTACAATTGAAGAGGGGGCGGTATCCATGGATGCGCAACTGGAAATTCAGGTTCCGGAGGGCATGGATCCTTCCTTGATCAAAATTGAAAATAATTACCTGACCCAGACGGTTTCTATTTCATTTCCGGATGGAATGACAGATTATTTTGCGGAATACGGAGTGAAAGGTAGTAGTGATCACATTGCGTCTATTACCTATTATAAGCAGGGAACAGATGGAGTTCTGGCATTGGAACTGGACAAAGTATATGAGCTTACTTCTCTTTTTGTAGAAGATGCGCTTTATCTGGATTTTACTGCACCAAGAGATATTTACGATAAGATTATTGTGGTGGATGCTGGACATGGTGGAAAAGCACCAGGAGCAGTCAAAGCGGGCGTGAAAGAAAAGGATATTGATCTGGCGATTATTCTGGAATTAAAAGAATTGTTGGATGCTGCACAGGAGGATGATCCAGGGCTTAAGGTATATTATACCCGTACGGATGACAGCAATCCTTCTTTAGAAAGCCGGGCAAATCTGGCAAATGCAGTGGAAGCGGATCTGTTTATCAGTATTCACAATAATTCTTCTAATAGTGGACAGTTTTCAAGTCTGCAGGGAACTCAGGTCTTATACAGCGAGTCTTATGAAAAGACACCTTCCAGCAGAACATTTGCCCAGATATGTCTGGAAGAGGTGGTTTCTGCTATTGGAAGCAGGAGCCTGGGACTGGTGAAAGGTGATAAGATTTACATTATTAGATCCAGTGAAGTGCCGGTGGCATTGATTGAAGTTGGCTTTATGACCAACCGGGAGGAATTGGATAAATTAAAAACAGAGGAGTATCAGGAAGAAACTGCCCAGGGCATTTATAATGCTATTATGCGGGCTTATGACGAAGGATTTTAGAAAGGAACGATATTAATATGGCATCAAAAATTATTTTTGCAACAGGAAATCAGGGAAAATTAAGGGAAATTCAGGAAATTATGGCGGATGTGGATGTGGAGATCATTTCTATGAAAGAAGCCGGAATTTGTGTGGATATTGTAGAAAATGGCACTACTTTTGAAGAAAATGCCATGATTAAGGCAAAAGCAATTGCAAAATATACGGATGCTATTGTTATGGCGGATGATTCGGGGTTGGAAATCGATTACCTGAATAAAGAGCCTGGAATTTATTCTGCCCGTTATCTGGGAGAGGATACTTCCTATGATATTAAGAATCAGGCACTTTTAGATCGAATGGAAGGAGTTCCTCAGGAGAAGAGAACTGCCAGGTTCGTTTGTGCTATTGCAGCAGTTTTTCCAGATGGGGATGTTCAGGTGGTCAGGGAAACTATGGAAGGATTCATCGGATACAGCATCGAAGGGGAAAATGGATTTGGATATGATCCAATTTTCTATTTAGAGGAATATGGATGCACCTCTGCGGCAATTTCTCCAGAAGAAAAGAACAAAATCAGCCACCGTGGAAAAGCCTTAAAAGCCATGAAAAACACACTTTTGGCTAAGGAAATTTAATATTAAAAAAAAAATAAAAAAAATTTTAAAAAAATTGTTGACAGGACGGGTAGGAGTATGTATAATAGCTTTTGTTGAAACGACATTGGCCCATCGCCAAATGGTAAGGCAACGGACTCTGACTCCGTCATTTCAAGGTTCGAATCCTTGTGGGCCAGCTACTTAACCTCAGTGAAGATGATTCGCTGGGGTTTTCTTTTTTGAAAAATTTGATATAATGAAATGCAAAAGTATTCTTTGGCAGAGAAAGCGGTGTAGAAGAATGTTTGAGTTTGACAGCAGAATTCGATATAGTGAAGTAGATGGAAATAGAAATTTAACGGTTTCAGCTCTTTTGGACTATTTTCAGGATGCCACCGTGTTTCAGTCTGAGTCTTTCGGGCTGGGAGTGGATCATCTGATGAAAGAGCAGATTGCCTGGGTGCTGTCTTCCTGGCAGATAATAATTAATCGTATGCCAAAACTATATGAAAAAGTGTGGGTTCAAACCTGGCCTCATGGATTTAAGAACTTTTTTGGGTATCGAAATTTTGCCATCAGAAATGAACAGGGAGAACTGTTAGCCTATGCCAATTCCTCTTGGATATTTATGAATCTTGCTACAGGAAGGCCATCCAAGATTCCGGAATATATGTTAGAGGCATATGCATTAGAAGACCCGCTTCCAATGGAGGATGGAATTCGGAAAATGGCAGTACCAGATACTTATGAAGAAGAAGCTACTGTCATTGTGCCTAAATATTTTATTGATACCAATGGACATATGAATAATGGCAAATATGTCCTGACAGCTATGGAATATGTACCAGAGAATTTTAAAATAGAAGAAATACGGGCAGAATATAAAAAATCTGCCATGTGTGGAGATGTGATTTTTCCAAGAGTCACAAAAGAAGAACATAAAATTACCATAAATCTGGCAGCAGAAGACGGAAAGACCTATGCGGTGGTAGAATTTTTAGAAAGAGGAGCATTATGCGATTAGGAGAATATCAGGAACTTATTTATGTGAAAAAAGTCCAATTTGGAATTTATTTGGCCAAGAACCAGAATGATGAGGAGAGAGTACTCCTTCCTGTAAAACAGGTGCCACAGGATTTAAAACCGGGAGATAAACTGAAAGTTTTCTTATATAAGGATTCCAAGGACAGATTAATTGCCACAACCAATGAGCCAAAGCTGGCTTTGGGAGAGTTCGCCCCACTTACTGTAAAGGAAGTAGGAAAAATCGGTGCATTCCTGGATTGGGGACTGGAAAAGGATCTGTTTCTTCCATATAGAGAAATGACTGGAAGAGTGGAGGCAGGAGATGAAGTTCTTGTATCTTTATATATTGATAAGAGTAGCCGGTTATGTGCTACTATGAGAGGTCTGTATGACCTTTTGAAAAAGGATTCCCCTTATAAAAAAGGAGATACCGTTACTGGAAGAGTATATGAATTCAGTGACAACTTTGGAGCCTTTATTGCGGTTGACGATTGTTATTCAGCCAGAATTGCAAATCATGAAGATCACAGCTTTTTACGAGTTGGCGATATAATAGAAGCAAAAGTTTCTGATGTAAAGGAAGATGGAAAGTTGGATCTGACCTTAAGAGAAAAAGCCTATATCCAAATGGATGCAGATGGGGCTAAGATTTTGGAACTTTTAGATTCCTACGCAGGAGTGCTTCCTTTTACAGAAAAAGCCAGTCCTGAGGTCATTAAAAGAGAAACAGGACTTAGTAAAAATGCATTTAAGCGAGCCATCGGTCATTTGTATAAAGAAAGAGTTATTGATCTGGCAGATGGAAAAATACGCAAATTATAAATAAGAAAGAAGGATGTTATTATGAAGACAGTAATTTCAACAGACAAAGCACCAGCAGCAATTGGACCATATTCTCAGGCAATTGAGATAAATGGCATGGTTTATACTTCTGGTATCATTCCAGTAGTGCCAGAGACAGGAGAGATTCCAGAAGGATCAGCTGCTCAGGCAAAACAGGCACTGACCAATCTATCCAATCTTTTGGAAGCAGCTGGAACCAATATGGATAAAGTAATCAAAACTACCGTATTTATTAAAGAAATGAATGATTTCGGAGCAATTAATGAAGTATATAAAACATTTTTTACTTCTGATTTTCCTGCAAGAAGCTGCGTAGAAGTAGCAAGACTTCCAAAGGATGTTATGCTTGAGATTGAAGCAATTGCGTTAAAATAAAGCGCAAATTTTAACAATTATTAAAAGATTGTAACAAAAATCCAGCCCTCTATAAAATGAGGACCGGATTTTTACTAAAAGAAAAAAGATGTATGATTACTAAATGTAAAGATCAATATTGCTTCCTAAATGAGGGGTTACAGAATTCTCCATCATTTGAATCATGCTCTGGTTCATTGCTTCAGTAGATTCTAAAGTCTGATCCAGAATTGCCATACTGGCTGCTCCTTGGAGAGTTGCGGTAGAATCAATTGCCTGAAAAGAACTGAGCGCACTGTTAATGCTTGTAAAATCCATGCCAGCACCGCCTTTCTTGTTGTTTGAAAATGCTTTCTTTTTTGATGTATTTTTATTATAAAAGGGAACTGGCAAAAAATCAAGCTTTTAGAAGCTTTTTCCACTATATTTAGTGGTTGACACATGAGGAACCCTTTGTTATAATAAGGCTCGTAACAAATTGTAACAAATTCGTAATAAATTACAACAGATATATTGGAGGAACCATGAAGAAAGGATTTATGAAGCTAACAGCATGTGCGCTGATCGGTGCAGTTTCTATTGAAGCAGCAGCATTTCAGGTTGAGGCAGCGCCTTTTGCAGGAGTTACCGGACATACCACTAACATGCTGACTTCTCAGGGAACACCAACGGCAGGAATCTCACTGGCTTTCACAAAGTGTATGACAGAAAGTGAGAATAACTCTGTATTAGCAAGTGCGCAGCCGCAGGTTACAGAGAATGAAACACCAATAGTTGCTTCTGAATATGCAGATAAGGCAGTTGCTCAGGTAAGCAATTGTGTGAATATCAGAGCTGAGGCTTCTGAGGAAAGTGAAAAACTTGGAAAACTTTATAATAACTCAGTTGCAACAGTGCTTGAAACAGCTGGTGACTGGTATAGAATTCAGTCAGGTTCCGTAACAGGATATGTTAAGAGCGAATTCGTAGTTGTCGGAGATGAGGCTTTGTTAAAGAGCGTAGGTCAGAGAATGGCAAGCGTAACCACTGAAACACTCCGTGTACGTCAGGAAGCGAGTACAGACAGCGATATTATTGGATTAGTGCCAGAAGGTGATGATCTTTTAGTAGTAGATGAATCTGTTGATGGATGGGTAGGCGTTTCTATCGAAGAAGGAACAGGATATGTTTCTACTGAATTCGTAAGTCTCTCTACAGAGTATACTTATGCAGAGTCCAAAGAAGAGGAAGCTGCAAGACTTAAGAAAGAAGAAGAAGAGCGCCAGAAAGCAGCGGCAGCAGCGGAGGCGGCTAAGAAGAGTAAGAAGAGTAGTAGTAAGAAGAGTTCTTCTTCTAGCAGTAGTTCTTCTAAATCATACAGTGCACCAAGCGGTTCCAGTGGACAGGCAGTTGCAAATTATGCTTGTCAGTTCGTAGGTAATCCTTATGTGTATGGTGGTACAAGCCTTACCAATGGCGCTGACTGTTCAGGATTTGTAATGAGTGTTTATAAAGCGTTCGGAATCAGCCTTCCACACAGCTCAAAGGCATTAAGAAGTGTTGGTTATGGAGTAAGTGCTTCAGAAATGCAGCCAGGTGATATCGTATGTTACAGTGGACATGTAGGAATTTATGTTGGAAACAACACCATTGTTCATGCAAGTAACAAGAGAGATGGTATCAAATATACATCTCCTGCAAATTACAAAAAGATCTTAGCTGTTCGTAGAATTTTCTAATAGAATAACGACAGAATATTTTTAACGGGTTATCGAAAGATAACCCGTTTTTGGCATTATAAAGAGGTTTTATCATTTCTGTAAATAAAAAAGTGCTTGGAAATCACCAAGCACAAATTCTAATGGTCGTGAATAATTTTAAATAAAAAATGCAACAATTCTATATAGAATGTTGCATTTTATCGCAACACTCAGAAAAACCGGATTTTTAAATCATAAAGAAAAAGGATTAATGTTATACTGCTTTGGCAGAGAAAGGTAAGATATGGGAACGACACAACCAATACGAACAAAAGAAGAACTAAAAAAATTTACAGATTATTACAAAATCAATAAAAATAATCCCCGAAATTATGCCCTTATCGTTTTCGGACTGCACACAGCCCTTCGGATCAGCGACATTCTTGAGATTACATGGAAAGAAGTATATGATTTTGAACAACAAACTTTTCACAAATATCTGGGACTAAAAGAACGCAAAACTGGAAAATATGTAAACATAGCCTTAAATCCTCACATTATTGAAGCCCTTTCAATATGGAAAGAGCAGATTTCGCCTGAACCGCAGCACCGGCTTTTTTGCAAGAAAACTATGCCCCTTGCCCCACTAAGCCGTAGCCAGGCCTATCGGATAGTAAAAGAAGCATCTGAAAATGCACTGCACAAACAAAATATAAGCTGCCATTCTCTTCGCAAGACCTTTGGATATCACGCATGGAAACAGGGAACACAGCCTGCTCTTTTGATGGATATTTTCAACCATTCTTCTTATCAGATTACCAAACGTTATCTGGGAATTGGACAGGATGAGAAAGATTCGGTTTATATGAATATAGATTTGTAAATAATTCAAAAAAATTTAAAAAATTTCAAAAAAGGGGTTAAGTAATCCGGATATTCTCCGATATAGAGAGTGTAAGATAAAATGCAACATTCTATATAGAATTGTTGCATGGCAAAAAACAAGGAGGTTCTTATGCTGAAACTTACTTTAAAACCAGGAGAGTTTATTAATATCGGTGAGGATGTCCGGGTAGTTTTCTCCGGAGGATCCGCAAATAATATTCATCTTCTGATTGATGCACCAAAAAATATTGCGATTGCAAGAAGCAATGCAAGGCAGAATCGAAATCCTTCTCCTTATTACAAAGAACAGAAGATTTCTCGTGAAGCTCAGAAGGAGATTGAAAGCATCCTAATGAGAGAAAAAGCCAAAAGGGCGTAAAGATGGTAATAACGCAAAGCTAACCTAGGGGCATTGCTTATTATAGAACAAAAAATGACAAACGTCCTCACAGAACGGAATCTGGGAGGGAAATTATCACAGGGAGGTACAATTTTATGGTAGTACAACACAATATGCAGGCAATGAATGCCAACAGAATGTTAAACATCACAACAGGACAGCAGTCTAAATCCACAGAGAAGTTATCCTCTGGTTACAAGATCAACCGTGCAGCTGATGATGCAGCAGGACTTTCTATCTCTGAAAAAATGAGAAAACAGATCAAAGGTCTTGATCAGGCATCCACTAATGCACAGGATGGTGTATCTGCAGTACAGACAGCTGAAGGTGCTTTAACAGAAGTACATTCTATGTTACAGCGTATGAACGAATTAGCAGTTCAGGCGGCTAACGGAACAAACTCTGATTCTGACCGTCAGTCTATCCAGGACGAGATCGATCAGTTAACAACTGAGATCGACCGTGTTGCTGAGACAACCAAGTTCAATGAGACTTACCTGTTAAAGGGTGATAAAGGAACAAAGACAATGAACTTAGAAGCTCATGATGCTGGATTAAAGGGAACATTAACCGATAATGGTGATGGAACAGCAACTTTCGTTATGGATGCATTAAAAGCTGGTGAAACAGTAAGCATTGGTGGTAAAGAATATACAATCGGTGTTGGTTCTGAAGAAATAGAAGATATGCTGACTAAGGCAGAGGTTGTAGCTAATGAAGCTGATGTAACCGTTAATGGTACAGTTTATAAATATCATTCTGCAAAAGCTGCAGAGGCAGATCATGACGGCTATGCAGCTGGATGGTATGCAAATCTGCCAACTGATACTGGTGCTGGTATTACAGCTACTGCTGACTTTGCAGATATCGCAGCATTTGCAGACGCTAAAGGAACTATTTCTACTGGTGCCCAGTCTGTAACTACTCTTACAGATGAGAAGGATGAAACAGGACAGGCTGGTTCAGATGGCGTTGACGATAATGATGTTAATGTAATCAGTAGAGAAAAAGCTTATGAGCTGGCTGCAAAAGAACTTCTTGCAGCAAACCAGATTGGTGATACTTTAGGAAGCGCTAAAGTAGGCGTTGGTGATGTAGATACACCAGTTGATTTGACAACTGGTACAGGTACTTTCGTAATCCAGGTTGGACAGACAGAAGTTGCTAATACCCTTAGCTTCAATCTTCATGTAGGTGCTGATGCAGATATGACTAATAAGATTCAGGTTAACATCGATACCATGAACTCTGAATACTTAGGAATCAAAGGTCTTAACGTAAAAGATGGCTCCGGTATTGCAGCTACCTATGCTATTGATGCAATCGCTGACGCTGTTGCAAAAGTATCTGCTCAGAGATCCGCACTTGGTGCTGTTCAGAACCGCTTAGAGCATACAATTGCTAACGTAGATAACGTTGTAGAGAACACCACATCTGCTGAATCCCGTATCCGTGATACAGATATGGCTGAAGAAATGGTTGAGTACAGCAAGAACAACATTCTTGCTCAGGCTGGACAGTCTATGCTTGCACAGGCAAACCAGGCTAACCAGGGAGTTCTTTCCTTACTTGGCTAATTAAATACTACCAACAGGAGAGAAGTTTTCTAGACTTTTTCCTGACCACTAACCACCAGGAAATCCCCATGGGATTTCCTGGTGGTTTTTTTGAGTGTGGGAGCTGATATTTTGAACAATATAGTGACCCCCTCCTTCCTGACAGATGGTTTTGGGTATAGGAAATTTTTCCTTCTTCCAATACCCAAAAAAGCACTATTTTTAATAAGTTTTTTGAGGTTTGAATGATAGCTTGGTGGGAAAAATGCAAAATCGACCGAAAAGAAGGCACTATCAACTAAATATACTGTGAAAGAAGAAAATTTCTGGGGGTCGATGCACATTTTCTATCTATATACCCAAATCAACATTTACTCCGGGTAGGCGGTGGGAGCTCCTTTATTCGATATGTCAAAGTCATTTGCAACAGTGAAAAATGTCTGAAAAGGGCCAATATGCAAAATGCACAAATTTTTCATAAAGAATTAGAAAACGACAAAATTAGAATTATTTTTGCCAAAAAGTTATCCACATTTCAAAGCCCGTAAATATCGAAAAAATGAGTTATACACGAAGTTATTCACTTTATCCACAAAAAAATTATGTTTTTTATAAGTTCAAAACTCAAAAAAACAAACAAATGTTTTGGAAACTTCTGATAAAAATATGAAAAACATGAAAAAAATCAAAAAAAGAATTGACTTTTTAAAAGTAAAAAAATGGAAAAAATTGTTTTGAATTGTCGGACAAATATGAAAAAACAGTACTTCCATTACGTTCATCATACCTCTTGACAAACTCTTATTTATAAAATATAGTTGTATAAAATATACAACGAAAAGAGGCGCGAATGGAAGAACTATACACAAGCCTAGAAGGGCTGGGATTTTCTAATTTAGAGATTAAGATATATCTTACTCTTCTGGATCATGGGGCGATGTCACCTTATCAGATTGCCAAGAAAATCGATATATCCAGATCATCCATATATAATGCATTAGAGCACATGGTAAGTAAGGGTATGGTAGAGGTGATTCCAGAAGATACGGTAATGTACATAGCAGAAGAGCCGGCGGTACTCATGGGAAAAGTGGAAGGAGATTATGCCAAGAACATCCAGAATGCAAGAGCCGGGTTAAGCCATTATCTGGAAACTAGATATGAAGAAAAAAGTGCGATCATAAAAGGATTTGAAACAATTATGGAGAAAGCCAGAAATATGATTTGCAGTGCAAAAGAGGAAGTGTTTATCAATACAGATATTGATCTGGATGTCTTGTGTGAAGCGTTTTCAGAAGCAATTAAAAGAGGAGTAAGAATTATTGTTTTTTCTTTTTTGGAGACCACAGTGAATTGTGACGAAGTAGAGATCTATTCTCATAAAAGAGCGCGGACAAAAGATAATACCAATAGCAGACTTATGATTGTTGCGGATGATCACATGGTGATGGTAGCAGATGCGGATAATGGCAGAAATAATTGGAGTGGAACGGTAACAAATAATAAGCTTATGAAAAATGTTGTAAGAGAGCATATACATAATGATATTTATATGCTGAAACTGAGAAATCTCTATGGAAGAGAAATTTACGAACAGGTTCATATTCATACAACCCAGGAAAAGAAAAAATTCTAGAAAGGAATTGTCAGTTATGAAAAGAATACTTGTATCAGGATTAATTAATACAGAAACTACTGTGAAAGTCAGAAAATTTCCAATTGAATATTATCCGATTGACTATCCCTTTTTTGGGGTGAATACCCGTGTGTCGGGGGTGGCATATAATATTGTGAAAGCATTGAATACCCTTGGGGATGATGTGAGATTTATCACTATGACGGGAGAGGATTTTGGGGCAGAATATGCCATAAGCAAAATAGAAGAAATTGGAATCTCCACTCAGTATGTGAAAAAAGTGCTGAGAGAGACACCGAATTCCGTTGTATTATATGATGAAAATGGGAGACGCCAGATCTATTGCGATCTGAAAGATATTCAGGAAACTGCATTGGAGATTGAGAAAGAGGTATATGAAGATTGCGACATTGTAATCGCATGTAATACTAATTTTAACAGAACTTTATTAAGGCAGGCAAAAACAGATGGAAAAGTGATTGCCACAGATGTTCATGTACTTTCTGATATTAAGGATGAATATAATCAGGAGTTCATGCAGTGTGCAAATATTTTGTTCTTAAGTGATGAAGGCATCAAAACAGATTACAGGGAATTTCTTATGGAACTTGAAAATACTTATGGCAATGATATCATTGTCTTGGGCATGGGAGCAAAGGGGGCACTCATGTATGTCAAAGAAGAAGCTCATTTTTACGAATTGCCAGCTGTAATTGTGGGAGAGATAGTTAATACTGTGGGGGCTGGAGATGCACTTTTTAGCTCCTTTGTGCATTACTATACTAAGGGATTGTCTCCGTTGGAAGCCCTGAAAAGAGCCCAGCTTTTTGCTTCGTACAAGATTGGATTTGATGGAGCTTCCAATGGATTTGCAGAGGAAAGCATAATCGAAAGTTTATATTAAGCAAAACAAAGGAAGATGTTGGGGGCAGAAGAAGAGCACAAATGTTAGGAGAAGAAAAGAAGAATTAGTTGAAACCGCTTGAAATGAAAAATGAGCGGCTTCATCTTGCAAAGCTGTCCACTTTCTGCTATAATTATGAAGCTTATGATTAAAAGATAATTAGAGTGGAAGCTTATGATTAAAAAAATTGATATAGCAGGAATACAACTGGATAACTATAACGTTCGGGAAATGATTCTTAAGCTAGAGAAGAAAATGGAGGAAAACACTTTCTGTACAATTGGAGAAATCTCTATGAAGAATGTTCTTCTGGCTCAAGAAAATGAGCGGGTACGGGAAGCCATCGACAGTCTGGAGCATACTTTGATTGTAGAGACAGGAATTCTTGAAGCAGCCAATCAGGTAACGTTTCAGAGAAAGCGTGAGATTGAGGGAAATGAATTTTTCTTTCAGTTCATGAAGTATCTGGAGAGAAGTGGAAAGAAAATTTTTCTTCTGGGAGAGACAGAAGAATGTCTGCAAATGGTATTTGATATATTGATGGAAGATTATCCGAAGATTAAAGTTGTAGGAATTGAGGCAACAGAGAATTGTAGTGTTGATTGGGATGCGATCATTAATGAAATCAATACGGCATCTGCGAATGTGGTGATCAGCCTTCTTCCATCACCTACCCAGGAATATTTTCTGTTGGATTATAAGGATAAAATTTCAGCAAGCCTATGGTATGGGATGGAAATGGGGAAGTTTACTGGAAAAAGAAAAGGAATCTGGGGAAAGATTCAGAGAATCGCTCGTAAGAGAAAATTGGAAAAACTGGTGAAATGTGACTAACTTCCAGAAAAAAATTAAGGGGAAATGCATAAAAAATGCACATTTCCTCTTTATTTTTTTGTGGTTATGCATTAAAATAATATATGGTATTTATGCAAAACGCAAAAAAACGGGGGAGAAGGAGACGATTATATGATTTCCAACCAGATTTTACAAAATACAATAGATGGATTGAAGGGAATAAGCAGAACGGATTTGTGCGTCATTGATGTAGAGGGGAAGGTTCTTGCAGCAACATTTCCAGAAGCGGAACAATTTATTGGACCGGCACAGTCTTTTGTGGCTTCACCGGCAGACAGTCAGGTGGTAGGGGGATGTCAGTTCTTTAAAGTGTTTGATGACTATCAGTTGGAATACATCCTTCTGGCTCGAGGAGAGAGCGAAGATGTTTATATGATTGGTAAAATTGCCAGTTTTCAGATACAGAACTTACTGGTCGCTTATAAAGAGCGTTTTGATAAAGACAATTTTATAAAAAATCTTTTGTTGGACAACCTGCTCTTGGTTGATATTTATAACCGGGCAAAGAAGCTACATATTGAAGTAGAAGTCCGCAGGGTAGTCTTTATCGTAGAGACCAATCGTGAAAAAGATGGAAATGAATTGGAGAAAATCCGCAGTCTTTTTGGTGGAAAGTCCAAGGACTTTGTTACTGCAGTAGATGAGAAGAATATCATTGTGGTAAAAGAATTAGCGGAGAACGAAACTTATAGCGACTTAAGTAAGACCGCAGAAGTGATTATTAACCTGTTCCGTACTGATCCTGAAAGTAATGTTCATGTAGCCTACGGAACAATTGTAAATGAATTAAAAGAAGTGTCCCGTTCCTATAAGGAAGCTAGAATGGCGCTGGATGTAGGAAAGATTTTCTTTGAGGATAAAGATGTGATTGCATATTCCCAGCTGGGAATTGGACGTCTGATTTATCAGCTTCCGATTCCGCTCTGCAAGATGTTTATCAAAGAAATATTTGACGGAAAATCACCAGATGAATTTGATGAGGAGATTTTATCCACTATCAATAAGTTTTTCGAAAACAGCTTAAATGTTTCCGAGACTTCCCGTCAGCTTTATATTCATAGAAATACCCTGGTATATCGACTTGATAAATTACAGAAGAGTACAGGATTGGATTTAAGAGTTTTTGAAGATGCTATTACATTTAAGATCGCACTCATGGTCGTAAAATATATGAAATATATGGAGTCGCTGGATTATTAATGTAAGGAGATTGAAATGATTAAGCTTGAACATGTCAGCAAGGCTTATTCTGCCGGAATTCCGGCACTTAATGATGTAAATCTAGAAATTGAAGATGGAGAATTTGTTTTTGTAGTAGGTGACAGTGGTTCCGGGAAGTCTACTATGATTAAATTATTGATGAAAGAACTGGAACCAACAGAAGGAACAATTATCATTAATGGCAAGGAACTGAAGAAGATACGACATCGTCAGATTCCTATGTTCCGTCGGAATTTTGGAGTAGTATTCCAGGATTTCAGACTGCTGAAAGACCGAAATGTATATGATAACGTAGCTTTTGCCCAGAAAGTAGTAGGTGCACCGAACAGCCAGATCAAAACGAAAGTTCCTCTCATGTTATCCATGGTAGGACTGGCTGCAAAATATCGTTCGTATCCTAAGGAATTATCTGGTGGAGAACAACAGAGAGTAGCCATTGCCAGAGCTCTGATCAATAATCCAACAATTCTTTTGGCAGACGAACCTACTGGTAATCTGGATAATAACAATGCATGGGAAGTCATGAAGTTGTTGGAAGAGATTAATCAAAAAGGAACTACTGTTATAGTGGTCACTCATAACATGGAGATTGTAAAAGTTATGAAAAAGCGCGTAATTACCATAAAGAAAGGTGTTGTCGTTAGTGACAGCAAGGGTGATTATGACGATGAAGATTAATACATTTTTCTATTCCGTTGGTCAGGGGATTAAGAATATCTTTCAGAATAAAATGTTCTCACTGGCTTCCATTGCAACGATGTCTGCATGTATTTTCATGTTTGGACTATTCTACATTATTATTACCAATTTTAATGGAATGGTAAAGGAAGTAGAAGAAGGAGTGGCAGTTACGGTATTCTTTGAGGAAGGGATTACCGAAGAACGAATTGAGGAAATCGGAAAAAATATCGGAAAAAGAGCAGAAGTCCGGGAATATAAGTATGTATCAGCGGAAGAAGCATGGGAATACTTTAAAGAAGTATATTTTGAGGGAAGTGAAAAACTGGCAGAAGGTTTCAACAATGACAACCCTCTTATGAATTCTGCCAATTTTGAAATATATTTAAATGATGTTTCCATGCAGAAATCGCTTGTTTTATATCTGGAATCAGTGGATGGAATCCGGGAAGTAAAACAATCAGAGGCAGTTGCCAATACGTTGTCGGATTTTAATAAGCTGATCAGTTATATTTCCGTGGGCATTATCATAATATTGTTATGTGTAGCAGTCTTTTTGATTAGTAACACGATTACGACCGGTATTTCTGTACGAAAGGAAGAGATCGGGATTATGAAACTGATTGGAGCTACTGATTATCTGGTTCGTGCCCCTTTTGTGGTGGAAGGTGTGATTATTGGATTAGTCGGAGCCGCAATTCCGTTATTACTGCTGTATGTTCTATATGAGAAGATTATTGTCTATATTGCAGACCAGTTTAACTTTATCGGTTCTATGCTTCAGTTTATTTCAGCAGAGACTATTTTTAGCACATTGCTTCCAGTTGGATTTGTGCTGGGGGTAGGAATCGGATTTATTGGAAGTAAGTGGACTGTGCGTAAGCATTTGAAAGTGTAAAAGGAAGTGAACAACCAGGCTTTTTTTAAGATTTTAAAGAAAGTCTGGTTCGTTTTGATATAGAAAGAAGCAGGTTTATTATGGATTTTATTGAATTACCAGATACAAAAGAAGAAACACCAGAACCAAAGAAAAAGTCTGGAATAGGAAAAGGAATACTTATTGGGATACTTCTTGCAGCGGCACTGATTGTAGGAGGAACCGTTGGATTCTGTAAGATTACGGGAACGACAATTGTGATTGGCGGCAATAATGCATCAAAAGTGGAATATTCACAGGTTCTGGACGAAGAAGCAGTGGATAAAATCGATGAGTTGACCTCGTATCTGAATCTTCAGTATTATGAAGAAGTTGATGAAGAAACCTTAAAAGAAAACATGTATAAAGGGCTTATGAATGGCCTGGGAGATCCTTATTCTGTATACTATTCAGCAGAAGAATATGCAGAAATGCAGGTGTCCACTACTGGAGAATATTACGGAATCGGTGCAGGTCTGTCACAGAATCTGGAGACCATGGAAGTGACTATTACAAAGGTCTATGGAGGAACTCCCAGCGAGGAAGCTGGACTAAAAAATGGTGATATCCTTATTTCAGTAGAGGATATTGATGCCACAAGCATGGAAGTAAGTAAACTGGTGCAGTATATCCGGGGGGAAGAAGGGACTACAGTTCATCTTACCGTATACCGTCCATCCACAGAAGAAACTTTAGAATTTGATGTGGAGCGAAGAAATGTGACCCTGCCTAGTATTGAGGGAGAACTTTTGGAAAACAATATTGGATATATTCAGATAGCAGAGTTTCAGACCAATACTGCAGTGCAGTTCAAGGAGATGCTGCAGGATTTAGAAAATCAAGGCATGCAATCCCTTATTATTGATGTCAGAAGTAATCCAGGTGGATTAATTACATCTGTGGTTGATATTCTGGATACCATTCTTCCGAAGGGGACTGTTGTGTATACAGAAGATAAATATGGTAATAGGAATGATTATACTTCTGATAGCAGCTGTCTGAATTGTCCACTGGTAGTATTAGTGGATGGCAACAGTGCCAGTGCTTCTGAAATTTTTGCAGGAGCAATCAAGGATTATGAATATGGAACCCTGGTAGGAACAACCACTTATGGAAAAGGAATTGTGCAGACCATTTATCCGTTAAGTGACGGTGATGCTGTGAAATTAACGACTGCAAAATATTTTACACCAAATGGTAATTATATTCATGAAGTGGGAATTGACCCGGATGTGGTGCTGGAATATGAATTTACAGGACCGGAAGATGGAGAATATGAGAAACAATATGATAATCAGCTCCAGAAAGCGATTGAAATATTGAATACTGCCGAAAATGAGCAGGCAGAATAAATCAGTTTAAATTAGAAAAAGAAAGAGGTGATTCTGTGGTTGAATTAGATAATTTTAAAAGTCAGCTTTTAAGTTACAAAGCTCCACTACAGGAAGTGAGGGATTCACTTTGACTTAGCTGGCAAAGAACAGCGTATACAAGAACTTGAACGGGAAATGGAAGCACCGGAATTCTGGAATGACCCGGCAGTTTCTCAGAATAAAATGAAAGAGCTGAAAAGTTTAAAGGATGACTGCGCAACTTACAATTCTCTTGAAGGGCAGTATGAAGATATTGCTACTTTGATTGAGATGGGCTATGAGGAAAATGACGCTAGCCTGATTCCAGAGATTGAAGAAATGCTCAGGGAATTTGAGGATACTTATGATTCTATCCGTATGAAGACTCTTTTGTCAGGAGAATATGATCAGGATAATGCCATTGTGTCTCTTCATGCAGGAGCAGGTGGAACCGAATCCTGTGATTGGGCGGCTATGTTATATCGTATGTATGCCCGATGGGCAGATAAGAAGGGATTTTCGTTGGAAGTGCTGGATTCTCTGGATGGAGATGAGGCGGGAATTAAGTCCATTACCTTCCAGGTCAATGGAGAAAATGCCTATGGTTATCTGAAATCTGAAAAAGGCGTTCATCGTCTGGTTCGAATTTCGCCTTTTAATGCAGCAGGAAAAAGGCAGACATCTTTTGTATCCTGCGATGTTATGCCAGATATTGAGGAAGATGTGGATATTGAAGTAAAAGATGAAGATATTCGAATTGATACTTATCGTTCCAGTGGTGCAGGCGGACAGCACATCAACAAGACTTCATCGGCTATCCGAATTACGCATTTTCCAACAGGAATTGTGGTACAGTGTCAGAATGAACGATCTCAGCATATGAACAAAGATAAAGCAATGCAGATGTTAAAGGCAAAGCTCTATCTGTTAAAACAGGAGGAAAATGCCCAGAAAGCGGCTGGAATCCGTGGTGAAGTCACAGAAATCGGCTGGGGAAATCAGATACGTTCTTATGTCATGCAGCCATATACTATGGTAAAAGACCACAGAACTGGCGTAGAAAGTGGAAATGTGGATGCGGTAATGGATGGCAGTCTGGATACTTTTATTAATGGTTATTTGAAATGGGTATCTTTAGGTTGTCCGAAGAACATGGATTCAGGAGAAATATAGAAAAGGACTGTGTATAAGGAGGAGAAAGAATGTTAGCTGCAATAACAGAATCCGGAATTCTGGGAGCATTAGCAGTCGGTGGAGTAGTTGGAGTCATCATTGTTGCAGCAGTAGGAGTGATAGTGGTGAGAAGAAAACTTCGGGATTTTTCCAGGGGAGTATTTGGAACCGACAGTATTATAGATGGAATTAACCGGCAGGCAGATATCGCCGCAGAAATTCCCAGATCCGTCTCTAGTATGACAAGACTGATGGAACCTCAGATTGCAAGGGATTTCCCAGAATTTTCATGGGAGGAATTCAAGGGAAAAGCAGAAAATTTGTTGATTTCTGCCCTGGGCGCAATTTCAGAGGGGGATGAATCCAGACTGGGGAGTGCTTCGGAGGATATTAGAAGGCAGATTGCCAATCGGATTGCTGCAAACAAACGGGAAGGGATAAAAGAGGTCTATAATCAGGTTAGGATTCATCAGACAGAAATCGCCAATTATGAAAAAGGCCAGGGGAAATGTGTTGTGACCCTGCAGAGCGCGGTAGAATATTATTTCTATAAAGAACAAAATGGACAGATTATTAAGGGGACGAAGGAACGTAAGACTCAGACGAAATACAATATAGAGCTTATGTATATTCAGGATGTGAAAAAGCTGGATGGAAAAAGTGCAGTAGGAACTACCTGTCCGAATTGTGGTGCACCAGTTACCAGTCTGGGGGCAAAATATTGCGAATATTGTGGTTCGCATGTAATTCCAGTGAATATTAAGGTTTGGTCCCTTCACAATTTTTATGAAGTGGATTATAATCATACATATTAATACAGTTTTAGGAGGAAAAACGTATGGGTATTTTAAAGGCGGTTGGAAATCTTGTCGGTGGCGGACTGGCGGATCAGTGGTTAGAGGTATTTGAAGCAAATGATATGGGGGACCATACAGTATTTGCCAAAGGTGTGAAAATCAGAGCCGGTAATAATAAGAAAGGCACTGAAGATACTATTTCTAATGGTTCTATTGTGCATGTATATGAGAATCAGTTCATGTTATTGGTGGATGGCGGTAAAATTGTAGACTATACAGCAGAACCGGGATATTATAAAGTAGATAATTCTTCCATGCCATCTATGCTTAACGGACAGTTCGGAGATTCTCTTTCTGAGGCCTTTAACCGTTTCCGTTTTGGTGGAGAAAGTCCAAAGGTTCAGAAAGTATTCTTCATTAATCTTCAGGAAATTAAAGGAATCAAATTTGGAACCCGTAATCCAATCAACTATTTTGACAGTTTTTATAATGCAGAATTGTTCTTACGGGCTCATGGTACATACAGCATTAAGATTGTAAATCCAATTCAGTTCTATGGAGAAGTAGTTCCGAAAAATAAAGATCATGTAGAAATAGAAGAAATCAATGAACAGTATCTGTCAGAGTTTTTAGAGGCTTTACAGTCATCTATCAACCAGATGTCTGCAGATGGAACCAGAATCTCTTTTGTAACAAGCAAGGCAAGAGAACTGGGCAAATATATGGCTTCCGTTCTGGATGACGAATGGAAACAGATGCGTGGTATGGAGATCCAGTCTGTTGGTATCGCCAGCGTATCTTATGATGAAGAATCTCAGAAGCTTATCAATATGCGTAATCAGGGTGCTATGCTTTCTGATCCAACCGTCCGTGAAGGTTATGTGCAGGGAGCAATGGCAAGAGGTCTTGAAGCAGCTGGTTCTAATGCAAATGGTGCCATGGCAGGATTCATGGGCATGGGAATGGCAATGAACACTGGTGGAAATATGGTGGGCGCAGCTTCCCAGAATAATATGGCACAGATGCAGATGCAACAGCAGCAGGCTCAGATGAATCAGGCTGTGGCAGGCGCTGCTTTTGGGGCAACACCGCAGCAGAATGGTGCACCAAAAGAAGAAGGCTGGACCTGTGAATGTGGAAAAGTAAACACAGGAAGGTTCTGTGGTGAATGTGGAAAACCAGCCCCTGCACCAAAGGAAGAAGGCTGGACCTGTGAGTGTGGAAAAGTAAACACAGGAAAGTTTTGCAGTGAGTGTGGAAAACCAGCTCCTACAAAGGATTGGACCTGTGAATGTGGAACCACAAACACCGGAAAATTCTGCAGTAACTGTGGAAAACCAAAAGCATAAGAACGGAGAATAAGGCATAAATATAAGAAAGGGGACTGTTGTGTGGGCAGAAGAAATTTTGCTTTCACCAGTTCCTTTTTTCTTTGGTTTATCTGACATATCCTGTGCAGAAAATGGTAAAAAAGGGGTTGCACTTCTGAATTGGCTGTGATAGAATCTTCGTCATGGAGACAAGTGTCAGCCGCAGGCAAACACGGGAGGAGCAAATATGGAAGAGAAAACATCCTATTTTGTGCTTCGGGAAAAGGCGGTGCCAGAAGTACTGCTTAAGGTGGCCGAGGCAAAACGGTTAATTGATTCCGGCAAAGCGGTTTCTGTACAGGATGCTACGGAGGCGGTGGGAATCAGCAGAAGTTCTTTCTACAAATATAAGGACGATATTTTCCCGTATCATGAGAATATGAGAGGAAAAACTGTAATCATGGTGATTCAGATGGATGATGAACCAGGGATTTTATCCGTTGTCTTAAAGTCAATTGCAGATTATCATGCAAACATTTTGACCATTCATCAAAGTATTCCGGTCAATGGAATTGCTTCTTTAACAGTAAATGTGGATGTCTTTGAAGAAACAGGCGATGTTGAAGAAATGGTAAAAGTAATTGAAAAAATCAAAGGAATACATTATGTAAAAATTATAGCTAGGGAGTGACAAGAAAAATGAAAGTAGCAGTAATGGGTTATGGAACAATTGGATCTGGTGTAGTTGAGGTTTTGCAGATTAACAAAGAGAAAATTGCAAGACGTGCAGGCCAGGAAGTTGAAGTGAAATATATTCTGGATTTACGGGATTTTCCAGGAGATCCAATGGAAGATGCAATCATTCATGATTATAAGACTATCGTGGAGGATCCGGAAGTTGGTATTGTAGTAGAGACCATGGGAGGAGTAGAACCAGCATATACCTTTGTTAAGGCTATGTTAGAAGCTGGAAAATCCGTGGCTACCTCTAATAAAAATCTGGTAGCTGCAAAAGGTGCAGAACTCATCGCCATTGCAAGAGAGCATGGTGTGAATTTCCAGTTCGAAGCAAGCGTAGGCGGTGGTATTCCAATTATCCGTCCTTTAAATAAATGTTTAACAGCCGATGAAATCGAAGAGATTACAGGTATCTTAAATGGTACCACAAACTATATGCTCACCAAAATGGCAGATGAGGGAGCAGATTTTGATGAAGTATTAAAGGATGCTCAGGATAAGGGATATGCAGAGAAAGATCCAACTGCTGATATCGAAGGACATGATCCATGTCGTAAGATTGCAATTCTTACTTCTTTAGTATGTGGTAAACAGGTAGATTTTGAAGATATTCACTGTGAAGGTATCACAAAGATTACTGCAGCAGATTTTAAATATGCAAAGAGCATGAATCGCTCTATTAAACTGTTAGCTTCCAGCAGACAGGAAGGGGACAGCTATTCTTGTATGGTAGCGCCATTTATGCTGCCAACCACTCACCCATTATGCAACGTAAATGATGTATTTAATGGAATTTTCGTACATGGTAACGTATTAGGTGATGCTATGTTCTATGGAAGCGGAGCGGGAAAACTGCCAACTGCCAGTGCTGTAGTAGCAGATATCGTAGATATGGTGAAACATATCAATACCAATATTTTTATTGACTGGTCTTCTGAGAAAATGGAACTGTTAGATTATAAAGCAAGCCAGAATGCTTTCTTCGTAAGAACTACTTCTTCTAAGGATGATGTTGAAGCGGTATTTGGAAATGTATCTTATGTAGAAGCAGCAGTTGAAGGAGAAATTGGATTTACTACAGAGAAAATGACGGAAGCAGATTTTGAAGAGAAGTCTGCGAAGGTTGCCGTTGTAAATCGTATTCGTCTTGCATAAGAAAGGACATAACATGAAGTATTTAGTAATTTTAGGGGACGGTATGGCAGACCGTCCAATTGAAGAACTGGGAAATAAAACTCCTCTTCAGTATGCCAATACTCCAAAAATGGATGAATTAGCTTCTAAGGGAGAAGTGGGAATGGTACATACCATTCCAGATGGAATGAAACCGGGAAGTGATACAGCTAACTTGTCTGTTTTGGGATATAATCCAAGACAGTACTATTCCGGACGTTCACCACTGGAGGCATTAAGCATTGGTGTTCCAATGAAAGATACCGATATTGCTTTAAGATGCAATATTGTGACCTTATCTGAGGAAGAAGATACTTATGAAGAACGCCATATTATTGACCACAGTGCCAGTGAAATCAGTACAGAGGATTGTGCTGTGTTGTTAGAAGCCGTACGTAAAGAATTGGAGACAGAAGAATATAAGTTCTACTTAGGAACCAGCTACCGTCATTGTCTGATCTGGGACAAAGGCGAAGTGGTAGATCTGGTACAGCCTCATGATGTATTAGGTCAGGTCATCGGAGATAAATTACCAGAAAATGCAGTTCTTCGTGAAATGATGAAAAAGAGCTATGATATTCTGGTAAATCATCCAATCAATATAGAACGTAAGAAGCAGGGATTAAATCCTGCCAACTCCTGCTGGTTCTGGGGTGCTGGTACAAAACCTGCGCTGTTTCCATTCCAGGAAAAGACCAATAAGACTGGTGCTATGATTTCTGCAGTAGATCTGTTAAAAGGAATTGCGGTGGGTACTTCTATGAAAGTAATCAATGTAGAAGGTGCTAATGGTGGACTTCATACCAATTATGATGGAAAGGCCCAGGCGGCAGTAGATGTACTGACAAAAGAAGGTTATGACTTTGTTTATGTTCATCTGGAAGGACCGGATGAAATGGGACATCAGGGCAGTGTAGAGCGAAAAGTAAAAGCAATCGAGAATCTGGATCAGTTGATCATTCGTCCAATCGTAGAAGCGTTGGAAGAAGCGGGAGAAGATTTTAGAATGGTAATCCTGCCGGATCATCCAACTCCAATCTGCCTTAGAACGCATACAGCAGATAATGTACCTTATCTTCTTTATGATTCAACAGAAATACAGGAACACACCTGGCATTACAATGAAGAAGAAGCAGAAAAAACCAACAATTTTGTAGCAGAAGGACATAAACTGATTGACAAACTTTTTGAAAAATAAATCATTAAAACGTATCTATTCTGCGGGGCGGAAAATGGTGGATATCCTTTATCCGCCCCGTTGTCTGGTATGCCATGGCCTATTAGAATCCGGCGAAAAAATCCATAAAGAATGTAAAAAAGAATTATATCCCATCCAAGAACCGACGTGTTACCGCTGTGGAAAGCCAGTGGAATCTGAGCAAAGAGAATATTGTTTTGACTGCTATCGAAAGCAAAAAGAGCAGTGGAAATTCAGAAAAAAACACAAAGATATATTTTGTCAGGGAAAAGCACTTTATCTGTATAAAGGCGGAATGAAGCAGGCAATGTACCGGTTTAAATACAGCAATAAAAGAGAATATGGAAGATTCTTTGGAGAAGAAGCTGCGGAGCGATTTGGAGAGTGGCTGCAGAAAAATGAAATCGAAGCCATTGTGCCGGTTCCGTTATTTTCTGGGAAAAAACGAAAGCGGGGATATAATCAGGCGGAGGTATTTGCAAGAGAATTATCTTTCTATACAGATATTCCAGTAGAGGACAAATGGATAATTCGAATAAAGAATACCCGTCCACAGAAAGAACTAAATGACGTAGAGCGGAAAAATAATCTGAAAGGTGCTTTTCAAATATGCAAAATGGGTGTAAAATATAATAAAGTATTAGTTGTAGACGATATTTATACTACTGGAAGTACCATAGATGCGGTGGCGGAAGTGTTGAGTCAGACTGGAGTACAGAGTGTATTTTCTATATGTATATGTATCGGCAAGGGATGTTAGGGGGCAGCAGGAATGGACGTAACGAATTGTAGAGGATGTGGTAGATTATTTAATGTTCTTTCAAGGGAAAAATTGTGTCCGCAGTGCAGACAGAAATCAGAAGATGTTTTCCAGAAAGTAAAGCAGTATCTTGAAGAGAATCCTAATTCTAGTGTGAATCAAGTGGCGGAAGCCAATGAAGTAAGCGTAAAGCAGATCAAACAGTGGGTAAGAGAAGAGCGCCTTACTTTTTCAGCAGATTCCGTGCAGGGGATTGATTGTGAGAATTGTGGTAGAATGATTCGGACAGGTCGTTTTTGTGATTCCTGCAGACAGAATCTGGCAATGACACTACGTAGCGCCATTGATGTTCCAAAATCCTTTGAACCGCAACATAAAGGCGACAAAGAAAAGGATCGTATGAGATTTTTAAAGTAGAACAAAGGGAAAATCGGGGTCATTATAGAGAAAGACATGGGGCTTTTTCTATAATGGCTTTTTTTTCCTTTGAATTTATCTTATTATATGTTATAATACAAAATAATGCACTATTGCGTCTATATGGAGAAAATCAATGATTAATGAAGAACGGGTAAAAGAATTATACCAGATTGCAAAATATGATACCTTTGAAGAAAAGAAAAACCGTCAGATGGGGCAGTATTACCGAAATGATTATATTTCCAAAGAACTGCTCAAAAGTTTTTTCTCTGGAACAATCGGCTATGGTCTGCTGGTGGTTCTATGGTTCATGTATTCCATGGAGTATATTATGGAGGAAATGAATACTTCTCAATTGATTGCAACTGCAATTACAGTAGTGCTGGTGTATGCCGCATTTATGGCGGTGTATCTTCTGGTTACATGGTTTGTGTATCAACGTAGATATACGAAAGGAAGAAAAGCATTAAAGGAATATTACGACCATGTGCGCAAGATAAACAAAATGTATGACCGGGAGGAGAAGCTTAAGGTCTGATTTTTAGGAGGTTTTATGGCAAAATTATTAGAAATAAAGGATAAAATTTTACGGATCTGGGGAAAACATGACACATATTTGTATCCAATTGTGAAGTTCGTGTTGGCATTGGCGTTGTTTTTATTAATCAATTCCAGTATAGGCTTTATGGAGAAAATCAGCACAGTACCAATTGCGCTTATTCTGGCACTGGTGTGCTGTTTACTGCCACAGAATGTGACGCTTTTGGCGGCAGCAGTGTTGGTGCTGTTGGATATGTATGCATTGTCTGTTGAAGTGGCTCTAACCACGCTCATACTATTTGCAGCAATTTACTTTCTTTATTTCCGTTTTTCACCGAAAGATGGAATTGCAGCAATTTTGACACCGCTCTGCTTTCATCTAAATATTCCATATATCATGCCAATTGGATGTGGACTTCTTTGTTCGGGATATTCGATTTTGGCAGTGTGTGGCAGTACGGTTATGTATTATTTTCTGTCAGGAATTTATCAGAATGTATCCACATTAGTGAATGTTACTGCAGAAGAGGGGGCAGAAGTCAGCTCCAAATTCAGTGTGCCTGTGGGACAGCTGCTTGGAAACAACGAAATGTATCTGATACTTGCTGTTTTTATTCTGGTATTTATTGTGGTGCAGATTATTAGACGGATGTCTATTGAGCATGCATGGAAACTGGCAATTATTTCAGCAACATTAATTCATATTTGTGGATTGTTTGCAGGATACCTGATTTTCAACATTTCAGGAAAGGGAATTCTTCTTATCGTGGGAAGTCTGATTTCCATGTTGCTGGGATTTGTACTGGAATTTTTCTTTATGAATCTGGATTATGCCAGAACGGAGAGAGTTCAGTTCGAAGATGATGAATATTATTATTTTGTAAAGGCAGTTCCGAAACGTGTTGTGGCATCTTCTGAGAAGACAGTGAAACATTTTGGAAATACTGCAAGTATGGGAAAACGAATCGATAGAACAAAGAAGTCAGATGACGTAGATGAAAATGTCAGCCGAAAAGTTATCGCTCAAGAATTGGATATTGATGAGGATTGGCTGAAATAAAGTAAAAAGGGATAAAAATAAAGAGAGGGGAGAATATGGAGGATTTTATAGGAATGTTAAGTGCCTTTGGTGATAATGTATCCGAAGTTGTAGGAATGCCGGATATTTCTATGTCTATAGTGGATTATATAGAAATCCTTATTATTGCTGTCCTTATTTATCATGTCCTGTTATGGGTCAAAAGCACAAGAGCATGGACACTGTTTAAAGGAATCATGGTAATTCTGGTGTTTGTGCTGATTGCGGCAATTTTTCAGATGAGCACCATTCTCTGGGTGGCAGAGAATACTTTAAATGTAGGTTTGATTGCGTTGGTAATTATCTTTCAGCCAGAACTTAGAAAAGCTTTAGAGAATCTGGGGGGGAAGAATATCCTGGGAAGATTCTTTGACTTTGGAAGGGCAGAAGCACCGAAATTTTCTGACCGCACAATTGATGAATTGGTAAAAGCATGTTTTGCAATGGGCAAGGTAAAAACAGGAGCGCTAATTGTAATAGAAGATAATATATTACTGAATGAATATGTACGTACAGGAATTGATGTGGATGCCATTGTGTCCAGTCAGCTTCTGATCAATATATTTGAGAAGAATACGCCATTACATGATGGTGCTGTAATTGTTCGTGGAGATAGGATTGTTTCTGCTACCTGTTATCTTCCTTTATCTGACAGCCTCTCTTTGAGCAAGGATCTTGGAACAAGACATCGTGCAGCAGTAGGAATCAGTGAGAACAGTGATTCATTAACAATTATTGTTTCGGAAGAGACCGGATCTGTATCCATTGCATACTTAGGCAGAATTTATAGAGGGGTCAAAACTGATTTCCTTCGAAAGAAACTGGTAGAATTGCAGCATCAAGGAGAAGAAGAAGGAAAGTTCAAGACGCTTAGAAGGAGGTTTAAGAATGGTAAGAAAAATTCTGAAAACCTTAACCAATAATTTGGGATTTAAATTGTTGGCAGTTCTTCTGTCATTTATTCTATGGCTGGTAGTCTACAATATTGATGATCCGGTTAAGACGAACACATACACCGTCAGAGTGAATGTATTGAATGAAGATGCGGTTTCTAATCAGAATAAATGCTATCAGGCTCTGGATGGAACCAATAATGTGACTTTCTCTGTGTCCGCTCCAAGAAGTGTGATGGAGAAACTGGAAGACAGTGATTTTACAGCAACTGCAGATATGAATCAAATGGTAGTAGATGAAACGGGAACAGTTGCTACAGTTCCGATTACCATTTCTGCGGAACGATACAATTCGTCTTTGACATATAATGGGGAAACAAAATTTTTTAAAGTTTCTCTGGAAGATCTGATGAGTAAGCCAATTAGCATAACAGCCAAAGTAGAAGGGGAAGTAGCTTCCGGCTATGCAATAGGAGATATATCAGCAATTACGCCGAATGTCATCAATGTTTCGGGACCGGCATCCATTGTCAGCAACATTGATAATAAAGCGGTAGCTACCATTAACGTGGAAGGTATGTCTATGAATCTCTCTGGCAGTGTAGTTCCGGTTTTGTATGATAAAGAAGGAAATGAAGTGGATACTACCAGACTGACCATCAGTAATTCTACTGTTACGGTATCAGTCAATATCCTGGCAACAAAAGAGGTTGAATTAAAACTCTCTACGGTAGGAACATTGGCTCCGAACCGGTTTGTGGTTGGCATTACCAGTGACCCTGCTAAAGTACGGCTGAAAGGGACTTCTACCGTATTGAATGCAATTACAACTTTGGAAATTCCAGATATTAATGTGGCTGGAGCAAGTTCTGATGTAGATACAGAAAAGGAACTTAATGAGTATCTTCCAGAAGGTGTAGAACTGGTGGATCCATCCGAAAGTAAGGTGAAGATTAAAGTAGAGATTGAGCCCTATGAGCATCGAAACTATACGATTCAGACTGAGAATATCACAGTAGATGGATTGGGGGCGGATTATAATCTTTCCTGGCTGAAAAGTAATATTACTGTTTCCATTGGTGGACTGGCAAGTGATTTGGATAAACTGTCCAACGCGACGTTGGTTGGTACCGTAGATGTCAGTGGTCTTGCAGAAGGAACTTATACGATGACGGTTCAGCTGGCGCTGGATGAAAATACCTACAGTGTTGGTACGGCACAGGTAAATCTTTTGATTACCAGTAAAACAAATCAGGAAAATGGAAATCAAAACACTCAGAATCCGTCTGATAATACAACAGGCGGAAATGAAGATAGTGAACCAGGTGGTGAGTCTGCAGGGAATGGTTCATCCGATAATATAGGTGAGAATGCAGACAATTAATAGTAACATTTTGGGATAGATTGGAATATTTGGAAGAGATTAGGAGAATAATATGGCTAGAATGTTTGGAACGGATGGTGTAAGAGGAATTGCTGGCACAGAGCTGACGATAGAGTTGGCAATGAAATTAGGCCAGGCCGGAGCATATGTATTAACAAAGGAGAAGTCTCATCAGCCTACCATTATTGTAGGATGTGATACCAGAATCTCTGGAGGAATGCTGGCAAATGCCTTAATGGCGGGAATATGTTCCGTGGGTGCAAATGCAATCTACGTTGGTGTGGCACCAACTCCGGCAATTGCGTATCTGACTCGGAAACATAAAGTGGATGCTGGTGTAGTTATTTCCGCTTCTCACAATCCAATGGAATTTAATGGAATTAAATTCTTTAATGGAGAAGGATATAAATTATCAGATGCACTGGAAGATGAAATTGAAGCACTGATCCATAACGACATGGACGATGTAGTATTTCCAATAGGACCAGGAATCGGTAAGATTGAATATCGATTTGATATTGTAGATGAATATATAGAATTTGAGAAAAAATGCGTTCCGATGGATCTGTCAGGAATGAAAATCGTAATTGACTGTGCAGAAGGGGCAAGCTCCTATACTTCTGTAAAGACCTTACAGGATCTGGGGGCAGATCTGGTAGCAATTCATACAAATCCGGATGGAACCAATATTAATGCGAACTGTGGGTCTACCCACATGGATGAGTTAAAGGCAAGAGTAGTGTCGGAAAAGGCACAGGTCGGTATTGCTTTTGACGGTGATGCAGACCGAATGCTGGCAGTAGATGAAAATGGTAAGCTGGTAGACGGTGATGAAATTATGGCAATCTGCGGCAATTTCCTGAAGCAAAAAGGAAAGCTCGCAAAAGACACCATTGTGGTTACAGTAATGACAAACCTGGGCTTTACTCTGATGGGTGAGAAAGAAGGAATCCATATTGAGAAGACCAAGGTCGGTGACAGATATGTATTGGAGAATATGAGAGAAAATGGCTACAATCTTGGGGGAGAGCAGTCTGGCCATGTAATCTTTTTGGATGACAATACTACAGGAGATGGACTTTTAAGTGCCCTTCATCTGTTGCAGGTAATGGTAGAAACCAAGAAACCTTTGTCAGAACTTTCTAAAGTCATGGAAGTGTTGCCACAGGCCTTAGTGAATGCCAAAGTACCAAATCACAAAAAAGAAAGCTATATGGAATATTCAGAAATTGCAGAAGCAATTGCGCAGCTTGAAGAAAAATTTGCAGGAGAGGGTAGAGTGCTGATCAGACCATCTGGAACAGAACCGTTGGTGCGTGTTATGATTGAGGGAAAAGATCAGACAATCATTGAAGAAGAAGCTAAGAAACTTGCAAAGTTAATTACGAAGGTAATGCTATAGGGGGAAAACAAATGATATCAAAGAAAATTAAAATTACGAATCCGACAGGTCTTCATTTGCGTCCTGCTGGTAATTTATGTAAACAGGCAATGAAATTTAAAAGTAAGGTCACCTTTGAATATGATGGCAATATTGCAAATGCCAAAAGTGTATTAAGTGTTTTAGGGGCCTGCATTAAGTCCGGAGATGAAATCACATTGATCTGTGATGGTGAGGATGAAGAGGAAGCGCTGCCTATCCTTCTTTCATTTATAGAAAGCGGACTAGGCGAATAAGGAGGAATTTTTGTCGTGCTTAACTATAAAAGATACAAAAGAGTACCTGTATTAGATTTCCCAGAAAGAACCTGGCCAAATAAGGAGATTCAGAAAGCTCCAATCTGGTGTTCGGTTGACTTAAGAGATGGAAATCAGGCTTTAATTGAGCCAATGAATGTGGAAGAAAAGATGGAGATGTTCAATCTTCTGCTGAAGCTGGGATTTAAAGAAATTGAAATTGGTTTTCCAGCAGCTTCCCAGATTGAATATGATTTCCTTCGAAAGCTGGTTAGGGAGAATCTTATTCCAGATGACGTAAAAGTTCAGGTGCTGACACAGTGTAGAGAGAATTTGATTGACCGCACCTTTGAAGCAATCGAAGGGATCAAAAATGTGGTAGTTCATATTTATAATTCTACTTCTACTTTACAGCGTGATGTAGTATTCCATAAAGACCGTCAGGAAATCATTGAAATTGCAGTAGCGGGAACTCGTATGGTCAAAGAAAGAATGAAGAATTTCCCTGGAAATATCCAGCTGGAATATTCTCCGGAGAGTTTTACTGGAACAGAGATGGATTTTGCGCTGGAAATTTGTACGGCTGTACAGAGAGAATGGGATCATGCCAATGAGAATCCGATCATTTTCAATCTGCCAGCTACCGTAGAAATGAATACACCAAACGTATATGCAGATCAGATTGAATGGATGCATACTCATTTTGAAGATCGGGAAAATATAATATTAAGCGTACATCCTCATAATGACAGGGGAACTGGTATTGCTGCAACAGAACTTTCAATGTTAGCTGGTGCAGACAGAGTTGAAGGTACTTTATTCGGAAACGGAGAGCGTACTGGTAATGTAGATATTCTGACGGTGGCTTATAATATGTTCTCTCAGGGAATCAATCCAGAACTGAATCTGGAGAATATTAATGAGATTATGGATGTTTATGAGCGCTGCTGTAAAATGCAGGTGGGAATGCGCCATCCATATGCAGGTAAATTGGTATTTACTGCTTTTTCTGGCTCTCATCAGGATGCCATCAACAAAGGAGAGCAGGCGTTAAAGGAACGGGGACTGGACACTTGGGAAGTTCCTTATCTGCCAATTGATCCTTGTGACGTAGGTCGTGAATATGAGCCAGTAGTTCGTATTAACAGCCAGTCTGGTAAAGGTGGAGTAGCCTTCGTTATGGACACAGTGTTTGGATACAAATTGCCAAAGGAAATGCAGAGAGAATTTGCAGACGTCATTCAGAATCTTTCAGAGAAAATGGGTGGAGAAGTACCACCAGCTAAGATTATGGAAGCATTCCAGAAAGAGTATTTAAAACTGAAAGATCCTTTTGAACTGGTCTTTGTTCGGGTAAAAGACGAAGATGGCGATGAAGAAACTGCAGTTAGTGTAGATTTTAAATACAGAGGTGAAGCAATTACTTCAGAAGCTTCTGGAAATGGCCCGATTGATGCTGTAAAACTGGCAGTGCGTCAGTGTGTCAGTGCTTTGGATGTTACTGTACTAAATTACAGCGAGCATGCCTTAAGTGAAGGTTCTGGGGCAAAAGCGGCGGCTTATATTCAGATGAAAGACAACCGTACCGGAAATGTTACCTTCGGTGTGGGAGTAAGCTCGAATATTACAAGAGCATCTATCAGAGGAATGTTCAGTGCCATGAATCGTCTGGCAAACATGGCAAATGATCTGTAGGAAACAATGGAGGATATGGAATGTATCGAAAAAATAACTCCGGTTGGATGAAACATTGGGATTTTGAATTGTTGGATCTGATTGTATTAGAAATTACCTTCTTTTTATCCTATATTCTTCGTCATCCGGACAGCTGGTATGAAAAGCCAGGCCTGTATGTTCGTCTTGGTGTGTTAATGCTGGTAGTCGATATTGTAGTAATTTTCTTTTCTGAGTCGTATAAACATATATTGGAACGTAGGAAAGGCAAGGAATTTCTGTCAGTATTTCAGCATGTTACAGTAGTATATCTGCTCTTGTTGTTATATGAGTTTATTGTAAAAGAGACATATCTATTCTCACGAATGGTCTTCTTATTAAGCTGGGGACTGGGAGTAGCATGCTGTTATTGTGGAAGAATTGCGTTAAAATATATCGTTAGAAGAAGAATCTCGTCAGAGAAGAATCAGTCTAATATGATGATCATTTCTTCTGAAGATCATATTATTTCCTGCGTACAGCAACTTCGAGGAAAGCGTTGGCGTGAATATCGTGTGTGCTGTATTTCTATGTTCGATGTGAACGATAAGGAGAGAATCGACGCAGATATTCCAATTATTTATGGTGAAGAAGATACTTTGGAATATGTAAGGCAGAATGTCGTAGATGAGGTTCTAATCGATACGTTTGAGAGTAAAGAAAAGTTAAATGAACTGGTAAATATTTTCCTCAGTATGGGAATAACCGTTCATATTGGACTGGGCTTCTTACCGGATGCTCTTCCAAATCGCTTTATGGAGAAAATCGGACAGGCTCAGGTTCTTACCACTTCTATCAAGACCGCTACAGGCTGGGAAGTTTCTGTAAAGCGTCTTATGGATATTGCGGGCGGATTGGCAGGGCTACTTCTTACGGGAATCGCCTATATCTTTGTGGCACCGGCTATTAAAAAGCAGTCACCAGGTCCGGTTTTTTTTAAACAGGAACGTGTAGGAACCAATGGAAGAACATTTTATATGTACAAATTCCGTTCCATGTATCTAGATGCAGAAGAACGGAAAAAAGAATTAATGGGACAGAATGAGATGAAGGGACTCATGTTCAAAATGGAAAATGACCCTCGTATTATTGGCAGTGAGAAAGGACCTGGAAAAGGAATCGGGAACTTTATCCGTAAGACAAGCATTGACGAACTGCCACAGTTCTGGAACATCTTAAAAGGAGATATGAGCCTTGTAGGAACAAGGCCCCCAACAGTCAATGAATACGAACAGTATGACCTTCATCACAAAATTCGTCTCAGTATGAAGCCAGGTCTGACCGGTATGTGGCAGGTAAGCGGTAGAAGCGATATTACGGATTTTGAAGAGGTGGTTCGATTGGATTCGGAATATATTGAGAACTGGACATTGGGACTGGATATTCAGATTTTGTTTAAGACGGTAGGTGCTGTGTTAAATAAAGAGGGATCGAAATAGATAATTAAAAGGTGACAAATATGAATGTTAAAATAGCAATTGCAGCTCATAAGAAATATCAGATGCCGGATGACAGTATCTATCTGCCGATGCATGTGGGAGCAACAGGGAAAGAGGGAATCGGATTTGAAAGAGACGATTCCGGAGATAATATTTCAGAGAAGAATCCTTATTACTGTGAGCTTACAGGTGTTTACTGGTTATGGAAGAATGTGAAAGCAGATTATTATGGTCTGACCCATTACAGACGGCATTTTTCTGCGAAAAAAGGGTTCAAACCAGGAAAAGATAAGTTTAAATATGTGTTGAACGCTGAGCAATTAGAAAAGTTATTGCGGAATAACAACATACTTGTACCTAAGAAAAGAAAGTACTATATTGAGAATCTGTATAATCATTATGCTCATACCCATTATGCAGAGCATCTGGATATTACAAGAGAGATCATAAAAGAGAAATGTCCAGAATATGTGTCCGCATTTGATGTAGTAATGAAGCGTACCTGGGCTCACATGTTCAATATGTTCATTATGCGTAGAGAGTATTATAACGAATATTGTGAATGGTTATTTTCCATTTTATTTGAGTTGGAAAACAGAACAGATCCAACCAAATATAATGCATTTCAGGCACGGTATTTTGGAAGAGTGAGTGAGCTACTGTTTGATGTGTGGCTTTTAAAGAACCAGTATGAGTACAAAGAGATTCCTACCATTAATATGGAGAAGCTTGATTGGGGAAGAAAGATTCGCTCCTTTATTCGTGCAAAATTTTCAGGGAAAAAGTATGACAGTAGTTTTTAGGAGGAAATATGAAGCCAAGGATCAGTGTTATTCTTCCTGTATATAATGTGGAAAACTATTTGAAAAAATGTATAGATTCTGTATGTGGGCAGACCTATAAAAATTTGGAGATTATTCTGGTGGATGATGGTGCAACAGACAGTTGTCCGCAGTTGTGTGATGAATTTGCGAAAAAGGATGAACGAATCAGAGTTCTTCATAAAGAAAATGGCGGACTGTCCGATGCCAGAAATGCTGGCGCAAAGATTGCAACAGGAGAATACATTACTTTTGTAGACTCGGATGATACAATAGAGTCAACTTATATAGAATATTTATATAGTTTAATCGAAAAATATCAGACACCAATGTCACTTTGTACACATTCTGTTGTATTTGAAAGTGGAAAAACGGTCTTGATAGGAGATGGGACAGATGAGAGTCTTAGTGCGCATGATGTTTTAAAAAGAATGCTTTATCATGATATTATTGATACATCTGCCTGGGCGAAAATGTATCATCGTAGTCTTGTAGAACAGATTCAGTATCCTAAGGGAATGTTATTTGAGGATATTGGAACTACCTACAAGTTCTTTTTAATGAGTAAAAAAGTTGCATGCGGATACAAAAGTCAATATAATTATATGATTCGCTCAAATTCTATTGTAACTGGAAAATTTAATCCAAAGAAGTTTCATATGTTAGAAATGACGGATGCGATGGCAGAGGAGGTTTCTAAAGTATATCCGGATTTAAAAGATGCAGTACTTCGAAGAAGGGTCTATGCCCGATTCAGTACATTAAATCAGTTGGCAAACGTGACTGGATATGACGCAGAAAGAATGGAAATAATAGCCTTCATTAAAGAACATGCAAAGCAGGTTCAAACAGATCCATTAACACCGAAACGGGACAGATTGGCAATCGGTCTGCTCAAGATAGGGTATCCAGTCTATAGAATTTGTTGGAGTATTATGGGGAAAAAATAATGATTATGAAAAAAACAGGAATTTTGA
>JBGVLD010000062.1:0-8859 GCA_045124075.1 Agathobacter sp.
ATTCAAAGCCCGGTTCCGGCGGGGCTTATTAAAGTACCTCTACTTACAGGATTGCCATTCTCAGTTCTTCAAAAAATCAGGAAAATGGTACTTTGGGCAGATGTACTCATTTCTTGATTACAGTTTACGGAAACTCAAGAACATTCCTTACCGATTTTACTTTTTTCAACAGCACATTATTTTCTGACAACTTTATGTTTTTTAAGTTTTTTTCAATTTTTATATTGACAAACTTGCAAAAAGGTAATACAATTAATTCATCAAAAGAAGAGACAACTTCATAAACAAGGAGGACGGTCCATTGAGATAGATATTTTATAACACAGACATCCATATTAGAAATCTCTCATAAGAGTTTACATAGATTGACGCAGGGAGGAGATTTATATGAAAGGAAGAGGTCCATAGCACATCAACCAAAATCAATAGAAAGAGAGGTTATACAGTGAAACTTTTAGAAATTCATTAAAAGGGCTGTTCAATTTGCAAATAAATTGAATAGCCCTTAATCTTTATTCTTCCATATTCATATATGCTTCTGCAACTCTCTGATAGTCGACTGCATTTGCAATCTTTTCTACAGTAAATTCATCCCCATTTATTACACTGCGGTAAATATACCTGCCTTCTTCATCAAGAATATCATCTTTTACTACCGCACCTACTATATAATGTTTGTGCTCAAAATCGAATTCATCTACTACCGCCATTTCTACATCGGAACCATCTTTTGTTGTTACATGAAACGTAACATAATCATTGTATTCGTATTCCATCTTTATACTCCTTTTATATATTTTTCTGACTCTCTTGCTGTGTTTACCAAATATTTTACTGCTTCCACCGGAAAATTTCCAACTGCGGACTCTCCAGTTATCATAACCCCCCATGCTCCATGCATGACTGCATGAAAAATATCAGACACCTCAGCTCTGGTAGGGACTGGGTTCTCTTCCATGGAGGCAAGCATTTGCGTCACCACCACATATGGCTTGTTATATTTTCTACAAGTTCTTTCTATTTGCTTTTGAACTACTGGCAGTTCCCAAAGTGGCATATCATTCCCCAGATCTCCTCTGGCAATAATTACCACATCTGCTTCTGGAAGGATATTTTCCAAATTTTCTATTCCGATCCGATTCTCTATTTTTGCAAAAATCTGAATGTCTTCTACCTGATTTTCTTTTAAAACTGCTCTTACATATGCCAGATCTTCGCCAGATAGAACAAAGGGCTGCATCAATGCAGTTACACCATACTCTTTTGCCATCCGGATATTTTCCAGATCATGCTCTGTTAATACAGGCATTTTCACATTCCTGTTCTCAATTTTAATACTTTTATGCCCCCTAAGCAGCCCTCCTCTTAGTACAGTTGCCTGAAGAGAGTCGTTTGAAACAGCAAACACTTCTATCTGTATTTTCCCATCATCCAGTAATATTTTATCTCCTGGCCGCGCTGCAGAAATCACTTCGTTTGGAACAGGAATTCCCTTTTCTCCAAGAAGAACCGATTCTTCTTCTTTCCATAGAATTGGCTCTTCCAACAATCCGACTCGTAATTCTGGTCCCTGCATATCAATTAGAATCTGTGGAAGCTTCCCAAGTTCCTGTGCAGCCTCTTGATAAGCCCGGATATAGTTCTCACTGGCAGGCAGGGTAGTATGGGAAAGATTTAAACGCATTCCTGTCATACCAGCCGCTATCATTTTTTTTAGAATATCTTTTGTTCCACAAGCTGGACCAAACGTTGCAAAAATTTGTGTGTTCACTATTTCCCTTCTTTCTTTCGATCTTTTCTAGTCATATGTATATAATAAAGTAAGCACAAGGTTATTCCAAACATGGTGGCAGTCGGTGCTGCAAGTCCAATATTTGTCAGGGATGCGTTAGGCTGAATACTCATGATATAAGGCAATTGCCACTGCATTTCCAATTAATTTGCCAATACGGTCATTTCTCTTTTCCCCCAGGTATCTTCCAATTAAGATCATGACACCAGAAGCCAGTGCGATTAAAACAAAAGTTACCAGATTTATAAATTCTAATTTATCTATAAAGATCATCTAATGTATATAACGTAACCATTTTTTTGTCTGTGTTCTCATGGAACCATTCTGTAAACCCCCCCAGTGAAAACAATAGATACTGGACAACTGGATATTTGCAAGGAATAGCTTTACTGCGCCGAACTAATGTTTCGTAAATTGGCTTATCTATTTTTTCATTTTTAAATTTACATTCTCCAACAATAACTCCTTTTTCTGCAAGAGACACTCCAACAACATCTACATCCGCTGACTGAATGTGTTTATTTCCATTTTTGTCTTCCACCAACTCAGTCCCCCACCATGTGCCCACTTCCGTAACAAAACAATTAAGCTGTCCCTCAAGTCCTGCATTTAAAGTAAAATATTTACACATTTCTTCAAATACCTTTCCCATAAATGTGTGAATATTCGGCTTCACAAGCTTGTCATAATATATATTTCCTTTTCCCAGTTCAATCGAACTTGATGCAGCCGGAACATAAGAATACCAGAATTTAAACATCTGATCTTTTAAAACATACTGGGTCTTCTTTTTGTTCTTTTCTTCTGTGATGCAGACCCTTTTTTCTACCAGTCCAACTGAAATTAATTTGTTCAATGAATATAATATGGTTGTTTCTTTTTCGTGTACTTTATCTGCGATTAAATTCAGGCTATTCTCCCCTGCCGCTATCTGCTCAATAATATTATTTACAAGGGATGTATCGCTGAATTCCTGTGTCAATAAATTCCTTGTTTCATCATATAAATAACCTGTTTTTTCAAAAAATTGTTCTTTAATATTATCATCAATGCTTTTCTTACTATCAATTAAAGAAAGATATTTCGCAACTCCTCCTGTAATTCCATAACAGATTGCTTTATCTTCATTCGAATAGTCAGGTACGAACTCTGCTGACTCCAGATAATTAAACGCTTCCAGTTTAATTTGGAGCGTTCTTCTTCCAAACAAAGGGCTTTTTTCGCTTAACACTTTGTCTTCCATAAAACTTAATGCAGATCCGCACAAGATAAATAAAATATTTTTTTCTTTCCACTCATGATCTACAAATTTTTGAAAGATCGACAAAATGCTTTCATCTTTTTCTGCCCAATATGGCAATTCGTCAATAATAAATACTGTTTTTTCTTCAAAAACATTTTCTCCAATAAAAGACAATAAATCTTCTATTGATTGAAAAGATATATTATTTAAATTCGGACACAATATTTTTAAAGTTTCTTTCGTTAATAACTCTAAATTTCTTTCTGTTCCCACCCTGGTTGCCATATAATATATGGCTCGTTTATCTTTAATAAATTCTGCAATAAGTGTAGACTTTCCAATTCGCCTTCTGCCATAAATAACCGCCATATTAAATCCAACCATTTTATATAGGTCATTTAATTTTTTCAGTTGATCTTTTCTTCCAATAAACTTCTTCATATTCACCCTTTAATTCAAACAGATTTTATTCAAATCAATTTTATTAAAATCAATTTGAACTAAATTAATATTATCACTCTTTTTATCTATTGTCAAACAGCAGTAAAAAAGATTGCGCTTCGCGCAATCTCCGCGCGCGAGCGGTGTTGCAAAACAACAAAATTCTTCTCCGCGAGCTGCGCATTGTTGACACGAAGTGTCTTTTATATATTTCTGCATTTGGATTACTGATGCTTTCTTCTAAAACTCCAACGGTTGGATTTCCTACTCGGGAGTAGATTCCTCCGTCTTCACTTCCTGTCCATAAGCGTCTTGCTCTGTCAATATCCCCTAAATCAAAACCTGCTGTCTGATAAATTGGTGTATTAACTGCATTAAAATGATCTTTTTGTGAATAACCCGAATGAATTCTCTTTGTCTCAAAATGTAAATTTTTATTTCCCATATCTGTCTCTCCCTTGTTTTCCTATCGATTAAGTATGAATTGATTATATAATGTTTCTCCAAAAAGTGTTAATTCCTAAAAAAAATAGCCTGCTATAAGTTTTTCTTATAACAGGCCAAGAAGTATATTCCTGCTCTTATGCTTTACTTACCAAAGTGCCTTGACAAAACTCTTCAAGTGTATGTACTTTATATATTATAAGGGGGAATGACCATGCAAAATAATTTCCATTTATTATATCCACCAGACTATGATAAAAACAAAGAAGTACCCATGAAGGATTTCAAATTTATTCAGGCACTAAAGATTGATACCATGGTGGTCCTGATTAAGGAAAGCTATCGAGGGTTTTCTGACTTGAAACTGGAGAACTTTTTCTCAACAGATGAAGAGGTTCTTAAATATCGTTTAGATATCGTAGAGGACTTAGTGGAAAATCCAACATTATATAAGGTATTCTGCAATTCTTTACCGCTGATCTATAACATCCATGACCTGCGGCGAGTATTGACCAGTGACTTTACAGTAGACTCAGCCTTAAGTTCTGTTCGCTATCTGGAAATGTATTTAGAAATCGTGAAGCTCTTTGCAAGTGCCTTTTCATCATGCAGCTTTTCTTCGGAAGGAATGAAGAACTTTAAAGCTGAGATTGATGAGATTACACGAAGCAGCGAATTCCAAAGCCTTGATAAGGAATTATCCCAAATGGAATGTAACTTTGGCCACATTAAAAGTGTTACCATCGGCCTTAATTTAGATGAAAATCTGCGTCCAAAGCAAGCTGGAATCTTATCTGTCAATGAAGAGCTCTTCCGCCCAGGAACTATTATGGATCGGCTACTAAAAAGAGATTCCTGGGACGATAAATGCATGATGTCTCCTTTGTACCCTCTTACCAAAGGTCTGCATGGAGAAGAACTGCGGGCCATGAACCACTCCATGAACTATGCTTTATATACAATTTTTTCAAAATCTTTGCGCGATTTTGAGCCCTTGACCCAGAATTATTATTGTGAGAAAACAGCACTGTTTTTATCACTTCTGGATGACATACGTTTCCTGACCGCAGGAGTGGGATTTATCCTGGAAATGAAGAAAAAAGGATTTTCCATGTGCAAGCCCAGGGTGGCTCATATGGAAGAAAAGAAGTGTGATTTGAAACAGGTCTATAACCCATCACTGGCAATGGAGTCTGATGGATGAATCCTTTTCCAGTACCAGCGGATTGGAAGCAGGATATATCGCCTCAGAAGTGCTCACCGGTATTGGTGTCATTGGATGTGGTGGCATTTATGTTACCCACATTCACGATCTGCCTCAGCAGATAGAAAAATATAATTCCTACCCAGATAACAAAGGAAAAATTGATAATCTTGTAGCTCTTATGGAAAATAAAGAAAGTGGAACCAGAAGTTATAAAGTCTCTCGGACTACACCGGATGGTCTAAGCTATGCGAAAGATATCGCCAGCCGATATGGATTAGATTTGGAGGGAATATTAGGAAGCGCAGCTCCATAGATAATTGCACATCTATGGAGCTGCGCTCCTTTTCAATCACTTAGCCCAGAAGATCTTGAACCATCTTGGAATCAAAAACAACCTGAGAAACATGGTCTACTTCAATCTGATACAGAGCATTCGCTGCCAGATGTTCTGCTGCCTGCTCCAGATCACGGATACCACTAGTATTTGCAAAATGTTCAACAAGGGTATCAAGCCCCTCCTCGGTTACCATACATTCATTTTCATTTAAACCCATACGTTTTAAGATTTTTGGCAATGCAAATTTTGAGAAAATAATCTTCTTTTCTTCTGATGTATAACCCGGAATATCGATCACTGCAAAACGTGACATCAAAGGCGCACCAATGAGGCTCTTGTCATTGGCAGTGGCAATTGGATAGACACCACTGGTCGGAATCATACATTCCATGTAGTTGTCCGTAAATCCCAGATTATCAAGAAGTGTCAAAAGTACATCTGCTGGATTTCCATTTCCTTTTCCAGAAGCTGCCTTATCCAACTCATTAATAATGAAAACAAGGTTAGATTCTCCAGCCATTGAGAATGCTTCCATAATAATACCCGGTTTTGCATTGGAGTAGATACGGGAACTTCCCGTCAGCTGTTCTGGATCATTAATCGAACTCATGTCCAGAGTAGTCCATGGCAATTTCAAAATACGGGCAACTGCATAAGCAATCTGAGATTTACCAGTTCCTGCTGGCCCCACTAACAAAATACCATAAGCTGGAAGCGTATGAGTTCTGTTAATCTGAATAATTGTCTCAATAATACGCTGTTTTACCCGCTCCATACCATATAATTCTTCATCCAGAATCCTGCGAGCTTCTACAGGATCAATAGATTCAAAATAATTATTTTTCCACTGAATATTCATCATAATGGAAAGTGCACGCTGCGCGTGACGTCGTTCTTCCTGAGTAACCTCATGAGAACGGGCAACTGCAAGATTTCTTCTTGCCCAAAGCCCGATGTTGTCTGGCAAGGTTCTCCCAGCACAGGTCATAAAATCAGAAATACTCTGTAAGCTGGTGAGTTTCATATCATCTCCGGTCTCGTCCAGATCTTCGTCCTCGTCCAGTTCCTCTAAAGGCGCATTACTTGCAAATAACCGCTCAATCATAAACTGCAAAAAGCCATCTTCTGCAGAAAGTTTTCCACTTCCACCAGAAGCAGTTTCACGAATCTTATAAACGGCATACCCCTCTTCTCTGTTTTCTCCAGAAAGACGTATATTAATGTGATTTTTCCCAAGCCATTTGATCAGATAAACAAAACGGGCATCGATCTGCAGGATATCTGCCGGAAAAGTTCCGTCCTCTTCTTTAAATTCAAAAGTAGTCTGCTTATTTGGATTGGAAAAAACTCCGGCCGAGTGATGTTTCCATTTCCGCTTGCTGTTATCTAGTACTAGAATCGGTTGTTCCGCTGTAGCTGTTCTTTCATTAGACTGAAATGTAGTATAAGTACATACAAATTCACTGCTTTTATCTGGTGTATCATTGAAATCAAATACTGGCATGATTGTGCTCCTTTTGTAAATTTAGTAGAAATAGAGACAGGAAAATCTTTCCTGTCTCTAAAACACAATTTTCTTAGATATTTAATAAATCACTGTATACTTTCAGTGCTCCGTCTGTCTCGTGAGCAAGTACGCGTTTTGCTAATACTTTACCAAGCTGTACACCTTCCTGGTCAAAGCTATTGATATTCCATACAAATCCCTGGAACATTACTTTATTCTCAAAGTGAGCGAGAAGTGCTCCTAATGTCTTAGGATTTAACTGGTCTCCAATAATGATGCTGGATGGACGTCCGCCTTCAAAGTTCTTATTACGGTCTTCATCCGATTTACCACATGCAAAAGCAACAATCTGTGCAGCCACGTTAGCACAGAGTTTCTGCTGGCTTGTGCTGTCCTGAATTACAACATCTCTACCCATCTGGTTATTCTTAAATCCGACGAACTGAAGAGGTACAATATCTGTTCCCTGATGCAGTAACTGATAGAAGGAGTGCTGTCCATTTGTTCCTGGCTCACCAAAGATCACAGGACCTGTTACATAATTTACAGGATCACCAAAACGGTTTACAGATTTTCCGTTGGATTCCATATCCAGCTGCTGTAAATGAGCTGGGAAACGGCTCAGTGCCTGAGAATATGGAAGAACTGCTGTGTTCTCATATCCTAATACGTTACGCTCATATACACCAATTAATGCATCTAATAAGGCTGCATTTGCAAATACATCTTTGTTTGCAGCAAGCTTATCCGCTTCAGCAGCACCATCTAAGAACTGTGCAAATACTTCTGGTCCAAATGCCAGGGATAATACGGCTCCACCAACTGCTGATGTAGACGAGTAACGTCCTCCAATATAATCATCCATAAAGAAAGCTGCTAAATAATCGTCACTCTTAGCAAGTGGTGATGTCTCACTTGTTACAGCAATCATATGCTTAGAAGCATCTAATCCAGCATTCTTTAATGCGTCTTTTACGAAAGATTCGTTTGTTAAAGTCTCAAGTGTTGTACCTGATTTGGAAACAAGTACAAAAAGAGAGTGTGCAACATCTATGGAATTCAAAACGCCTGCTGCATCATCAGGATCTACATTACTGATGAATTTTGCTTCCATTTTAAATGTATTGTTTACTTTTGCCCAGTTCTCCAGTGCCAAGTACATAGCACGAGGTCCAAGGTCACTTCCTCCGATACCGATCTGAACAACGGTTGTAAATTTCTCTCCAGCAGCGTTTGTAATTTCTCCGTTATGCACTTTATTTGCAAATTCAGCAATTCTATTCTGCTGTTCTACATAGAAAGTACGTTTATCAACACCATCCGCATTCACTGCTTCCCCTAACTGTCCACGGGTCATATGATGAAGTACCAGACGTTTTTCACCTGTATTTACAACTTCTCCATTATAAAGAGCTTCAAATTTCTCTGTAAGCTGAGCTTCTTCTGCTAATTTTGCAAGTGCATTCAGTACTTTGTCGTCAACCTGCTTTGCAGCATAATTAAAGGCCATTCCCTCAGCCATTGGCACACTGTATTTTTTTACACGCTCTGCGCCATTTTCTCCAGACATAACCTCAGCGAGATTTACGCGGGCTACGTTTGAAAGTTCTTCATATGAATCAAGCTTATCTAAATTGTTCCAGGTAATCATGATAGATTCCTCCTTAAAAATATTATTCTTCCTCTGTTATAACACTCAATAAAAGAGATTATACTATTAAATCGATATAAATTCAAGCTTAGCATCATCTTGAGTTTCCGTAAACTGTAATCAAGAAATGAGTACATCTGCCCAAAGTACCATTTTCCTGATTTTTTGAAGAACTGAGAATGGCAATCCTGTAAGTAGAGGTACTTTAATAAGCCCCGCCGGAACCGGGCTTTGAAT
>JBGVLD010000063.1:0-5058 GCA_045124075.1 Agathobacter sp.
ATTCAAAGCCCGGTTCCGGCGGGGCTTATTAAAGTACCTCTACTTACAGGATTGCCATTCTCAGTTCTTCAAAAAATCAGGAAAATGGTACTTTGGGCAGATGTACTCATTTCTTGATTACAGTTTACGGAAACTCAAGAATTATAGATAGCACTTCCACCAGCTGAATATCCATCTTTTTCCACTGGACAAATGACTGTATATTTCTTTTCCAACGATACTATATACCTTCCTCAAAAATACCAAATCTTCTTCACTTCGCTCATCGTAACCATAGTAAGTCTTTAAGACAATTTCTGAAACCTCTTTCCACTCTTCTTGTGTACTTATTGGATACTTTTCAGACATCCTCTGAGAAAAATCTTCTTCTTCACAGCTCGGTGCTTCCATCCAACCATCAAATAACCATAATGAATAAAGGCTCTGATACAGGTATTTAATCTTATCAGATAAATTTCCCTGGCTAAGTTCTCCTAATCGTTTCTTTCTTACAAATTTTCTTCTTATTATAAAGATGAAAAAGATAACTACTGCTCCTGCAAAAATAGCAGAAAAGATTTTTAAGATAAGAAAAACTACTGCCATAAGATTATCTGATTCGATCTGGCCTTCAACAGGAGTTTCCGTCTTCTCTTCTGAGCTCTCCAAGTCCTCCTCTGAACTTAAGTTTTCTGATTCCTTTTCTGTTGATTCAGCATCATTTGTTTGTAAATTGCTACTGTCTTCTGATAACATTGCTACGTATCCCGGAGTCGTTTCCACTGGTACCCAGCCGATTCCGGAAAGATAGATCTCAGTCCAGGCATGAGCATTGTCATCTTCCACAATTGCCATATAGCTTCCATCAGACTGCATGGAAAATAAGCTTTCCGGAGCTGTATATCCTACCACATATCTTGCCGGTACTCCGAACATACGAAACATCATGGTCGCAGAAGCCGCAAAATGCGTGGAATATCCTTCTTTACTATCATATAAAAACCAGGATACAAAATCTTCCCCTTCCGGCACAGATTCCACATCCATCTCAAAAGATGCATTTTCATCTAAATATTTAATAATGAATTGCTTAATCTCATCTATTTCTTCCAGATCGGTAGCTTCACATTGATCCTGAAGATCTTCCAGTCCTGTATCTGGAATCTGTAAATAGTTGCTCTTTACATAGCTTTCGTAAGACGCTTCTATCTTATCCAGTACGCCATGAGCATCTTCCTTCTCCTGCCATTCCTCCATTTTCTCCTGGAAATCTGTTAATGGATAATAGGAAAAAATATCTTCTGCTCTGGTCTGACTTTCTACTGCTCCGTCTCCTGCAAGAATTTCATAATAATCATTTAAAAACGTATTATAAGGAAGATAGGTGTATGAGGTGTTTGCATTTAAATTCTCTACCTGTATTTCCTGGGCAGAGGATGTAATATCCTCTGACAACTGGGCATCTTCCTCTGATCCTTCTGAAAAAATAATGTTTTCTGCATACATCATTCTTAAAAAAGGTAAATTCTGTATATATATAAATATATCTCCATCTACATTCCAACCATTGGACGCATTTTCCAAGGACTTGGAACTTCCTGCATCAAAGCTGTTTCCAGTATAAACAGATCCAATATAGCCTTTCAGATAAAGGGTCTCTGCCGGCTTTTCCTGACAGGTAACTTTTAATGCTTTCGTATTTCCAAAATAAAAACCTTCCGTTTTCCCAAGGGCTCCTTCATCAACGCCTCCACCCACACCTTCTAACTGTAGGTCACTATCCGATATTCCCGGCATTACCTGCCAGATAAGCTGCAAAATTCCATTTTCTGTTTCTGCTCCTGCTTCCCTTGCATAGCTTACCGGTTTTTTCAGGATTGGTTGTAAAACAGCAAAAGACAGCACTGAAATCACCAAAACTGGCAAAAAACTAATCAGAACTACTTTACTTTTGATTTCCTGAATATAATGTTTGGTTGGGTTTTCCTCTTCCTTTGTTTTAATATGAAAGGGCTCTGATAATGCACCTTGGATCAATACCGCAAGCAATGATAAAAATAATAATACCAAGTAAATCCTATCGGGTTTTCCCTGAACCAGACAACAAAAAAACAGAATAGGAAATACAACTGCCGCTACGCACCAGATATTCTGCTTCCGGAGGATTCCAAGTGATAAAATTCCCGTAATTGTAATCAGGACGTAAGTTAGAAAAATAATCTGATTGGATTCATTCGTACCTACATCATACAAATCCAGACTTCCATGATAACTGTCATTTAAACTCTTAAAGATTGCATCAACTATCTGAAAAAACCCGGATGTTGCCTGATTCTGCATAATAAATAATATTACATTCAAAAAAATCAGAACTGCCATAAATGCCAGAAAACGGGTCATCCCATCGGTATTCCATCTGGAAAAAATCGTCCAGAACAAACTAATAAAAAAAAGAATGACAAATAGCGTTACCTTATTTACTGAAACAGAAAAAGTTGTAAGAAAACAGCCGGTCAGCCCCACTACCGCAATATACAGGCACAAAAAAGGGATCACAAAAGAAAAAACAAGATTTTCTTTTCCAATCTTCTTAGTCCAAAAATCAATTGTCGTTATTCTGACATTCTCATTTGGCGGCTTCTTCATTCGATATCTCCATTCTGTCCCAAATATTCAGTACATAAGCTTTTGTTTGATGCTCATATTCTGAATTCTCATTTATCATAGACTCAAAATCTATGATGTCCTTATAAGGTTTCATTGATGTAAGCTCCCCTATAGTCTCATAGATATCCTCATTTTTTTCTATGATCATCTGATGCGGCATCTTTTCACTGGCATCATACCAGAAAATCTGATGAACTTCCTCTTCCAACAAAAGCTGATTTGATATGGATAAAAGTCTTGTTGCTACATCATCAAATCTCTCATGTGTCCAGTCTTCCTCTTCCTTTTGACTATAATCAATAAAAATGTTAATTGCTTTTCCCAAAGGATCACTGAACTCTTTTATTAGAAGCTCGTCTGTTTTTACACTTAGCTTCCAATGTATCTTGTGCAGGGCATCTCCTGCCATAAAAGGTCTTATATTATAAACTTCCGAAATATCATCTCCCTTTTTGTCTGGGAAGTGATTCTCTTTATTCTCCAGCATCTTTACTGAATCGAATTCTTTTTGAAATGAGATGTCATAAATATTCGGAACAATAATTGTCTGATTCCATGATGTATCGCAGGAAATACTTCTGGCAAATAAATGAAAATAATCATATAATTTGGCTTCTTCAATTCGGAAGTTTACTTTCCCTGCATACCCTGCTTCCATTCCCAATTTGATGGTGGAAATACTTTTTCTGTCAATGACACCACTTACCACTTCTCTTATTATTGTGTTATCAAAGACATCCTGACAAATAATTGTTATCTCTATACAGGATATAGGAAATTCAGCACTATTTATCAAAATTAATTCACAGTTAAATTTCTCATTCTTTATTGTTGTAGTAGGTGTCTTAATTTTTATTTCTATTTTTTTAGAAAAATAGTAAAGAAGAATAAATAAAAAAACTGGCAGCACCAGTTCAAATCCTAGTAGAAAAACTACAAATTCTCCCCCGGTTACAATTGCTGCCAGCAGTGTGATACCTATTACGCATAAGTAAATTACAATACTTTTTACAATACTTTTCATGATATGCCTTTTTCTGGTGAAGGTTTATGAACTTCTCCTAAGAGCTGCTCTAGTACCTCTTCCCCGGTTTTCTGATTCATCTTTGCCTTTGAATTTATGCGTACCCTATGGACAGCAACGCTGGTAAATACGGATACCACATCATTTGGAATCACAAAATCCCTTTCCATCAGATAAGCTCTTGCCTGTGCCATTCGAGAAAGTGCCAGAGATCCTCTGGGGCTTAGTCCAAGTTCAAGCATATCACAGCTCCTGGTTGCTGCCGCCAGATCTGCAATATACCTATAAACATTCTCATGAATATAAATGGATGCTACTTCTTTCTGCATCTGAACCAGTTCGCCTTCCTGCAGTGCTGGTCTTACCAGTTCCAGTGGGTTTCTTTCCCTTCTGCTTCTGATAATATCAACTTCTTCTTCTGGTTTTGGGTATCCAATTTTGATACATACCATAAATCGGTCCAGCTGAGATTCCGGCAGCATCTGGGTACCGGCAGAACCAATTGGGTTTTCCGTAGCAATTACAATAAATGGAGTTGGAACTTCTCTTGTTATTCCATCTACTGTAACATTTCCTTCTTCCATTACCTCCAAAAGCGCCGATTGTGTCTTTGGAGAGGTTCGGTTAATTTCATCAGCCAAAAGCAGATTACACATGGCTGCTCCCGGCTGATAGACAAATGTATCGTTTGCCTTATTATACATAGTAAATCCCGTAATGTCAGATGGGAGAACATCTGGCGTGAACTGAACTCGATTCTGTTTTAAGTTCATTGCCTTAGCAAAGGCCAGCGCCATAGTGGTCTTTCCCATTCCCGGGATATCTTCAATCAGAACATGTCCGCCTGCCAGAATAGCAGTCAATACGATATCTACACAATCATCTTTTCCAACGATTACTTTTTTTACTTCTTCAGCAACCGCATTTGCTTTTTCTATCTTACTCATCTGCTATCCTTCCCGTTTCCTATTCTACGGTATTTTTTTGCGTCCTTTCGTTTCTTCCTCATATATAGAAGAAAAATTGCGGATTCAATCAATACCATCGCTAATAATGATATTCCAATCCAGGCTCTTGCATCTACCAATCGTTTTACAAAAGTACCTGAAGAAACGTCCACATATTCCATTTTCTGATTTGCTTCTTCCTCCGGAATATATTCTGTTCTGACTCCCCTTACCAAAAGTCTGTGGGTATTGACTGCATAGGGATGACAAGTCACTAATGTACAGTAATCCATTCCCGGTACAATCTCTAAGCCTTCTGTCTCTTCTGGCAGAGCAATTGTAATCTGGTCCACCTGATATGCCAGTACTTCGTCCAAAACATGTAAATAGAAATAATCTCCTACTTCAAGCTGGTCCAGATTGGTAAATAAAACTGCTTCT
>JBGVLD010000064.1:0-96407 GCA_045124075.1 Agathobacter sp.
TGATATCCATGGCATAAGTTGGACTGACCGTGGTAATCTTATCAGCATATACTACTCCACCTTTTAAGTAGTTAGCATCTCCATAGGATTCCAATTCATTAGAATTAAAAATCTGCTTTGGCAGTCCTGTAATATCCATAACTTCCTGAATCCGCCAACGTCCCTGAAATTTCATATTGTGAATAGAATAAACGGTATGAATTCCTGCATAATAGCTGTCATCCCCAAAGCTGGTCTTTAAGAATACTGGAATCAGGCCTGTCTGCCAGTCATGACAATGAATCACATCTGGTGCAAAATCAATAAATGGTAATGCCTGAAGTACTGCCTTAGAGAAAAAAGCAAATTTCTCCACGTCTTCATAAATGTTGTTATATGGCGAATTTCCCGCAAAATAAAATTCATTATCTACAAAATAATAGGTAATTCCATTGAATTTTGCTTTAAATATACCTGCATACTGCTTTCTCCAGTTCAAATTTACATAAAAATGACATACAAATTTTAAATCTGATAAATATTTACTATCCATACAGGCATATTTCGGCAAAATAATCCTTACATCATATGTTTCTTTGTCAAAATATCTTGGTAAAGAACCGGTCACATCTGCAAGTCCGCCTGTTTTTATAAAAGGAACTGCCTCTGATGAGGCAAAAAGAATTTTCTTCATATTCCCCCAACCCCCAATTCATTTAATGTACTAATTATAGCACATTTCACAAAAAAGGGAAGTGTTTCCCGCACTTCCCCGTCATTTTTATGTATTATTTCATTTTCATCTGAAGGCGAATTCTGTCTGTAATCAAAGCAATGAATTCAGAGTTCGTTGGTTTTCCTTTTCCATTATTAATGGTATATCCAAACATTTCATCAATGGTATCCATTTTTCCTCTGCTCCATGCCACTTCAATGGCATGACGGATTGCACGTTCCACCCTGCTTGGAGTGGTATCGAACTTCTTGGCAATGCTTGGATACAAAATCTTGGTAATGGAATTTAACATGTCCATATCCTGAACAGACATAATGATAGCTTCCCTGAGATACTGATAGCCTTTAATATGAGCAGGCACTCCCACTTCATGAATAATATCTGTTACCTCTGTTTCCAAAGATTCCTCTGATATGGATTCCACTTTTTCATAGGCATTTACTTTACGATTTTCCTGAGCATTCTTCCTCTCTCTGACATGCTTGATTCGGTTCAAAACCATATCATTGTCAAAAGGCTTCATAATATAGTAATCTGCTCCTTTATCAAAAGCATCTTCCGTAATCCGCTCCTGACCAATTGCACTGATCATGATAAAAGATGGCACTTTCTTCATGGAATGATCCTGATGAATTTTATCTAAAACCCCAAGACCATCCAGTTTGGGCATTACGATATCCAAAAGCATCACATCAGGCTGCTTTTCCTTAATAACCCGACAAGCCTCTTCTCCATCTTTTGCAGTTCCTACCACTTCTAATTCTTCATCACTGGAAACAATATCTTCCAATAATCGAAGCATTCTCTCATTATCATCTGCAATTGCGACATTTAATTTTTCCATTTTCTTCCTCCCGTGCTGTCTAATCCTGTCATGACGAATATATATAAAAACAAATACGGGATTTTGTCAATATGTGTCGACAAAAATTGTTAAATTGTCCTATTGCTCTGTCTCTGTTTTGTGAACCTCTTCTATTTTCTCGACTGTAACCAGATTCTCCGTTATTGTACCAGAGACCATATCTCCTTTTTTTGCAAAAAGAAGCTGTTCATTCTCTGCAAAAAGTGCTTTATATACAGTTCCTTCCGGTGTTCCCATGTAAACATAAGTATTACCATCTATATCGATGTATTCCATTACCTGAATCTCAAAAGAAACCTCTGTTTTTTCTTCTTCGCTCTGAGGCTCCTCCTCTTCTGTAATTCCATCCCCTTCCATAGAATCAAGCAATGTCTGATCTGGATGCAGACCTAATTTCTCTGCATACTTCTGCACACATTCTTCTCTGGAAGAAGCAACACTTACTTTTCCATAATCTTTTACATTTACCATGTAATACATCTTTACAAGTCCAGAATTATCTTTCAATACACCAAGATAAGTCAGTTCTTCATCCACGTTGATCAGTGTCGGGAAAGAGGAGGTATAATTATACTGCTGAACCTCTCCTTCTGCTGCATTCATGGCAGATTGTTCGTTGGCACCAGAAACCGCAAAGAATTTGTATTCGCCGGTTCTTTCATTTACCATGATAAAACCAAGGTTGGAACTGTCTGCTGCCATAGAAGTGACACCTGTATAAATATAAATATCACTGTCTTTGGCAATATAACCAAAATCTGTTCCAATTTCTTCTTCGTCCTCGTCCTCGTCTTCGGATTCCACATCAACGGTAGTAGTCTGCATACATCCAGTATTTGCTCCTAAGAAAGTTCCATTCCAATATCCATTTTTATTCTTATATGCCAGATTATATAATTCGCAGATCAGATCTCCGTTTACTACATTATCTACCCAGTCAGGCACTTCTGCTAAGTTATAATAATCTGCTTCTCCACTGATAGGATCTACAATAATAGCACCTACGACTTTTTCTCCACCAAACAATCCAATGGTCTTTTCATAAACACTGGCAATATAATAAGGATTCCCTTCTTCATCCACTTCAAAATGAATATTATCATAGATCAGTGTTGGAAATTTTTTATGGATCAGACGATTCAGATCCTGTGAAAAATATGCAGATGGCACATATTTCATACCCTCTTCCAGTTTTACATAATCTGCGGTCATGGTTGTTGGAGAAACAGTCACATAACCAGTAACACCATCATTTTTATTTTTCATCCATTTGAAAAATCCTGCATATTCTAAAGGTGCAATCTTTACTGCATCCCCTTTTACATTTAACTGAATATAATCATAAGATACCTCAAAAGCTGAGAAGTTCTCAATAGCACCAATTTCTCTATCTCCTAACTGAGTAGCAGATGCGGTATCCATCAATGCAATACTTGTGGCATCTTTTTCAGAAAGAATCAAAGATGTGGATTCCACTTCTTCTACCTGGATCAGATTTGCATAATCTTCTGAATGAAAGATCTGTGCCCCGGTACAGGCCCCAAACACAAGTCCGATAAAGACCAGAAATGGTAAAAATATTGGCATTTCAATGGTGTTTTCTACTGCTTTCTGACTTTTCATGCCATTTTCACCACATCCTGCAAATACACTTAATCCATTTGCCGCACAAAAAATCACCAAGATTACGATGACTTTGATCCAGCATTCAATGGAATGAATATTCCATGGGGATGGCCATATGTAATTTAAGATCATTGTTAGAACTACTGTAATTGCCAATCCTACCAGGATGGATAGCAGAAGCCTTCCTTTATTTACCTCTCCTGTATACACCACCTGGTTTTTGTTTTTCTTTTTACTCATAAAAATCACTCCTTTGTTCCTTAAATGGTTAAACACATTTTATCAAAAGAAAAGGAAACTTCAATCTATTTTAGATTTCCGTTTCCTTAAATTATCCTTAATCTTCAATTGTAGATATCAGTTCTGATAAGATTTTTGCTGTTCCTGCACCTTCATCTATTACCCGTTTCTGCTGAATGATAGCTTTGATACCACTTTCCAACTGGGTCTCCATTCTATTTCGGCAGAATTCCGGACAAAGACTCAACAAATAATTTCCTGCTCGTTTTGCTTCTGCAATATTTACAATCGCAATGACCAGATTTCCTGCTTCAATCAATCTTAATATCTCCTGCAGACTTTCAAAATCTTTAATTTCTGATACAAATATTACGTCGCAGGACTCATACATGGCACTTTTTAAAGCCTTCTCCATGGACTCCGCATCTCTTCCCATCTCTCTTTGATGAATCAGAGATTTCTTGCCATTGAAAAGATATTCCACTGGATTTTCCAACATGAGAATGTGCTTTTCGCTGGTCTGATTCAGATATTCCAGCATAGAAACAACTGTCGTAGTCCTGCCGCTACCCTGTTTTCCTGTAATTAAGATCAAGCCTTCCTGTAGCTCCAGAATATCTTTCATCTGCGGAAAAATTGAATTTTCTTCAAAGACCGGGATATCCGGGCACAGAAGATGAACCACGGCTGCAATACGCTTTCTCTGCCGATAGACATGAATCCGTTGACGATTTCCATTCTGAGTAGAAAATGCAACATTGATATCCTCTCCATCATCAAAAGCTTTTATTTTTTTCTGATTTAAGATCTCATAAATCGTCTCTTCCACTTCTTTCTGAGAGGGTTGAAAAGGTGCTCTGGCCAGTTTTCCATTGATACGAAGCATTAAAGGCATTCCATCTGTCATATAAATATCTGTTGCCTCAAATTCCCTTGCAAATTGGATAATCTCATCAATTTTTGCCATTGTATGATCCACCTCCTTTTGATGCTTTTTGTTCTAATACCATATCACATTTTTGCTTTATTTTAAAATATTCAAAATATTTCTCTTCTAAGGGAATCCATTTTTCCTGAAATACTTTGGCTGTTTTCTCTCCATTTCGTCTTATGACCCTCTTCATCTGCTCTTCTGGTGTGATATCCAAAAAAAGATGAAGATCATAATATTCCCATAACTTTGGATGACAGGAATAAGAGCCTTCCACCATAACAAGAGAACTCTTTTCCACCACGATAGGCTCTTTGAAGTCTTGCGCATGACAATCAAAGGGCTGATAAGAAAAAACTCTCTGCTCCTTTAATGGCAGTATGACTTCTTCTAAAAAACGCTCATGATCTACATTTTCTCCTGGAGCCCTAAGACGTTCTTTCGTTTTCTGGTGCGGTCTTAAGAAAAAATCATCCATATGTATGACAGGACAGAAAAATTCCTCTGCTAGCTTTTCTGCCAACGTAGACTTTCCTGCACCACTTCTGCCATCAATAGCGAGTAAGACCTTGTTCTTTTCCTGCATAAGAGTAAAAATTTTCTCTTTTATTATAGTCAGGCTGTTTTCGGAATCTATTGTCATGCTTTATTTTCCTATCTTTTATGATTCTTCTGAATGGCACATGTGCCCTGCCTTATGTCTATGGTGTCTGAGAAATGGCACCAATCCCGTCTTATTCAACAATAACATAATAGAAGGAATCAGTACAAGCTGTAAAATGATTCCCGGAACGGCACTGACAAAGGCTGTAGTAAAGAACAACTGCAAGGTAAAGGCATTTTCTCCATATCCTAAAAGCAGACAATCCACAATGCCCCATACCAGCCTGCCACAAATCATGGTTCCAATCAGACAGCGATATAAAGACACGACACAGTGCCAGCGGGCTTTTCTATAAAAGAATCCTACTGCAAATCCATAAACTGCAAGTTCAAATGCCATGGCAATAGCTGTCGGATAAAAAATTGGCATGGAAAAAAGAACAGAACGAAGCAGTGGGGTAAGAAATCCCACTGCCAGACCATATTTTTCCCCACAGATCAGACCACATAACAGCACTGGAATATGCATGGGAAGCAACATTTTTCCAATCTGAGGAATCTGCCCCGTCACAAAAGGAAGAAGAAGCCCCAATGCCAGAAACATGGAGGCTAAAGCAAGTTTTTTTATTACAGAATGTTCTGCGGTTTTATTCATATGTATTTGTTCCATAATGACTCCTATTTTACAAAACAGTATTCAATACCAGATTTTCAAGTTTATCTTGCATTCTGCGCTCTTCCTGTTCTGCTTTTTTCATTAATCCGTCCAAATTTTCCAGCATCTGTTCATATTCTAGTTCACAGTTTTTCAGTTCCATCAGCTCCGCTTCATACTGACGAATTTCGCTTTCGATCGTTTCCATCTCCTGCACTGCCACCTTATATTTCACTACTGCAGCGTAAGCCTCCTGCTTTTCTTTATCCAATTTTTCTTCTTTTTTTCCAAATATCGTATAAAAAATTGCGGCAAGACTTTTTCCCTGTAATTTATCCACATCTGCCTCTTCTTTTAATTTTGTTTGTTTCAACAGATTGACCTTATCGGTCAGTTCCCCTCTCTGCTGCTTTAATTCCTGTAAAATACTTTCCAGTTTTTTCTTTCTTGCGACCTTCTGTTGAAGTTCCATTAATTTTCCATCATAGTAAGACATATGTATTCCTCCAATAAGAACCTATAACAAAAACTTCTCCATGGCATAATTTGCCACATCGATTCCCCTCTCCGTCAGGGCAATCTTTCCCTCCCGTGCCACCAGAAGACCTTCCTTTTTTAACTCCATAATGGGCGCCTGGTAGACAGCCTCAATTGGTGTACCAAAGTCTCTTTCAAAGTCAGCCCGGGCAACGCCCTCAGTCATGCGAAGTCCAAGGAACATGAACTCTTCCATGGCCGCTTTGCGGCTTAACTGTTCGGCAGAGATGTGAAGATTTGTCCCCATGGTCTGGGATGGATCATTTTCAATAGGAGATGAAAACAAACAGGTTTCAATCTGCCGGGTATTATCAATATACTCATATAAATCCCGGTTGTTACTGTAGCGGATATTGTCAATCAGGGAAGCCGCACCAAGGCCAAGTCCCAGATAGTTTTCTCTGGTCCAGTAGCCCACATTATGCTTACATTCCCTGCCCTTTTTCGCATAATTGGAAATCTCATACCGCTTAAATCCAGCTTCTGTGAGCATCATCTGAGTCAGCTTGTACATACGGTACACTTCATCTTCATGAGGCAGCATATCCGGTTGCATACCTGCTTCCTGCTTTACCAGATCAAATTTATATTTATCATAAAAAGGAGTTCCTTTCTCAACGATCAGGGAATACGCAGATACATGCTCTGGTTTTAAGTTTATGACACGTTTTAAGCTTTTGGCCAAACTTTCGGTACTCTGATAGGGAATCCCGCTCATAAGATCAATATTGATATTGGTAAAACCAGCATTTCTCGCCATTTCATAAGTCTTTAAGAACTGCTCAAAGGTATGAATCCGTCCCAGAATATTTAATTCCCGGTTATCTGTGGACTGAAGTCCAATGCTGAGCCGATTGATTCCGTTTTTTCTGTAAAGAGCCAGCTTTCCCGCAGTTACCGTGCCAGGATTGCACTCTAAGGTTACTTCTGCATCCGGGGAAATGGTAAAATGTTCCCCTAAAGCATCTAAAATCCGAAGCATCTGCAGTTCTTCCAGCCAGCTTGGCGTTCCTCCCCCAAAATAAATGGTAGAAACTTCATAATCTCTCATGGAAGTACCATAGAAGCCGATTTCTCTGATTAGGGCAGAAACATACTCCTGCTGGGTAGGCTCATCGCAGGGAAAAGACAAAAAATCACAATAATTACATTTTTTTACACAAAAAGGGATATGAACATACAGTTCCAAATTCTTAGTCTTCATCCAGTTTTAAAACACTCATAAATGCTTCCTGTGGAATCTCTACATTGCCCACCTGACGCATCCGTTTCTTTCCTTCCTTCTGTTTCTCCAAAAGTTTACGTTTACGTGAAATGTCACCACCATAACACTTGGCAAGTACGTCTTTTCGCATTGCTTTGACAGTCTCTCTGGCAATAACCTTACCACCAACTGCTGCCTGAATCGGAATTTCAAAAAGATGACGTGGAATCTCTTCTTTGAGACGTTCGCACATTCTGCGTCCTCTTTCGTAGGCACTGTCTTTAAATACGATAAAGGATAAGGCGTCTACCATTTCCTTGTTAATTAGAATATCCAGTTTTACCAGTTCTGAACGGACATATCCTTTTAACTCATAGTCAAAAGAAGCATATCCTCTGGAACGGGATTTCAAAGCATCAAAGAAATCATAAATAATCTCATTCAATGGCAGGTCATATTTGATAACTGCTCTTGTTTCTTCGATGTAATCCATGCTGACATAGATTCCTCTCCGCTCCTGGCAAAGCTTCATAATAGCACCTACATATTCACTAGTCACCATAATCTCGGCGGCTACGAATGGCTCTTCCATATATTCTATCTCAGATGGATCTGGCAAATTAGATGGGTTGGTCAGCTCGATGACCTCTCCATTGGTCTTATAAACCTTATAAATAACACCTGGAGCTGTAGTTACCAGATCCAGATTAAATTCTCTCTCTAAACGCTCCTGAATGATTTCTAAATGTAAAAGACCTAAGAAACCACAACGGAAACCAAATCCTAATGCCAAGGATGTTTCTGGCTCATAATGTAAAGAAGCATCGTTGATCTGCAATTTTTCCAGGGCATCTCTTAGATCTGGATATTTTGCACTATCAGCCGGGTAAAGTCCGCAGTAAACCATCGGGTTTACTTTCTTATACCCCGGAAGTGCTTCGACACATGGACGGGACACTTCGGTTACTGTATCACCGATCTGGGTATCCCGGACATTTTTAATGCTGGCTGCAATATAACCAACCATTCCTGCTGATAACTCATCACATGGAATGAACTGTCCAGCCCCAAAATAACCCACTTCTACTACCAGATCTTCAGCTCCAGTTGCCATCATCTTAATCTTGGTACCGACTTTGACCGTACCTTCCACAATACGGCAGAACACAATAACTCCTTTATAGGAATCATAAAGTGCGTCAAAAATCAATGCTTTCAATGGTGCCTTCGGGTCTCCTGTTGGTGCCGGGATCTTGGTTACGATTTGCTCTAAGACATCTTCAATATTAAGACCAGTTTTTGCTGAAATTCTTGGGGCATCTTCTGCCTCAATTCCAATGACATCTTCGATTTCCTGAATCACTTCTTCTGGTCTTGCACTTGGCAGGTCGATCTTATTTATAACCGGCATAACATCCAGATCATGATCTAATGCCAGATATACGTTGGCAAGGGTCTGAGCCTCTACTCCCTGAGCTGCATCTACTACCAGAATTGCTCCGTCACAGGCCGCAAGGCTTCTGGATACTTCGTAGTTAAAATCCACGTGTCCTGGAGTATCAATTAAGTTAAAAATATACTCTCCCTCATCCTGTGCCTTGTAAATAATACGAACCGCCTGGGATTTGATAGTAATTCCTCTTTCTCTTTCCAGATCCATGTTATCTAACACCTGAGCTTGCATTTCACGGCTGGTCAAGGTTCCAGTTTTTTCAATGATACGGTCTGCCAAAGTGGACTTACCATGATCAATATGGGCAATAATACAAAAATTACGAATTTTGCTCTGATCTACTGACATATATTTCCTCATTTCCTTTGTTTTCTTTTCAATTGCATATTGTTTTTATTATACGAAACCCCTGTATTTTTTGCAACTAAAAAAGATTAGGCTCCTGCAACTAGGAGCCCAGTTCTTATTATATTTTCAACAATTCATGCTTCACATCATCGGAAGCAAAACTCATATGTACAGAATTCTCATAGACTCTTCTACCATATTCCGGCATAAAGAAACCTGCTTCCTGTAACCGCTCCCACTCCTTGGTACAAGTGGTATTACTTACAGTTCGGTTATCGGTATTGATTGAAACCGGCACTGCCGCTTCCATAAATTCCTGAAAAGGATATTTTGAAAAATCTGTAACTGCTTTCGTCTGCAGATTACTGGTTGGACATAATTCTACTCCAATTCTTCTGGCAGCACAGATTCGTTTTAAATCCTCATCCCCTGCCATGGCAATTCCATGTCCAATCCGTTTTGCTCCAAACTCAATAGCATCCCGGATACTGCTTCGGCTTCCACACTCTCCTGCATGAATGGTAAAAGGCATCTGATATCGTCTTGCCATAGCAAAGAAATCTGCGAACCGTGAAGTTGCAAAAGCTTTTTCATCCCCTGCCAGATCACAGGCAACGACACCATCCCCAAGAAAAGCTCTTGCCTCTTTCAACATTGTAAGGTTTGTATCCATATCCAGATTCCGCATACCACACACAATCACACCTGAATAAATACCAAACTGCTTATATGCTTTTTCCAGCCCCTTTTGTACTGCTTCTAAGATCTGTCGTATCGTTAATCCTTGTCCAGTAGAGAAACTTGGTGCAAATCGTATTTCTAAATATTTTACATTTTCCTCTGCCGCCTGGGCTACCAGATCAAAAGCTGCTTTTTCCAGCCCATGGTAAGTCTGAAGGCACTGAATCGGCAGATCAAAGCATTTCAAATATTCTGCCAGACTAACACAGTTCCAGGGTGCACATAGCTGCTCCTTTAATTGATCGCATGAATATTCCTGTCCCATTTCCATTAAAAGTTTCCTAATTACTTCTAATCTCATGGAGCCATCAAGATGGCAATGAAGTTCAATTTTCGGCATTTCCTTTAAGCTGGTTGTCATTTTCATTCCCCCTTTTCCCTATTGTAACTGTGCCGGGCCAAATCCCAGGGGTAGCAGTTCCTCAAGGGTAAAAATCTTATATTCATCTTTTGTCTTTCCAAGGATAATCTTAAATTCTGATGGCTTACAAAATTCCATCATAACCTGACGGCATACGCCGCAAGGCGGACACAATTCTAATTTTTCGGCATTTTTCGCTCCGCCTGTAATGGCAATTGCTTCAAATTCCCGTTCGCCTTCACTGACTGCTTTGAAAAATGCAGTTCTTTCTGCGCAATTCGTTGGTGAATAGGCAGCATTTTCAATATTGCATCCAGTATATACTTTTCCGTTCTTTGTCAAAAGAGCTGCCCCAACCTGAAAATCAGAATAAGGAGTATAGGCCTGTTTTCTTGCCTCTAAGGACAGCTCGGTTAATCTGCTGTAATCCATATTTCTCACCTCTGTAAATGATCCTGCCGGATTAGCTGCCGTAATGCTTCCACCGCTGTAGAAATAGCAATTTCTGTATCATGAGCCTGTTTGTTAGGCATGCCCTTCTTCTCCCGTTCCTGATTTGCTACTACAAGAAAGCAGGAGCCAACTCTTACTCTTAAAAAACTGCCCGCTATAAAAAGTGCCGCAGATTCCATTTCGGAAGCCAGACATCCCATGCGGATCCATGCCTGCCATTTATGTTCCAATTCATAAGAAACGGGCATGACTTCCGGCTCATGCTGTCCAAAAAAGGAGTCCTTGCATTGTACTACTCCTGCATGATAGGAAACTCCTGCTTTTTCCGCTGCCTGGATCAGGGCATTTGTTACCGTAATATCTGCCACTGCCGGATATTCAATTGGGGCATACTCCCGGCTTGTCCCTTCCATACGGACAGCCCCGGTAGCAATGACAACATCTCCGCCACAGACTTCTTCCTGCATGCCTCCACAGGTTCCAACCCGGATAAAAGTGTGAGCGCCGACTTTTGACAATTCTTCTATGGCAATTGCCGCAGAAGGCCCTCCGATTCCAGTAGAAGTCACGCTTACCTTTACCCCATCCAATGTTCCTGTATAGGTCACATATTCCCGGCTGTCTGCCACAAGTACCGGATTATCAAAATGAGCGGCTATTTTCTCACAACGCTTCGGGTCTCCGGGCATGATTACGTATTTTCCAATGTCCTCTGGACCAATTCCCGTATGATACTGTTTCCCTGAACCTTCTGTATAATCAACCATAATGTTTTCTCCTAACATAATTCCTACTTTCAGTTTATTCTTTTTCTAGTAAATGAGCAAGGTTTTTCCCCTATTTTCCGAATTATTTTTCAGCCCCTGTCAATACCATTGCCAGAACATCTGACAAAGGCTCCATGGAATTTTTTGCCTCCTGCAGGGTATTGTTCTGAGCTCCCACTTCCACTAACATAGATTTTGGACAATAATGCATATTATATCGATATCCTTTTAAGTAAATGCGCCGGGCTAAGGTTGGATAATATTCCGATGCCGCCAGCTGCATTTGAAAGGACAATGCCAGATTATCTTTCAAATATGGATTGGGCAGGTTTTTTAGTTCTCCTGCCGTAGTTGTCCTGCTTAGTCCATTAAAAAACATAATCTGTGCCATTTTCTTTCCATTGATTTCTGTAGTAAGATGCGTGGTTTCTGGTACACCATCTCTATGTAGATCAATTACCACCTGAATCGAAGGATATTCCTTTAGAATTTGCTGTAAAGCTGGTGCGGCATTAGAGTAGGCATGATCTCTGTCTCCTACATCATAACAACCTCTGTGGTGTAAAACACTAAACCCGTATTTTGTTGTCAGAAGTTCCGTCAGATAATCTCCCACTCCTACTACTGTTGTCGAAAGATCCCCTGCCACAGAGTCCGAATATCCTTCCTGGGAATGGGTGTGATAGATTAAAATGACCGGATCTTCTCCCTGTTTTGAAATTGTCATATCTTTCCCAAGAAGTGTCTCTACATTCAGCTGACTGCTGTCTATGGTGGTACTGCTGTCAATCTGATAAAAATTCTGTCTTAAATAATCAAAATCCTGTAACTTTGTCCTATTTATTTCTACCTGTTTGACCAGTCCCAGACTGTTGGACGTCAGATTCTGGGATGCTTCCTGAGAGACTTCACTTCCCTGGGTGTCTTCCTGTCCATTTTCTAAAGAACCTACATTTCCCACTTCTTCAGATGCATTTTCCTCATTTTGCAAAGCTGTCCCACTTTCCTGGCTGCTCCCGCTGTCAAATTCTAAATTCTGTAAAGCCTGACTATTTTCCTCAAGAAGCCGCTCCTGCCTTGCCTGATAATTTTCCTCTTCTGCTGCCGCAAGCTGAGAAAATTCCTCTCCATTTCCAGCTTCATACCATAGCTGCTTGCTGTGATAGGCATAAGAAGGGAATACAGTCTGGGTGAAATCTTCCCATGCACTGCTTTCATTTCCTGATTCCATATAGACAAGCTGTGGAAAAACACATTCCACGATTTGATTATAAAAACCTAACGTAAAATTTAATTTTAACCCAGGAAGCAGTCTCTGCCCCCAGAAATTAATGATACAGATAAGAAAAAGCCCTGATACCAGTGAAAACATCAGAAGCGATCTGGTTTTTTGTCTATTCTGCCTGCTGCGCAAAAAAACACCACCCTTTCAAGGCATTATATGTTCTCTTCCACCTCCCTATTCCCTAAAAATGCCATATGAAGAGCTTCTGAAATCAAAAAACTGACATGCTTTACAGAATCATCAATATTCTTTGGAGTCACGAACATTCCATAAAGTTTTGGTGATAGCAATTCTTCTGGCAAATTTTCCATATATTCTGACAAGGCATCCATAACAATGGTGGCTGCATCTACTACTGTGGGCACTCCAATAGAAATAACAGGCACCCCCAAACTTTCCTGATTTAAGGCATTTCTATGATTTCCAACGCCGCTGCCTGGTGTAATTCCTGTATCCGTCAACTGAATGGTCCTCCCCAGTCTTTTGGTGCTTCTTGCGGCCAGCGCATCAATGGTTACCACCACATCTGGCCTGGTCTGCTCTACGATTCCTTTTAAAATCTCTACCGATTCCATTCCCGTCTGCGCCATGACACCTGGTGCAATGGCACTGATTCTACAGGTATTTTCATCTCCAAAGGCATATTTTCCAAATTCCCTGATAATGTGCCTTGTGACATATAAATTATCGATTACTTTCGGACCTAATGCATCAGGTGTCACTTCCCGGTTTCCCAGCCCTACGATCAGAATATTCCAGGGGTTTTGCTGAGGAGTTTCCAAAGGAAGGAGCATCGTGATCCGGTTTGCCAGTTCTTCTGCAATATCTCTGTGATAACTTCCGTCCTCTTCTTCCATCTGTGGTGCTTCAATAGTAATATAAGTGCCTCGTGGCTTTCCCATGATTTTTGCGGCATTTTCAGTCTCTATCTGTACTGTAGTCACTTTAATATCGCCTTTCACCTGTTCTTCATCCCTGTTGAGTCCATGGATCAGACTTCCTGCTTTTTCACATTTTTCCTGAGTTTCCAATGCCAGATCGGTCCGAATCAGATATCTGCTTTCATTCACCTGTTTTATCCCCCTTGACGGTTTTTCCCTCTTATCCTATTATAATAGGCGCAGGTTTTCATATTGTGCATATATTTTTTGCAAAAATTTTCAATTTATGTATTGACACAAGGGAAAGCTTGACATATTATATTCTAGTATGTTTACATTAAATCGTCCGTGTCAGTTTTAATGTAAGATTTATAAGAACTTATCATGATAATTTCAAAATTTGGAGGTGTACCAATTGGCTAACATTAAATCTGCTAAGAAAAGAATTTTAGTAAATCAGACAAAGGCTGCTAGAAATAAAGCAATCAGATCTGAAGTTAAAACATCTATTAAGAAAGTTGAAGCTGCTGTTGCTGCTAACGATAAAGCTGCTGCTGCTGCTGAATTAAAGAACGCTACTTCCGTTATCGAAAGTGCTGCTTCTAAAGGTGTTTACCACAAAAACAATGCAGGTAGAAAAGTTTCCCGTTTATCCAAACTGGTTAACAGCATTGCTTAATTGATTTGAACTTAATCACCCTAATATATAAGAACCCCACCAGTACCCGTCATGCTGGTGGGGTTCTTTTTTGCAACTCTGAAGGCACCTGTAAATCTACTTACTATACTCAATCAAAAACAGTTCTACTGCCATCTGGTCATTCATTTTTCCAGTCTTTACCGCTTCTTCGTAGCTTCCTCCCTGTTCTAATGCGCCTCTTAACTGCTCAACAGAATAGGATCTTGCCTGACTCTGATATTTCTTTACTGCCCACTCTGGACATCCTGCTTTTGCGGCAATGTCTTTATTTCCAAATCCTTTATTCGTCATGACCTTCACAGTAAGAAGTATCTGAAACTGTCTTGTTATCAGAAACAGGATTCTCATAGGTGGCTCTTTTAATGCAAGAAGATCATAATACAATTCCAATGCTTTTTTCTGCTGATGTGTGGAAATTGCATCCACCATCTCAAAAATCTTATTGCTGATCTGTTCTGTGGTAACTGCTTCCACATCTGCAGGCTCAATGATTTCTTTCTCCAGGCAATAACAGATCAGTTTTTCCAGTTCTTTATCGATATTTTCCATATCGGTTCCTGTCTTCTGGATAAACAAATTGTAAGCATCCCTGGTAATATTTTTACCCTCTTTTTTGATCCGGCTTCCTACCCACCGGGATAAAATCTCCTCAGTCTGCTGTTTAAATTCTACCGCATTTCCCATTTTCGTAAGAGCCTTATAGAGCTTGGAACGTTTGTCTACATCCTTCTCCACAAAAAGAAACCGGGTGGTCTTTGGCACCTCTGCAAAATAATCCGCCAGTTCCTCCGGAGATTTCTTAAAAAACCCGCTGTCTTCAATTAAAATCAGCCGGCTGTCTGCGAAAAACGGCAGAGTTTCCGCCAGATCAATGATTTCCTTAGGGTTAATCCCATCCCCAGAAAATGCAGTAAAATTCATGGTATCCCCTTCTGGAACCGATGCCTTTATGATCTTATCCCGGTACTGCCGAATCAGATACTGCTCTTCTCCATATAAAAGATAGGCATGCTTCAAGTCGCCAGCTTTGATATCGTTGTCTATGGTTTTCATTTAGATATTTTCTCCAATTTCTCACATGGTCGGTGTGATCTACACCCATTTCATAATCAAAATTATTATATCCCATATCTAAAAATTTGGATAGACGCTATTTTACTTATAAAACCTGAATAATCTTACTTTCGTCCAAGCCCTTTTCTTTAACAACAACGATAAAACGGCTACTCTGTCAAAAACGCTAGTACCAAAGGATATTCATACCGATACGGAATTCCCAGGGCATATAATTTATCTGCTATAATTTTCTCAGACTTCGATCTAACCCTTTCGCCTCTTTCGGTTATAATTTCCGGCACATCATCAGCGAATGATTTCCCTATATATTCCACGGCCTGCCATTGTTCTATGAAATCCCTGTCGCACATTACAGACACCTCTATTAAATTTTTGCGATATGAATTAATTTTTTTATTTATTCTTTCTAATCCAGTCTTTTTATACTTATCCAGAAATCTTTCAATTGCTTTTATACGTTCAGTCATATTTTTGACCATACAGATATCGTAATCTCGTTGCGCAATTCTCTGAGCAATATTTGATTCATTTTTCCTCATATATCTACCATTATTATTCTTACTGCACTCATCTTTATAATAATACTCCACGCTGTCACGTTTTTTAGTAATTCGTAAATGCCCTTTTGGTGCATTTTTTAATCGTTTTTCAGCTTCCTCTACAATTGTTTCGAGTTGTTTCATCTCTTCTCGCAATATAGTTTCTATTTTCTTCATTCTTACGCCTCGTTTTTCTAGATTAGTCTGGGGGCTCAAACCGGTTCTGCCCGACTATTTCTCCTTTTTTGTCGTTTAGTTCGGATTCTCAAACCCGTTCTGCCCGACTGTTTCTTCTATTTGGTTATTTAGTCGGAAACCAACCAACTTCGCACCTCTCCCTCACTCTCTGTCTCTATCGTAATCTGCCCTGACTTCATAGTATAAAAAACTTCGCTCCCAGCATCTTCCATATGCAACACCGCCTCTTCCCCCGGGTGTCCATAAGAATTATCCTCGCCACAGGAAATAACTGAAATTTTCGGAGACAAACGGGATAAGAATTCATTGGAATTTGAACTGTTAGATCCATGATGTGCTGCCTTATAGAAGTCTACTTCCTCCACGATGCCTGACTCAAGCAGCTTATTTTCTTCTGATTGTGAAATATCTCCTGTAAAAATTCCAGAAAAACTGCCGCTTTCCCAAAGCAACACCATAGAAAGCCCATTCCTGTCCGCGCTTTCGCTGCTTTCACTGCTGTTGTTTCCACTTCTTTTTGTGTTCTTGCTGGCACCGCTGGCGCTATTCATAGAATTATTATTTCCAGCAGGAAACAAACAGGTCATAGCCTCCTGTCCCATGGTAAGGCTGTCTCCCTGATTCAAATATATGATTTGGCTACCCGAAGCTTCTGCCAGATCAGCAAGGCTTTTCCAGGCTTCATCTTGTGGAATTGCACTGGAAAATACCACATTTTCTACCGGATACCCACTTTCCAGTACTTCCATAAATCCACTGATATGATCATTGTCTGCATGGGAGACAAACCAGTAGTCAATTTTCCGAACACATTTAGACTTTAGAAAAGGTAAAATCCGATATGTACCCACCTGGTTTACATCAGTACTTCCTCCATCTATGAACATAGAAGTTCCATTCTCCGCCTGAATAAAGATACCATCTCCCTGTCCTACGTCTAAGATAGAGATTTCCGGCTGTAAAGAAATTTTTCCGAACAGAGAAAAAAGAACTGCCAATCCATCTGCCAGATAAATCCATCGCTTCTTTTTTTCGGCATACCAAAATAGAACCCCTAAGGATAAAATCAAATAATACACTGCTATTTTCCAGGCCTCTGGTTGTCCAGTAATCCACTGGGAAAAAGGGAGTTTCAACATAAGACTACAACACTTCTCATAGAGCCATAAAATCCCTCTACCGGGTAGCAGAATCAGTTGTGCTGGGAATTTCCAGAATAATCCTATCACCGCTCCAAATGCTCCGAGGGGCAAAAGATAGGACATAAATGGCAGAAGAAACACATTTAAGAAAACAGAATAGATTGGCACTTCAAAATAGTGATAGGCAATAAGAGGAAGGGTTCCCAGTTGGATGAAACCGCTTAAAATAAAACTTTCTATCATCTGTTCCTTTACAGAATGAAGTCTCTCCGCAAGATTTTCCTCTCCTTGCCCAAAACCTTTTTCCTGCCCCAATTTTTTCTCCTGCCCGAAATCTTTCTCTGACCCAGATTTTTTCTCCTGCTCAGATTGCTTCTCTTGTGTCAAACCTCCCGACTTTCCCATCATCTCCCGTTTCCTCCTGACTTCATTTACAATGCCTATGGACAGAATTGCAACCACTGAAAGCTGAAATCCAGCATATTCAATCAGACCAGGATTTTCCCATAAGAGACACAGTACTACTGCTCCAAGGCTGTTCAAAAGATCAGAACTTCTGCCCCAAATTGCACCGATTATGGTTATCAAAAACATTCCCGCTGCTCTTTGGGTTGAAATTCCATTTCCAGTCATGCAGGCATAGCAGATTAGAAAGAAAAAAGAAATAATTCCTGTACTAAAATAGCCCATTCCCCGCTTGCGTAAAAATCCATAAATTCCAGATGCAAAAATGGAAATGTGAAGTCCTGAAATCGCCAGCACATGAGAAATTCCAGCCTCCTTGTAGGCTTCCTTGACTTCCTTATTCAGAGAGCTTTTATCTCCCAACAGCATTCCCGCCAGAACGCCCCCTTCTTTTTCCTCCATAATCTCTAGAAGTGTATTCTTCAACCGGCTCCGTAGTTGATAAAGCCACTCCTGCCATGCAAAGGCTGGTGGTATACTTTTTTTAACAGTCATATCTTCCACTGCAAAGTCAATTTTCTGGCTTGAGTAAAAGGTTCTTGTGTCAAAATTTCCTTCATTTCTGGCTTCTTCAAAAAAAGAAACCTTTCCTTCTGCAATAATTGTTGTTTCAATGGGATATAAATCTTGTGACATGTATGCAATCACCTGATTACAGGGAATTGCCCGACCATTCAATTGAATATATGTGTTCTTTAGATAATAATAAATCTGATATGTTTTCTGTTCTTTGTGATAAATCTCTCCCTGGATGGTAACCCTGTCTCCATCCTGTAATTCCAACAGGTATCTGTTCTTAAATTCCTCTTCCTGGGAGGTTTTTAACAAACCTGCCAGAAAAAGCAGGCAGAAAATTATGCCTGACAAAAGCATTTTTCCTGTCTGATTTTTCTTAATGCAAGGCCATATACCATAGATTATAAGAAATCCCAGCCCCATAAGCCAGATAATTCCTCCATAATCCCTGTAACAGATCCCCATTAAAAAGACGCATGCTGCCATAAACAATGGTCTTTTTCTCATTTTTCTCCTTTTTACTCAGTATTCTGAGCCTCTTCAAGATAGGATAAATCTTTTTCATACAAAACAGATAGGTCGCATACATAACGTAGCTGCCCAGTGGTATTTCCATTAATAGAAATCTGAACTTTTTCTACAGTAGATAATTCACACAGAGAATTCACAATGGAATACAAAAGTACAGTTTCTGAAATACTGGCATCCTGATTCTGAAAAGTATTGTCAAAATTAATGTAGCATACCCCATCTACCACAGAACTGGTAATCAGTTTCGTTTCAGACGGAATGATTCCCTGGTGTCCATTTTCTTTTGGGCCTTCCATTAACTGCTCTATGACCAGTTTTTCCATAGAAATATTAGAACTATGATGAACCTCTCTTGTTTCTTTTACTAATGCCGTACCATCGCTGTTAGCAAAATATAAGGTCAAAGTCGTCTGAATACTGGAATTAATCTGTTTTCCTGGATTTTCCACAAAGTTTTCAAGGTTCATACTTCCTACTACATTGCCCATAGCATCTAAAAGTGGCTCTGACTGTATGGTAAAAAGTACATAGCTAATTCCAGGAATTCCCAACAAGCTCTTTGCAATAGCCGCCCGAACTAATACTTCCTCTGAATCTTTCAGTTTGGAATAGCTTTCTGAAAAATCCACGGTAAGCTGATAACCAGACATGGTATAGCTTAAAATTTCTACATCAGAAGGAAGGGCATAACGAAGATCCGAGGAATCTGGTTGCGTCTGCAGCTGCTCAATCACTTCTTCAATCTGCTCATCCAATGTCTCTGCCTGTAGCTCATAATTCTGTGGAATCACTTTTGTCATTTCTCTGTTCAGATAGTAGATGACCATGTCTCCTGTCTCTGTCTCATTCTGACAGCCTGTACACAGGCACAGAAGAAAACAAAATATTAAAACTAAGCTTAATTTCTTCATACTCCGCTCCTATGCAATATAATTCAATGGTACACGTACATCAAAAATGGTTCCTTCCCCCACTACACTATGAGCCTTAATTGCCCCACGATGCATAAGGATACAGTTTCTTGTGATGGCAAGGCCAAGACCTGTTCCACCAATTTCTCTAGAATGAGATTTATCCACTCGATAAAATCTCTCATAGATCTGGTCAAGGCATTCTTCTGGAATTCCAATACCCGAATCTTCTACTTTGATATAGAAATACTGATGATCTGCATTTAAAGTGACATGTACCCAGCCTTCGCCATCTGTTCGATTGTATTTGATTCCATTTTCCACCAGATTCGTAATTGCCAGGGTCATTTTCACATCATCGATTTCCGCTGTTACAGGACGAAAACTTTCTAATACCAGTTCCACCTGCTGTTTGTCAGCAATTGGCTGTAAACGCTTTAAAATCTGCTCAATCAGTTCATTCAAATTTACCGTAGAAATATTCAGATCCGCTGCAGACTTATCCATTTTCACCAGAGATAGCAAATCGTTAATTATCTTGGTTTCTCTTTCGATTTCGTTGGTGATATCTTCCATGAATTCCTGATACAATTCTTTTGGTGCATCCGGCATACTGTTAATGGAATCTGCCAGTACCTTCATAGAAGTTAAAGGTGTCTTTAATTCATGGGACACATTAGAAACAAATTCCTGTCTGGATTCATCCATGACCTTCATCTGGCTCCGCATATCATTTATTCTTTCACATATCTCTGCGGTTTCTGCATAATCATTGATTTCTAAACTGTCATTTCCATAACCGGTCTGGATTTCTTTAATTTCCGCAGACATCCGGTGAAATGGTCTTACCAGTTTAATGGCACATAGAATTCCTGCAAAAACTGCAGTAAATCCTGTTATAATCTCCAGAATAATCGCTATTTTCTGCAAATAATCATGATTTAATGCAATATTATCCATAGAAACGCTAATCAAAAGCACGCCCTGAACTTCTCCACTTTCCTCTCCTGGATCTACAATTGGAATGGTCATTTCAATATAACGATTCTCAGAATCATAATTTACAATCTGCTCTCCCTTTTGGCTTTTAATGACCTCTTCAGAAATAATCGTCTTATGAAAATCCAAATTATAAGTATCATAAATAATCCTGTATGCCTTATCTACAATCATAACTCTTCCATCATAAATGGTAGTCAGCATATTCATCCGGGTACGAATGATTTCAGACTGGTTTCTATTACCAGTCATATATTCACTTATTGCAATCTGATTGGAAATAATCTGAGCCTGAGTTAATACTTCACTCTGGCGAATAGACAATGCCCTCGACTCATAAGAATTCAGAATGCCGGCACGGATGACGCTCCCTGGAATGACCGCCATCGCAATAACCAGCAAAATTAAACGAAACTTTAAACTTTTCAGAAAATCTAAAAATTTTATATTCTTCTGCATGTAGTACTTCCTTACTTCTGGCTATAAAAATATCCTACGCCCCATTTTGTATGAATATATTTTGGCTCGCTTGGATTGCTTTCCACTTTCTCACGAAGACGGCGCACATGAACATCTACGGTACGCACATCTCCTGGATATTCATATCCCCATACGAGATTCAAAAGATCTTCCCTGCTGTACACTTTATTTTCATTCTTGACTAACAGTTCTAAAAGATCAAATTCCTTGGCAGTAAGATTGATTTCTTTTCCTTTGATGTACAATCTTCTGCTTTCACATTCCAGCTTCAGGTCTCCCTGTTCAATCACAGAAGAGTTCTTCTCCTTCGGCTTAGAATTCTGAGTTCTTCTCATGATGGCTTTGATTCTGGCTTTTACCTCCAAAATATTAAATGGTTTTGTAATATAATCATCGGCACCATATTCCAAGCCCAGGATTTTATCCATGTCATCCCCTTTTGCAGTTAACATAACAATTGGCATATCGGAAAACTCCCGGATTGCCTGGCATACTTCAAAACCATCCATTTTCGGAAGCATAACATCCAAGAGAATCATATCATAGGTATTCTCCTGTGCCATACGAAAAGCTTCCTCTCCATCATATGCACAGTCTACTTCCATTCCATCCTGTTCAAGACTGAAACGAATCCCTTTTACGATTAATTTTTCGTCATCCACCACCAGAACTTTTTTTGCCATTCTTACACCTCAATTTACCCTAATATAATCCTTGATTTTGTTGTATAATGCCTCTTTTATACCAGGCACATTCATAATATCCTCTACAGAACCGAAGTTTCCATTTTCCTCTCGAAAAGAAAGGATACTTTCCGCTTTAGACTCTCCAATTCCGGGTAATTCCATGAGCATTTCCTTAGAAGCCGTATTGATATTGATCCGCCCATCTGAGTTTTCTTCAGAGGGCACTCCTGTTTCAGAAGAAAAACTTTCGATTTCATCATCAACCCTCGGTACATAAATCATCTGTCCGTCACTTAGAATCATTGCCTGATTCCAATAATCCTGTCTGGCATTTTCAGAAAAACCACCAGCAGCTTCAATTGCCTCCCAGACCCTTGCACCATCCTGAAAAGAAAAAACGCCCGGGTTCCTTACTGCTCCACAGACATAAACATACAGAAGCTCTTCTTCTGCCTCTGCCGTTGATTGTACCTCCAAAACTGCCTGGACAGTTTCTGTCTCTTCCGTGGACAAATATACCTGACTTTGGCTAGTACAACCAGTGCAGAACAACAGAGCTCCTGCTATTAGTAACCATATTAATTTCATTCAGTCTCCCTTCTGGGAACAAAAAGGAGTTCATTGCTTTGTCTATATTCTAGCTAAATATTACGAATATTACAAGAGTATTTCAAAATTATTTCCGAAAATTTCAGGAAATAATTCAGGATTTTACTGTTCTAACTCACTCAAAGTCTTTTGCAGCTTTTCAATCATCTCATCCACATGTTTTTCTTCAATAACAAGCGGAGGAACCATACGAACCACATCACTCCCCGCTGTAATAATGACAAGCCCATTCTCTAAAGCCTTTGCTGCCACTTTTCCCACTGGAAGGGTACAGACTAATCCCTGCATAAAACCTTTTCCTCTCCGAGCCGTCAGACAGTCGAATTTTGCCACCAGTTCTTCCAGTTTTGCTTCCAGATATGGAGTCACTTCGTTTACATGATCTAAAATGTTCATTTCTTCGTATAGATCAAATACAGTAGAAATTGCTGCTCCTACAAATGGATTTCCTCCGTAAGTAGTCCCATGATCTCCTGGGCATAAAGACTGGTCTGCCACTTTCTGAGTCATAAGGAAAGCGCCTACCGGCACACCACAGCCAAGCGCTTTTGCACAAGTCATAATATCTGGTTTAACTGGATAATCCTGCCATGCAAACATCTTTCCTGTTCTTCCCATACCACACTGGATTTCATCTAAAATAAGTAGAATATCATGCTCATCACAGATTTTTCTTACTCCCACAAGAAAATCTTCCTCTGCTGGATAAATTCCACCTTCTCCCTGAATCGTTTCCATAATAATCGCGCAAGTCTTCTCATTGATCAGAGCTTCTACACTGGCAAGATCATTATACTCTGCAAAACGAACTCCTGGCATTAATGGCTCAAAAGGTTCCTGATAATGGACATTTCCTGTTACTGCTAAGGCTCCAAGACTTCTTCCATGGAAAGAATGATTCATGGCAATGATTTCATGTCCTGCATGACCATCCCTGGTATACGCATATTTCTTTGCTGCCTTGATAGCACCTTCAATAGCTTCTGTTCCACTGTTTGTAAAGAAAATACGATCCATTTGACTGGCTTTTAATACTTTTTCAGCTGCCTCAATTGTAGGAACGCTATAATACAGATTGGAAGTATGCGTCAGTTTATCGATTTGTTCTTTTAAAGCCTGATTTAATTTCTTGTTTCCATATCCTAAAGAACAGACTGCAATTCCTGCTGTAAAATCCAGATATTCCTTTCCGTCGGTATCATAAAGATAAACTCCATCTCCATGATCCAGAACTAGTGAAAAACGATTATATGTATGAAGCAGATTTGCTTCTGCACTGTCAATATAATTTTGTTTAGTCATGATAAAATTTCATCTCCTTATCTCCTAAGATTGCGGTACCAATACCTTTGTTTGTAAAAATTTCAAGAAGCAGGCAATGTGCAATTCTGCCATCTAAAATATGTACTCTTGAAACACCATTTTCAATGGCATCAATACAGTTATTTAATTTTGGAAGCATACCGCCGCCGATATAACCATCTCCGATTAGGTTTCTGGCTTCGGAAACAGTAAGTTCGGAAATTAATGTACCTTTATCAGAAGGGTCTTTATATACCCCTTCGATATCTGTTAAAAACGCAAGCTTCTCTGCAGAAACAGCTCTTGCAATGGCACAAGCAGCATCATCTGCATTAATATTATAAGATTCGAAATTATCATCCATTCCAATTGGACATACAATCGGTAAAAAATCTTTCTCCAAAAGGTCATACAATACCTTTGGATTTACTTCCGTAATCTCTCCTACATAGCCAATATCCTGTCCCTGGGATAATTTTTTCTCAACTTTCAGAAGCCCGCCATCTTTTCCACTGATACCTACTGCATTTACCCCCAGCTGCTGAACCATCTGCACTAAAGATTTGTTTACTTTATTTAATACCATTTCTGCAATTTCCATAGTTGCAGCATCTGTTTTACGAAGACCATTGATAAATTCTGGTTCCATTCCGGCTTTTTCTACCCATTTACTGATTTCTTTGCCTCCGCCGTGAACAATAATTGGCTTAAATCCTACTAATTTTAATAAGGTTACATCCTGGATGACCTGTTTCTTTAATTCCTCATCCACCATGGCAGATCCGCCGTATTTTACAACGATGATCTTACGGTTAAAATGCTGAATATAAGGCAGTGCCTCTACCAGTACCTGTGCTTTTTCCATTACTAGTTCCATGTTCTGTTCATTCATAATTTCTCTCCTCTATTTGTTAAATTCTGTAATGTTATCTTCATTTAAAGTAAAATCATAATAATTTAAATCCTCCCGGAAAGTCCAGCCTTCTTCTTTCCAGAAGTGGTTGCCAATTTCATTGGATTTAAAGGCAATCAGAGAAACCTTGTTGATCTGCTCTTTCTGTAATGCCCGCATACAGGCTACCGCCATGGCTTTTCCTATGCCCTGCTTGCGATAATCCTCATGAACACATACATGGTAAAAACAGCCCCGTCTTCCATCATGTCCACATAAAATCGAGCCCACAATATGATCATCCGCTACTGCCACCATACTGGTTTCAGGATTTCTTTTAAGAAACCGTTCCACCCCTTCTTTCGAGTCATCAATAGAACGAATTCCAAATCCATGAATTCCCATCCAAAGTTCATACACATGTTCATAATCTTCCAGTTTCATGATCCGTACTTCAAAATTACTCATAATAAGCCTCTTTCCCTGAATCCGAATGTACCTTCGTACACCACTCTATATAATATAGTATAACTTTTTGTCCCCGTAAAGAGAAAAAATGTTTTTCTTTTTATTCACTTATGCATAATTATACATTCATATATTCATTTATGCAATAGTATTTTTCTATAATTTCAGCAAAATTGTGACTATTTTTATGTATTTTTATTTAGATAATATGTATATTTTTTCACTTGCGTTCCAAGCAATATTGATGTATATTATCTTTAGCGTATGATTCCGGGGCATTTCCCGGCTCAAATACTACATAAGAAAGGACATGTGTTATGAAAGAAAAAGTTGTTTTAGCATACTCTGGCGGTCTTGACACTACCGCAATTATTCCTTGGTTAAAGGAAAACTATGACTATGATGTAGTCTGCTGCTGTATCGACTGCGGACAAGGAAATGAATTGGATGGATTGGACGAAAGAGCAAAATTGTCCGGTGCTTCTAAATTATACATCGAAGATATCACCGATGAATTCTGCGATGACTATATTGTTCCATGTGTTCAGGCTGGCGCTGTATATGAACATAAATATTTATTAGGAACTTCCATGGCTCGTCCAGGAATCGCCAAAAGATTGGTAGAAATTGCCAGAAAAGAAGGTGCTGTTGCCATCTGCCACGGTGCTACTGGTAAAGGAAATGATCAGATCCGTTTCGAGCTGGGTATCAAAGCGTTAGCTCCAGATCTGAAGGTAATCGCTCCATGGAGACAGGACAACTGGAAATTACAGTCCCGTGAAGACGAAATCGAATACTGCCGCGCTCATGGAATCGACCTTCCTTTTGGTATGGATCAGAGCTACAGCCGTGACCGTAACTTATGGCACATCAGCCATGAAGGTCTTGAATTAGAAAATCCAGCAAACGAGCCAAACTACGATCACCTTCTTGTTCTTGGTGTTTCTCCTGAGAAAGCTCCAGACGAAGGCGAATATGTAACTATGACTTTTGAAAAAGGTGTTCCAAAGTCTGTAAACGGAAAAGAAATGAAAGTTGCCGATATCATCCGTGAACTTAACCGTCTTGGTGGAAAACATGGTATCGGTATCGTAGATATCGTTGAAAACCGTGTGGTTGGGATGAAATCCCGTGGTGTATATGAGACTCCTGGTGGAACTATCCTTATGGAAGCTCATGATCAGTTAGAAGAACTGGTTCTTGATCGTGCTACTATGGAAGTAAAAAAAGACATGGGCAACAAATTAGCTCAGGTCGTTTACGAAGGAAAATGGTTTACTCCTCTTCGTGAAGCTATCCAGGCATTTGTAGAATCTACTCAGGAATATGTCACTGGAGAAGTTAAATTTAAATTATACAAAGGCAATATCATCAAAGCTGGTACCACTTCTCCATACTCACTGTACAGCGAATCCTTAGCAAGCTTTACAACAGGTGACTTATATGACCACCATGATGCAGACGGATTTATTACCTTATTCGGGCTTCCACTGAAAGTTCGTGCAATGAAAATGCAGGAAGTTAAAAATAATAACAAATAATTTTACAGCTTGTTTTCGCCATCTGGTGCAACTGCTAAAAAAAGAGTCTGGCAAATCTGCCAGGCTCCTTTTTATTGCTTTGCAACATCTCTCTCAGGGAGATTTTATATACGCGTATATTTTTTTATAAATTCAACCCCTTTGCTTCATCGCATCCCAGCATAATGTTCATACACTGTATTGCTGCTCCAGAAGCGCCTTTTCCAAGGTTATCAAACTGAGAAGAAACCACGATACGTTCTTCATTTCCAGTTACATAAATCTTTAATCCGTCCCATCCTGACAATCCATTTCCTGCTAAAAATCCACTGGCTGCCACTTCATCATCCGGGGCACTAACCTGAATAAAAGATTTTCCCTTATAATACTCTGCATAATATGCCAACAGACTTTCTGGTGTTTCTTTTTTGACCAGCATATCCGCAAATAAAGGAACCGATACCACCATTCCACTATAGTAATCATCTATAATAGGTGAAAACAACGGAGTTCTCTCTAAACCGGTAATCTTTTTCATTTCTTTTAAATGTTTATGCTGTTGTGTCAAAGCATACTCTCTTCCAGAAGCATATTCTTTCGGTCTGTCTTCACTCTCATAAACAGCGATGGTCTTTTTTCCAGCACCACTATAACCAGATAAAGCAAAACTGCTGACTGGATAATCTTTTGGTAAAATACCACCGGCAATCAATGGATACACCAGTGACACAAAACCAGATGCATAACATCCCGGTACTGCAATTCTTTTTCCATTTTTAATTTTTTCTTTATGCTCTTCTGACAACTCTGGAAATCCATAAGCCCATCCAGCTTCTGTTCTGTGAGCGGTGGAAGCATCAATAATCTTTACATTTTCATTTTCTACAAGAGAAACCGCCTCAATGGCTGCCGCATCTGGAAGACATAAAAATGTAATATCAGATGCATTTATGTATTTTTTTCTTTCATTTAAATCTTTTCTAAGTTCACTTGGGATGGTAAGAATCTCAATATCATCACGTCCCTGAAACCGCTCGTTAATTCTTAAGCCAGTAGTTCCTTCACTGCCGTCGATGTAAATTTTTGTTTTCATAAGTAACCTTCTTTCGCTTAAGCTTTGTTATTCTTAATTGCTGCTATAATTTCTTCTTTCAATTCAAGCGCTTTATCTTTTGTACTCTTTTTTACAGTTTTAGAAAGAATGACTGCAGACAGGAATCTGGATGCCTTCTCCAGGTCTCCAAGCTGGAACGCCATGGTTGCAATCAAATAATCCAGAGTCTCCTGATCCATTCCGCAGATTGGATAGGTTTCCTTTGTAATTGCCATCAACATTCCGTCATATGCCTGCTGATAATATTCCTTCTCTTCTTCACGAAATTCCGCCACATCTGCCTCTGGGTCTTTTTTCAAAATTTCTTCAATCATACCTCTGTAAAGCCAGGAAAGCTTAAGACAGGTATATGCTTTTTCACTGAAGCTTGCTCTCTTTACAACAGAACAAAGAAGTCCCAGCTTATGCATTTCGATAGAATAATCATAAGAATATATTGTATCTGTTGTATCCGGTACTCCTGCATCTTTTCCTTCGAATTTGCTGCAAATCTGATCCCGTACTAATTTCGCCTGAGCAAGAGAAATTCCTTCAAATCCTCTTGAAATAGCACTGTACCCACACTTCGGACAGCTTACCACATCATATTTTAAAGTATCAATATGAGAGAAATGTGGTCTTAAATCTCTGTCAGCCCCAATTCTTCTTGCCTTACCAGACTTAACAAACTGAGAACGAAATTTTAAGTTACAAACCGGACAGGTCACATACTTCAATACCAGAAAATCTTTCTCTTCCGGTGGCTTTTCCTCTTCCTTCTTCACTACTTTTGCTTCTGCTTTTTCCTCTGCTTTTTCCTCTGCTGGATCTTCATAAATGTTTTTTATACCCTTAATATTAAAACCAAATTTCTCTAATCCTGAAAATAAACCCATAACATCCCCCTATGCCGGATTTGACGGCAATTTAAATGAACTCTTTAATGATACAATCCTATTAAAGACAGGCGCACCTGGTTTAGAATCCTTACAGTCTGTGCAGAAAAATCCCTGACGTACAAACTGGAAGCTTTCATATTCTTTCGCCTCTGCTAAAGAAGGCTCTACGATACAATTCTCTAATACAGTTAAAGAGTTCGGATTCAGATTCAGACTTCCATCTTCATTATAAACGCCCAATTCTTCGTTAACAATATTCTCATAAAGACGAACAGTTACCTGCTTGCCATATTCTGCAGATACCCAGTGAATGGTTCCTTTGACTTTACGTCCATCCGGACTATTTCCTCCTTTAGAAGCCGGATCATAAGTACAGTGGATCTCTGTAACCTTACCATTTTCATCCTTGACAAAGCTTTCGCATTTTACAAAATAAGCATTCATCAATCGAACTTCATTACCTGGGAACATACGGAAATATTTCTTAGGTGGTTCTTCCATGAAATCTTCTCTCTCAATATAAAGCTCTCTGGTAAATGGCACTTCTCTGGTTCCCAGTTCTGGATTCTCCAGATTGTTATCTACAGTCAGATATTCCACCTGTCCTTCTGGATAGTTATCGATTACAACTTTGACAGGATCCAAAATGGCCATAACTCTTGGCCGTTTCATCTTCAGATCCTCTCTAATACAATACTCTAGCATTGCATAGTCTACAGAGCTGTTGGCCTTGGAAATACCGCAGAGTTCTACGAAATTCTGAATAGATTCTGGTGTAAATCCTCTTCTTCTCAAAGCCGCAATAGAAACCAGTCTTGGATCATCCCATCCATCTACGATTCCTTCTTCTACTAACTTTTTAATATAACGTTTTCCCGTAACTACGTTTGTCAGATATAATTTTGCAAACTCGATCTGTTTTGGAGTTCCTTCTGGCCCTTTCTTATATCCAAGTTCGGTAACAACCCAGTCATAAAGAGGTCTGTGATCTTCAAACTCCAACGTACAAATAGAATGGGTAATTCCTTCAAGGGCATCTTCGATTGGATGAGCGAAATCATACATTGGATAAATGCACCATTTATCTCCTGTATTATGGTGAGTCATATGCGCCACACGATAAATAACAGGATCTCTCATATTAATATTAGAAGATGTCATATCAATTCTGGCACGGAGTACTTTGCTACCATCCTCAAATTTGCCATTCTTCATATCTTCAAAAAGTGCAAGATTCTCATCTACGCTTCTGGTAGAATATGGGTCTTCTTTACCAGGCTCTGTTAATGTTCCTCTGTATTCACGGATTTCCTCTGCACTTAAATCAGAAACATAAGCTTTTCCCTTTTTGATCAGTTCTACCGCAGCTTCATACATCTGGTCAAAATAATCAGACGCATAAAACAGACGATCTTCCCAATCTGCCCCTAACCATTTTACATCCGCCTTAATAGACTCAACGAATTCAGTTCTTTCTTTGGTTGGGTTCGTATCATCAAAACGGAAATTAAACTTTCCGCCATATTTTTTTGCTAAACCAAAATTCAATAAAATAGATTTGGCATGTCCAATATGAAGATATCCGTTCGGTTCTGGTGGAAAACGGGTTACAACCGTCTCACAGTTCCCTTCGCTCAAATCTTTCTCAATAATTTGTTCAATAAAATTCTTGGAAATTGTTTCATTTTCCATTGTGTAACTCCTCCTGTTAATAGCACGAAGGCTGCTGCCTACGCAACAGCCTTCGTTTCAGCGATATATCCATTATATGTGGCTTTTATGCCTTTGTCAATTAAAAACCTACATCCCACGGATATGTTCATGGGTAAATAAATGTTCCTGGCAGTATTCATAATTTCCTGCACATTTGGAGCAGTAACGGAACACCAGATTTGGATCATCATTCTCTGTTCTTCCACAAATCGCACATTTATGCTTACTGATTCCAGAACCAGGTCTTGGCTCTTTCATCTGAGCACGGAACTCTTTCTGTCTTTTCTTGTGTTTTCTTGAAATCCGCACCTGCGCAAAGAAGAAAAACAGTACCAGGTTAAGCAGAGCAAAAATAATTTCTGTACTGTAAACAAATCCTACAGTCCATACTCCCATAGCCACCCCCATCTGGAAATAGGTAAAAATCTCATAAGCAAGTTCCGCTACGTAGATAGCAAGCATCCATTTCATCTTAATCGGCAGGATAAAATACAGATTTACTGTTGCATCCGGCATACAAAGTGCCAGAGCTAAGAACATGGCGAAAAGAATGTGGTAAACAGACAAATATACTGGCATTTTGAAAATAAAATATACCAGCAGACCGCCAATATCGCTTAACAGAATTCCACCGATAATATATACATTCATCTTAAATGCGCCAAAAAATCCCTCCAGTGACCTTCCCATCGGAATCAGGCACAAAAGAAATAACAGCGTAAAGAAAATTCCGCTGGAAGCAGGCGGAGTAAAAATCCATGTCACTAGTCTCCAGACTTGTCCGTGCAGAATTGCACTGGCATTAAATGTCAGATAATTTATTCTATCTCCTCCAAGATAGGATATAACATATCCAATAGCAACTGCTATCACAAGATATTTGTGCAGAGACGGGATTGCGTAGCGTCCCCATTTTTTCTCCAATTTTTGCATCCAGTTCATTTTTTTACTGCTCCTTATTTGTTATTTAAACTCCATTATAATAATTTACTATAAAATTTGTCAATGAAAGGCCGTATTCTTCATAAATTGTTTAGAAATATGTCAATTGTTTTTTCATACACACTAGAGTATAATTACTATAATTGCGCGGTCGCGCATTAAAATATGAAACAATTCATATGATTTCAAAAGAACGGTCGTGTCAAACGCGATTGAATAAACAACTCCCTTGAGGAGAAGTATGGAGGAAACAGTCTAATGGAAAATACAACACTACATAAGCTGGGAATCGATATTGGTTCTACCACTGTTAAAGTTGCAGTCCTTGATGATAAGGATAACCTTCTTTTCTCTGATTATGAGCGTCACTTTGCAAATATCCGGGAAACTCTTTCTGACCTGGTACAAAAAGCACACAAAGCCCTTGGAAATTTACGCATTGCCCCAATGATCACCGGTTCCGGTGGCCTTACTCTGGCAAAACATCTGGATGTACCTTTTGTTCAGGAAGTAATTTCCGTTTCAACAGCATTGCAGCACTATGCCCCACAAACCGATGTTGCCATTGAATTAGGTGGAGAAGATGCTAAAATTATTTATTTCGAAGGCGGTAACGTAGAACAGCGAATGAACGGAATCTGTGCCGGTGGTACTGGATCATTTATCGACCAGATGGCTTCTTTGATCCAGACCGATGCTTCTGGTCTGAATGAATATGCAAAGAATTACAAAGCAATTTATCCAATCGCAGCAAGATGTGGTGTTTTTGCTAAAACCGATATTCAGCCACTCATTAACGAAGGAGCTACCAAAGAAGACTTATCTGCTTCTATTTTCCAGGCCGTTGTAAACCAGACCATCAGCGGACTTGCCTGTGGTAAGCCAATCCGGGGACACGTAGCATTTTTGGGTGGACCACTACACTTTTTATCGGAGTTAAAAGCTGCTTTTATCCGTACCTTAAATCTGGATAAAGAACATGCCATTACACCAGACAACTCTCACCTTTTTGCAGCGATCGGTTCTGCATTAAATTATAAAGAAGATTCCATTACTACTTTAGAGACTTTGATCAATAAACTTTCTTCCGACATTAAAATGGAGTTTGAAGTTGCCCGTATGGAGCCTCTTTTCAAAGATCAGGCAGAATATGACGAATTTTCCAATCGTCACGGCAGTAACCATGTAAAGACCGCAGATCTGGCTTCTTACGAAGGAAACTGCTACCTTGGAATAGACGCAGGTTCTACGACCACCAAAATTGCTTTGGTATCAGAAACCGGTGACCTGCTTTATTCCTTCTACAGCAACAATAACGGAAGCCCACTGGCTACCGCCATCCGCTCTATTCAGGAAATTTACTCTAAGCTTCCTGAAAAAGCACATATTGTACACTCCTGCTCTACCGGTTACGGAGAAGCCTTATTAAAAGCAGCATTAATGTTAGATGAAGGGGAAGTTGAAACCGTTGCCCACTACTATGCTGCAGCTTTCTTTGATCCGAAAGTTGACTGTATCTTAGATATCGGTGGTCAGGATATGAAATGTATCAAGATTAAGAATCAGACTGTTGACTCTGTTCAGTTGAACGAAGCCTGCTCTTCCGGCTGCGGTTCTTTTATTGAGACTTTCGCAAAATCCCTAAACTTTACAGTACAGAATTTCGCAAAAGAAGCTCTTTTCGCACAAAACCCAATTGACCTTGGAACCCGTTGTACCGTATTTATGAATTCCAAGGTAAAACAGGCACAGAAAGAAGGCGCATCCGTTGCAGATATTTCTGCTGGTCTTGCTTATTCTGTTATCAAGAACGCTTTATTTAAAGTTATCAAGTTATCTGATGCAAAAGATTTAGGAGAAAACATCGTTGTTCAAGGTGGAACCTTCTACAACGACGCCGTTCTCCGCAGTTTTGAAAAAATCGCGAAAGTTCATGCGACCCGTCCTGATATTGCCGGTATCATGGGAGCTTTCGGCGCGGCTCTGATTGCAAGAGAACGTCACGAGGCCGGATATGAAACCACCATGCTTTCTATCCAGCAGATCAACGAACTTTCCTACACCACCAAGCTTGCCCGTTGTCAGGGATGTACCAACCACTGTCTCCTTACCATCAACAAATTTTCGGATAACAGACAGTATATTACTGGTAACCGTTGTGAACGTGGTCTTGGAAAAGAAAAAAACAAAGAAAATATTCCAAACCTTTTTGAATATAAGAACAAACGCTTATTTGACTATGAGCCTTTGACTGCAGAAGAAGCACCAAGAGGAACTGTAGGTATTCCAAGAGTCTTAAATATGTACGAAAACTACCCATTCTGGGCAACTTTCTTCAAGAAACTTGGATTTTCTGTAGTGTTGTCACCACAGTCTACCAGAAAAATTTACGAACTGGGTATTGATTCTATTCCAAGTGAGTCCGAGTGCTACCCTGCAAAACTTGCCCATGGTCATATAGCATGGCTGATTGCTCAAAATGTTGATTTCATTTTCTATCCTGCCATACCTTATGAAAGAAAAGAGTTCCCGGACGCAAACAACCACTACAACTGCCCAATCGTTACTTCTTATTCAGAAAACATTAAGAATAACGTAGATGAAATTACCAGCGGACAGGTACGTTTCTTAAATCCATTTATGGCATTTACCAGTGAAGAAACTCTTTCCCAGCAGTTAGTTGCCACCTTTAAAGGGGATACTTTCAGAATCCCAGAAGCAGAAATCCGTGATGCGGTTTCAGAAGCCTGGAAAGAACAGGAAGTGGTTCGTCTGGAAATGCAGCAAAAAGGCGAAGAAGTCTTAAAATACATGGAAGAAAACCATCGCAGAGGTATCGTCCTTGCTGGTCGTCCATACCATGTTGACCCAGAGATCAACCACGGTATTCCGGAGCTGATCAACTCCTATGGTATTTGTGTACTGACCGAAGACTCCGTTTCTCATTTAGGAAATCTGGAACGACCTCTTATTGTTATGGACCAGTGGATGTATCACTCCCGTCTATACTCTGCCGCAAACTATGTAAAGACCAGAGACGATCTGGATTTGATCCAGTTAAACTCCTTTGGCTGTGGTCTGGACGCGGTTACTACAGACTGTGTAAGTGATATCCTTACCAATTCCAGCAAGATCTATACCTGCTTAAAGATCGATGAAGTAAATAACCTGGGGGCTGCCAGAATCCGTATCCGTTCTCTTCTTTCTGCCCTTCGTGTAAAAGAAAAGAAACAGGAAAAACGTACTATTGTTCCTTCCAACTATGAACGAATCATCTTTACCGAGGAAATGAAAAAAGATTACACCATCATTTGTCCTCAGATGTCTCCGATTCATTTTGAATTACTGATTCCAGCTTTTAGAGCAGCTGGTTATAACATTGTAATTCCTGACATTCCAGCAAGAGAATGTGTAGATGTAGGTCTAAAATTCGTAAATAACGATGCCTGCTATCCATCTTTAATTGTTATTGGACAGATTATGAGCGCAGTACTTTCCGGCGAATATGACTTAGATAAGACCGCGATCCTGATTTCTCAGACCGGTGGTGGTTGCCGTGCTACTAACTATATTGCCTTTATCCGTCGCGCTCTGGCTAAAGCTGGTCATCCAGATATTCCTGTTATTTCCATTAACATGGTCGGTCTGGAAAAGAACCCTGGATTCACTTTCACTCCAAAACTGATTCAGCATGGACTTTACGCTCTGGAATTTGGTGATATTTTCCTTCGCTGTCTGTTACGTATGCGTCCTTATGAAGCAGTTCCAGGCTCAGCCAATGCTCTTCATGAGAAGTGGAAGAAACGCTGTATCGAATTCCTGGGAAATGATAAATATCTTTCCCATAGAAAATACAAAAAGATGTGTCGTGAGATCATCCGTGATTTCGACAATCTTCCAATTACAGATGAAAAGAAACCTAGAGTTGGTGTTGTTGGAGAAATTCTTGTTAAATTCCTGCCGGCAGCCAATAATTATATCGTAGATTTATTAGAAGAAGAAGGTGCAGAGGCTGTTGTACCAGATCTTACAGACTTCCTCTTATACTGCTGTTACAACCAGAACTTTAAAGCAGATTACTTAGGAGATTCCCAGAAGTCCAAACGCCTCAACAACCTACTCATTAAATTCTTCGAGTGGCTCAGAAAACCTGCCAGAAAAGAACTGATAAAGAGTAAACACTTTGAGCCTACTGCTTACATAGGAGACCTGGCAAAAGAAGCAAGCCATATCGTTTCTGAAGGAAACCAGACTGGTGAAGGATGGTTCTTAACTGGAGAAATGTTAGAACTGATCCAGCAGGGAGCGCCAAACATTGTCTGTGCGCAACCATTTGCCTGTCTTCCAAACCATATCGTTGGAAAAGGTGTTATTAAAGAGATCCGCCGCGAATATCCAAATGCAAATATCGTGGCTATCGACTATGACCCAGGTGCTTCTGAGGTAAACCAGTTAAATCGAATCAAGCTTATGCTTTCAACCGCCCAGAAGAATTTAAAGAAAGAAACACAGAAATAAAATTTAGTTTCAATATTCTACCCATCATAAAAAGGAACGATATACGAAGTAATCGCATATCGTTCCTTTTTTTATAAGCATTTCAATCTTTTATTGATTTTCAAAGCAAAGCTTTTCCGAATGATCAAAATTTTCTAACCAGAAATATTCCAGGCTCATTTCTTTGGTGTTATAAAGAACGGTCCACTGGGTCACTTCATTGCTGACATAATTACCCTGAGAAACGGATTTCATGACTTCTTTTAATTCTTCCTGAGTCATAGCCCCACCGTTTTCTTCCTTCGCCTGTTTCATAGAATCAAAACGGGTCTTTGACAGATCATTTCCCACACCGTATTTTTCTGGTGCCAGATAATGATTGGTCAGTGCATCCGTTTCTGTTACTACCATTTCATTGTTAACCCACTCTACTGTAACAGATTTCCCATTTGCATCTGAAATTACGTAGTGATGGGCAGATCCAATATCAGAGTTCATATCATATTTTTCCAACAAAGCAATGGCTTCATCCACATCTTTGGCATAATCTAACATGGCACGGATTGCCGTAGTGGTAGTAAGATCCGGTTTGTCTGTATCCTGATGAGTTTCATCATAATCTCCTGCCATTAAATCTGCCACCATCAGGCCTTTTTCATTCATACCATCTAAAGGCACATAGATTGCTGCAATTGCCATATACTGATTGGCAAATCCTTCCGGTTTCCAGCCCTCTCCAAATCCAAGGAAATCCATATTACAGGTCGAATAGGATTCATACCCATCCTTCGGTTTTGTATGCACAATCATAACGGCATTACAGCGAGTCCAGTCAAAGTTACGTCCCATAAGATAACCACCTTCTTCATTTTCCAGATACAAGGCGCTGCAGCCATAATCTCTTTCCTGGGGCTGTGCATTTGAAGTTTTTGCAAAACCATGAGATAAAAATGAAGTTAGATAGTTTGCCATATCTCCGGTATTCGATGCACCACCCTGTTCCAAAAAACCTGCAAATCCGTAATCTCCTTCATAATCCATGTAATAAAATCCATCATCCAGTTTTTTTACGGAAGAAGCTGCCTTTATCTGGGTTCCAAACATTGACCATGCTCCTGCCAGAAAAACAACACCAATCACAAAAATAATAAGTACGATTATTCCTACAATTTTCCATCCCATATACTTTGTCCCCTTTTCTTTTTCTTTTCTTTTACTCATTTCATTTCCTTCCTACATGCCCTGATTGATCAGGTTCTGCTCCCTGCGCTCTTTCAACCGCTGATTTAAGTCTTTTGCCATGGCAGCATTTCGCCCAAATTCCAGAAGGCTCACGCCCATATCCACCAAAAGTACCACCATAAAAAAAACAATTCCCTGTACCAGACCATTCCACATATTGCACCAGTGTCCAAAAGTCAAAAGAACGATTTCCAACAACACAGTATGGATTCCTGTTCTGATCAACCACTCTTTTTCTGAAAGTTCATGCTCGGAAAAATATACGAGACTCACAGCATTGGCGCAGATAGAAAATAATGCTGCCTGCCACAGATAGACCACTTCTATGGTGTCTCCTAACCGAAAGGTTACGCAGAAAAATGCCGTTGCCAGCATAGTAAAACCATAAGTCAACACAAAACGTCTGAAAAAGAATTCAAAATGATTCCAAAACATATGTCTTCCTCCTTTTACAATCCAAGTTTTCTCTTTAAATCTGATACATACTGCCTGGATACAATGACTTTTTCTCCATTTAACAGAACTGCCTCAAATCTTCCCGACAGAAATGGGCTAATATAATCAATTTTATCTGCATTTAATATCACGGATTTGGATGCCCGAAAAAACATAGTTTCTTTGCTCTTTTCTTCAAATTCATAGAGCTTTAACCGCACTTCATACACCTCATCCTGATAATAAACAAAGGACTTATTGTCTACTACCTCGAAATAAAAAATGTCTTTCATTTTCAATTTATGAAGTTTTCCATCCTTGCTTCCAGTTAATCCATCTGTCAGATGTTCAACGCCTTTTACATACTCCACCCAATCTGATTTTGTATCATAACATCGAACAATAAGTTCTTCTTCTAATGATGGCTGAATTTCTTCTATTGTTAATTTCATTCCATTGACCTCCTGATGTCACTTTAACCTATTTCGATTTTAAAGTATAGTGGTAAAAAAGCAAGTGGTAAAAAACGAATGGTAAGTTGTAAAAAAGATTGCAGGAAATTCCAAAAAAATTTTCTGATAAATAATGAACCAGGGCAAAACACCCTGGTCCTTCTTCTTTTCATATGCTATTCTCGTTTTGATAAAGCTTCATTCCCCGGATTTTCCCCCAGATTGGCGGTGAACTAATTTCCAATCCAACCCGCAGAATTCCTTCCGAAATTTCAATATTTTGAATTTCATATTCTATCCACATTTCATCTGTTGGATGGATAACTTTTTCGAAACGCAGTATTTTATCACTTTGTACCTGTTCTGCAAAAAGTTTTACTTTCACATCTGTCGTATTCGCTCCTAAATAGGAAACTGACAAATGATAATTTCCAGTATTCGGAATCATAACTTCCTGGGCCAAAGTAAAATCAAAGTTCTGTTCCGAAGAAACATGAAGTGCGTTCTCCTCCTGAAGAATCTCTGCCTTAATATATTCCTGTTTACAAATCAGCATCCAATTGGACTGTCCTTTCGAAAAATCTGGGTTACACACCAGATTTTCCCGTTCAAGAGATTCTGGAACAATTTCCAGTTCTGTGATAAAGGTCTCATTGGAATCTGCCATTTTTCCCATAATTGGGTGAATTCCAACTTCATAAAATAAGTGGTCTGGAATCACTGCCCAAATTATTTTCTTTTGGCAGCTGCTTCCATCCATATAAAGTACCTGAATGAATTCTGGTAAATCTTTCTTCCCACCCTCTACCATTTTTATTTTCTCTGGAATATAATATTTTGCCACTTCCTTTGGCGCAGCCTTAGAACGTTCGAACTGAAATTCTGCAAATCCAGGAAGAACTTCACCTTTCTCATTTAAGACGCCCATATTTTTATCCCATCCACTGCCTTCCCCATAGGGAATTACTAGAGGCTCCCAGTAATAAACCCCTTTCCCCATATTGTCTGGCAAAGACGCCACAATATTCATAAGAAGCTTCAGTACTTGTTTCTGCTCCTGTACCCCTGCACAAAATCCTGCGATCTTCTCCTGCTCTGCAGATACAAACCCGTCCTCACTTCTCCGCCATGGATGAGCAGTTTCTACAATAATCAAAGGTTTTTTATATTTCTCTAACATGGACATCAGGGTTTTTTTAAGATCCATAAAAGTTCCATGCCAGAATGCATAATAAGAAAGTCCAATCACATCAAAATCCATAAGCCCTGCTTCTAACATCCCATCGAACCACTGGCTCAAGTAGTAAAATCTTCCTCCCTGATCCAAATGAATCATAATTTGGATGGAAGAATCCACATCCCGAACTGCCTTGATTCCTGCGTTTACTAGTCTCGCAAGTTGAGTATAATTCGGCACTTCGCCATCTGGGAATAACATTCCGCTTCGGATTTCATTGCCCACCTGCACCATGTCCGGCATACAGCCTTCTTCTTTCAGCCGGGCGATGACCATTGCCGTATAATCATATACCGCCTTCTCTAAATCTTCTCCATGAAGATTTGTCCAGGCATGAGGCTTTGTCTGATTTCCCGGATCCGCCCACCAGTCCGAATAATGGAAATCCAAAAGAAAATGCATCCCCTTTTCTTTGATTCTCTTTGCCATAGCAATGGTGTGCTCCAAACTGCAATATCCTTTTGCTTCCGGTACAATCTCCGGTTCATTCCAGATGCGAAGCCGGATTGAATTTACTCCATTTTGCCGACACAATTCAAAGGCATCCATTTCCTGTCCCTCTGCAGTGCGAATCATAACTCTTCGGTCTTCCAGCTCTGGCAGTCCAGAAATATCTGCTCCTTTGTAAAAATCTAATTTCATATAAATCCCCCATTTATGGAAAATTCCAGCGGAATTTCCTATTAAGCATTGTTGACACGAAGTGTCTTTTATATATCAGAAAGACTTTCACGCGTTAGCGTGACAAGGTCTTTCCTGATATATAAAAAATAGCCGTCCTGCTTCTGCGAAGTTTTGGAACGACTATTTTATAGTTATAGTTTGAAATTAACAACTAAAATCAAAATTCTGCCCCACCATCTTCTCCTGCTCCGTTTGCACGTTGTCACTCATACCTGCATAAATGGTATTCTGAATCTTCTTGAGTAATTCCTCAAAAGATGAAGCACAGACTGTTTCTAAGTTTTCACTCTTGCTTGTTTTGGAAGTCTTGTCAGCTTCTTCTGCCTTCTTTTCTTCGGCTTTCTTCTCTTCAGCTTTCTTCTCTGCAGCTTCTTTTGCTTCCGTTTTCTTCTCTGCATTCTTCTGGATACGCTCTTTCTGAGCTGCCAGAGACTTATCAACTACCGCAAAGTAAGAAGTCGTTCCATCGTTATTTACACGGATACCAAATGTTTTAACATTGCTAGCAACGTTTCCGAACTGGTTCTGCATACTATCTAACTGCTTTACACCGTTTTCAATAATTCCTTCATACTGAGTGCGATATTCTTCATCCTCTGCCATTTTCTCAATGGTAGCTTCATCCACTAAGACCATGATCTTATTGCCGTTGGCATATTTCGCTGCTTCTTCTTCTGCACCTTCTACAGAAGCATCATCTACTAATACGAAGTCCAGATCAGAATATTTCTCCTGTAACTCTTTGTAATATGCCTGAGCCTTATCACTTAACTGAGCTTCCCCAACTGTCTTCTGGCTAGCCTTGCTGATCTGACTCTTATCCTGAGCCTTAGTAGTGGAATAATTCGTATACTGACTCATTAACTGTGATACTGTATTCATGTTTTCTCCTCCTTGAAAAATAATGAAATCCTTTTCCTATAGTTCTACTTATTATATCGTCAATCTAATTGAAAAATTAACCCCTTTTTGCATCTGCTTTCGCCTGAAATTTTTCTTCCAAAATAATGAAACGTTCGTGCTCTCCTTCACCGATCAGCCCACATTCATCATATGCCTTAACTGCAAATTTTAACGCACGACCATTTACCTCAATCAGCTCTGTCTCACAGGTTACTTTCATACCTACCGGAGTTGCCGCCACATGAGATACATTTACTTTCGTTCCTACAGTTCCACAACCCTCATCCAGTTCAGCCGCCACACTTTCAAAAGCGGTATTTTCCATTAAAGCAATCATACAAGGCGTTGCAAATACATCTAATGCTCCGCTGCACATGGATTTTGCTGTTTTCTCCTGGGTAACTGTAATTTCTTTTTTGCCTTTAATTCCTGTTTGTAACATCCATTCTGCCCTCTCGTTCTTCGAAAACTACCTACATTTGAAATATGAGGCAGCTTTTCTTATTTATAATTCTATTTTGAACGAGAGAACTCTTTGTGTCAAGAAAATTATTCTTCTACGAATTTTACAGTTCCAGCAATTTCCATAGCTTCTTCTTTTGAAAAACACTCGGCGGATAAGGATAGATAATAGATTTCTTCTTCCTCTTCCTTTGCAAAATAAAAAATCCAGTAATCACCAGTAGTATCTTCTATCTCCACGCCTTGTTCCTCTAATGCTACCTGACCTGCCGCAGTATAAAAATCCAGGTTCTTCTGTACAAAAATAGCCGGCCAATCCATATCTGTCAGAACTTCCAATATCTCTGTACTTTGGTGATTGTATTGCTGCTCCGGATACGTTTCACCATCCGGTACTCCATTTTTATAGACCAAACCAGCTTCCTCCTGAGGAATTCTCCCTACAAAACCTGCATATCTCCATTCATTTGAAAGAATCATATGCTCATTTTCTTCATGGAGTTCCGGCAAAATTGGGGAACCTCCTGCCCACCCCCAATTCTCCTGATATTCTCCCAGAGAATATCCTTCTGGAAGTTTCACGGATAATCGCTGGTTTTCTCCCAGTTGAATCTCCTGGATCCTATCATCCTTTTGGGTAAGACACACTACAGCAAAAGCTATGACCATAATAACCGCCAACATGGAAAGAACGGACGCTGTCTTCCTATATTTCATAATGTTCTTAATTCTTCCTTTCGTATTGCCTTCATCAAAAGACAATGGCGCCACGAAAATTCGCCGCTTCTTTAGCCCATTTTGGGCAGACAGGGTAAGAAGTGTATTGGCATAAGATTTCTTTTCCTCCATACCAAGCTTCTGTAGGGTTTCCTCATCACAGGCCATTTCCATATCCTTTCCCGCCAGATAAAAAGCATACCAGACAAACGGATTGAACCAGTGAACACATGTGACAAGAAAGAATGCCATTTTCCACAAAAAATCCCCTCTTTGAATGTGGGTTTTCTCATGGGCAACCACATACTTTTTGTCCTCTTCTGCCAGTCCCGTTGGAAGATAAATGCGCGGTCTTAAGATTCCAAATACCATTGGCGTGGTAATACCATCTGCCAGATATAGGTGATCTTCTGTTTTCATACTGCATAACAGTTGTCTTTTTAATTTAATATAAGAAACTACACCATATATCATAAACGCAAGAACGCCTGACATCCAGAGGAGTCCGGCAACATTTCCCCAAAAGCTTAAGTTTTTCATAAGCACCTGGCCTTCCTGCTGTCCATTGCTTTTCAACACACTTTGCTGGCTTACATCCCCCTGTGGATTTTCAACTATTGGATTTTCCTGCTTCCCTTCCTCTGCAAAGTCGCTTTCAATGACTTGATCCACCGCATTCAATGGAGAAATACTACCCCCCCAGTATGGCATACTGATTTTCCATGGAAAAATCAGACAGAAAAAAGGGATTGTCCAAAGCAACATCACATATTTTTTCGCAATATGAACCAGATTAAATACTTTTCTCATCATTAAAACTAATAGCATTACCAAACTTGCCTGAAGGCTCATGGTAAGAAGCACCATCATAAATTCCGCCATATAAATCCTCCTTAGTTCTCATCAATAATTTTTTTCAGTTCTTTAATTTCCGCTTCCGTTAATTTCTTTCGGGAAACAAATGCCGCCACAAAATCCGGAAGGGAGCCATCAAAAGTCTCTTCCACAAAGGTTTCTGACTGTTTTGCCTGGAATTCCTTCAGAGAAAGGCGGGAAGTTACCGTGCCCCTTTCATTTTGAAAAATGCCTTTTTCACATAATCTCTTTAAAATAGTATAGGTCGTGGATTTTTTCCACCCCAGTTCCTTCTCTGCTTCTTTTGCCAGTTCTCCCGATTGAACCGGTTCCATTCTCCAAATAATCTCTGCAAATTTCATTTCAATTTCCCCAAGCCTGCACTCTGCCATAAAATTCCTCCTTTTTTTCAATACCAAATTCTGTTTCTGTTCCATCACATTTCAATTGACTGCTTTCCAAATGCAGAATAGGTCTACTCACTGTAAACCTATTCTACAGCAAGTAGACCCATTCTGTCAATTATTTAATTTTCAATCCTAATTTCCTGTACTGGTGTACCGACGCAGGCTGATCTGCCAGAAACCATAAGCCAGAAGATAAATCACCAGACCAACGAAAGGTGCCAGATACATATAGATTTCCGGGTAAGCTACCATATCAGATTTCCGAAGCAGATACTGAGCCGGAAAATAATTCACAAAAGCAAAAGGAACCACATAGATTAAAATTGCCTGCATAAATTTACTATAAATGCTGATGGGATAACCTGCAAATTTTCTCATGTTCCAGTAAAAAATTTCCCGGATACTGTTTGTTTCTACAAAATAAAAACTTAACGAAGAAAAAAAGATAAAAATTCCTCCCTGAATCAGTACCCCTCCAACAACTGCACTTACATAATAAAGAATTGTTGAAAGATTCCAGGTAATTCCTACTCTTCCTGCAGAAACAATAAATAAAACAATCCCTAAAGTTCCATGACCTGCTGCAGCCATTAAATCTGCATTATTTAATACCAGCTGAATCAAAAGTCCTCTCGGTCGTACGACCAGTCGGTCAAATCTTCCTTCCCTGATCATACAGGAAAAATCCCGAAGATCTGCAAAAAAAGCTACTACAATGGCATAGGTCAGATACAATAAACTAAAAAGAAAAAGCATTTCATTGACATTCCAGCCGTTGATCTTATCAAATTTTAAAAGTGTCAGGTAGATAACAACAATATTAGCAGATTCTCTTACAAACACTGCAAGAGTTGCCAACAGAGTATCCACCCGATACTGCATTCTGGTGTGAAGACTCATTTTTAAAGATTGGAGAATCGTTTTTAGTTCACCCATTTTCTTAACCTCCCTGTACCACTAATTTCTTGACCCCTTTTTTCCAGAAAAATGCTGCAATACATCCTAAAATCCCGATCCAGATCAGCTGAATCCCCATTTTATTTAAGACTTCCATTCCACTTAATTCTCCCAGATAGATCTGCACTGGTGTAAAGTAAATTGATTCAAAAGGAGTAAGTGCAATAATCTTTTTTAGAGCTTGGGGCATGAACCACATAGGAAGCATGGTTCCGGAGAGAATTTTTACAAAAACATTTTTGATGGTAATAATGCCCCACACACTGAATAACCAGAAGCTCCAGGTCTGAATGATCAGGCTGATCAGCCACAATATCAAATAACCCATAAGAACACTAAGTATCATTACCACAAAATGTACCAAGCTTTTCGGTGGACATAAACTGGTATATAATAGGGTAAATATCGTCGCAGGCAGGAAATGGAAGATAATCTTAAAACATCCTTCTCCCATATTTTCGGATAGGAGCCGAAAAATAAAATTTACCGGCTTTAAAAATTCATTGGAAATACTGCCGTCTTTTATTTTATCCTGTAAAAACATTTCATTATATTCAAAGGCACTGGATAAACCTAAAGAAATGACAAAATTTGTTGCCACCATCTGAATGGTAATTCCATCGACTTCTATGGCATTTCCATATAAAGCCCTGTAAATACATAAATATACTGCAATTGTAATAGCTGTATTTACGATGCCCATAAAAAAATCCAGCTTATAAGTCATCTTATTCTGAAATTTCTTTATGGCAAATTCCAAATAAGCTCTCATGAATGATTCTCCTCTCCTTCTTCTGTATTAAGAGAAACTTTTCCTTCATATATATCCCGGATAATGCCTTCAATCTCCGGTTCGGCTTTGATCTGCTTGACTCCATCTTCCAATGGAATTTCAATAGATTTGGAGTTGGCATATTTCTGCTTGATTTCCTCAATGCTTCCATCAAAGATTTTCTTTCCAAGATCAATAATGATCAGTCTCTCACATACTTTTTCAATGTCCTGCATATCGTGGGTTGTAAAAATTATGGTGGTTGCTTCCGTCTGGTTCATGTACTTGATGAACTCTCTAATTTTTTCTTTTGCAACCACATCCAATCCAATGGTAGGCTCATCAAAAAAGACGATTTCCGGAGAATGTAAAAGTGCTGCTACAATATCCCCTCGCATACGCTGTCCTAAGGAAAGCTGACGCACCGGCTGATTGATAAAGGACTCCATATCCAAAAGTTTTGTAAATTTCTCCAGATTCTCTTCGTATTTTTTCTGTGGAATCCGATAAATGTATTTCATCAGTTCAAAGCTTTCAATCAATGGCAAATCCCAATTCAACTGGCTTTTCTGTCCGAAAACTACTCCAATATTTTTTACATACTGTTTTCTCTGTTTCCAGGGAATATATCCGTTTACTACGACTTTACCTGCATCAGGATATAAGATTCCCGACAACATTTTAATAGTGGTGGATTTTCCTGCACCGTTTGGGCCAATGAAGCCAACAATTTCTCCTTTTTTTATAGAAAAGCTGATATCGTTTACTGCCTTTTTGATCTCATATTCTCTGCGAAAAAGCGTTTTCAGAGTCTGAAAAAATCCCTTTTCCCGCTTTGCAATTTTATAGAATTTTTTTACTCCTGTTACTTCTATTATTTCTTCCATCCTAATCCTCCTTCTGATAAATCTTTTTAATGGTACCTTCTAAGTCCGGTTCAAAAAGGCGAACCTCATCCACCGATGTTTTTTTTACTATGTGCTCTAAAATCTGTTTCGTTCCTATTTTTTTAATGTCGTAGATTACTTCGATTTCCTCCTGCTCCAGGATTACTTTTTCCAAGGGCAGGTCTTCAAAATCCGGCAGATTCTCCCCTGTTTTCATCTTCATCCGATACAAAGGTGCAAACTCCCTCATAATTCTTTCCATACTTCCATCGAAAATAATTTTTCCCTGGTCAATTAAAATGATCCGGTCACAAAGTCTTTCTACTTCCATCAAATTATGACTGGTAAAAAGAATTGTGGATTTTTTCTGCAGTCGGTAATGTTCAAAATACTCCATAATCTTGTACTTCACTGACACATCCAGTCCTATCATTGCTTCATCCATCATCAAAATTTCCGGTTCTGGTAAAAGAGCATACACAAGCTCACACCGCATTCGCTCTCCCAAAGATAATTTCTGTGGCAGCATATGTACCAGTTCATTTATTTCAAAAACCTCTTCTAATTCTTCCAACCGATTCTTCGCTGTTTGGGGATCCAGCTGATACATCTTGATTTCATTTTCAAAAGAATCCTCCACCCTCAAGTCTTCCCACAACTGATGTTTCATTCCCGATACATAGGAGAATTTCCGTAACATCTCCCGATTTTCAAAAACACTTTCTGTACCGCCTACCCGGATGAATCCGGAATCCGGCTTCATTACTCCCGCAATGATATTTAATAAAGTGGTCTTTCCTGCGCCATTCAAACCAATGATTCCCACATTTTCCCCAGAAAAAATATGAAAGGAAATTCCATCTAACACCTGCTTACCTTCAAATTTTTTACTAATATCTTTTAAGACAATCACATACTCACCTCGCTTGCTTTATTAAATCGAAAAAAATCCCACAGGTCAACACCCGTGGGATAAACAGCATTCGTTCTGTGACAAACAACATTTCTTAGAAAATTTTGCTTATCCCAGCATAATACTAACTACAAACTTATTATTTTTCTCATAAATATCTATATTTCCGTTGTATTTCTCTACAATACTTTTAATCTGCTTCATGCCCAGACCATGTCCTGCTTCCTCCTTAGTTGATATTAAATCCGGGTTATTAAGAAGTACGGAAGAATCAATGCTGTTCTTCACCGTAATCACATCGAACCCTTTCTGATAAGAAATCTGAACCTCCAGCTTCTTTTCCCTGGAATCAAGAGCCCCTGCAATGGCATTGTCCAGCAGGTTATTTAAAAGGGCTGAAAAATCCACGCTGTCCATGAAAGAAAAGGCACAGTTCTCTATCTCAGCTTTTATTTCGATACCTGCTTCCTTTGCCTCGGAAAGTTTATGATTCATGATGTGATTCAACAGAGAATTTCCCACATTTACATAGGTATACATTTTATTAAGCTTATCTAAAAGTTCTCCTGCATAAACTCTGGCTTCTTCTGGTTTTTCCTCTTCCAGATAGGACAGGATCACCAACGTATGATTTTTCATATCATGCTTTAATGAACGGATCTGCTGCTGAATCCGTTTGATTTCTGCCGCCATACTCTGCTGTTTCTCAAAGTCCTGGGTCATATCCTTTAACTGTTTTTCCATATCCAGATTTTTGGCAACATACTGGGTCAGCATTTGATCCTGTTCTTTTTGCTTTTGTTCCAGCTTCTTTTTGCTTTTGTATTCTCTCATCCACAAACCTGCCAGAACAAGAACCATTCCCGCAAGTATTCCAGCTACAATTTCCATCTTTTGTACCTTTCCTGATTTCACATTCTTCCCAATTTTGTATTCTTACTAATTTCGTATCAGCTCAAATACCCGTTTCCGCACCTCTTTTTCATAACTTCTTCCAACAGGAATTACAAACACTTCTTTTTCGTATTTTAGTTCGACCTCTGTGCTTTTTAGCTTCTCAATATAATCTCCATTAATCAGATAACCTTTATGACACCGAACAAAACCTTTGGGAGCCAGCCCTGTCTCCATATTTCCCATAGTTTCTCTGACTTTTATCAAATCATTTCCCATATGGAAATTCAGGTAATTTCCTTCCGATTCAATATACACAATATCCCTGATTCTAATTCTTGTCAGTTCCAGTCCTTTTTCGATAGTCAGTTCTTCCTTTCGATCCAGAAGTTCCTTTTTGATCCGTTCTGCCAATTCATCCAATTCTTCATCCATGTGAGTCTTTCGAATAAAACCGAAAGGTCGATAGGCGAAGGTCTGATACACCAGGGTATCGTGGCTTGTCACGAAAATAAGAATAGTTTTTAAACCTTTCTCATTCATATGAGCTGCAATGTCCATTCCACTAAAATATGGCATATCAATATCTAAAAACAACACATCGATTTTTGTTTCTTCCAGCACCTTCATTAGGTCTCTGGAATCCTCTAGGCAGAGATATTCTGCCGGAATTTCCTTTTTCTTCAAAGCAGCCTTAATTTTGGAATGAATGTCTTCTAATATTTTCCTCTCATCATCACAAATTGCAATCTGGTACATAAACTCTCCTGAAAAAAGCTGCCGCACAAAGTACGACAGCACATTTTTCTAACCCTCTTTTCGTTTTTTTAATTCTTCCTGCAGGTACAAGATCATATTCTTCAGCTCCGAAATTTCTTTATCCTGCTCCGTTAGCTTCTCACTCTGCTCCGCTAGCTTCTCACTCTGTTCTACAAACTTTTCAGCCTGTTCGGTCAACAGTCCATTCTGCTCCGCAATTTTTTCATCATTTTCTTCGAGTTTCTTTTTCTGAATCTCTATTAATTTCTGCTGCTCTTCACACATATACTTTACCGTATTTCTTTCTGCAACAATAAATGCATCCGTATACATATTCATCAACTCCTCTGGGTTTCTTCGAAACTCTACAATATCTTGATAATATTCCATAAATTCTGGATAAACCTTCACCAATTGGAGTATATCATCTGGCTTATCAGAACTTAAGAAAGTGAGCCACGCATCACTTAAGTTATTTATATTTTGAACGACAGAATGGAAGGTGTCAAGGGAAATATAACAAATATTTGTCAAAAGATTTACATCAGCCCCACTATCAAACTGATGATAACCTCTGTGAATATATACCGGAGCTACATCTAAAAATTCCTTGGCACTGTGCTCCATAAGAATAATCAGATAAACTGGCTTCATATCCTTAAACTGAAACTCTGCTTTCTTCTCATTTTTGATTCGATTGTATTGACGCATAACCAGATCTGAAACATAGCAGGTGCTCCGCTGTCCAGAAAATTGATAACCAACTTTCTGCATCTCTACATCCACAATAGAACCATCTTCTAACTCTGCCACAATATCCATGATGACAAGACTTCCATTTTCGGATAATTTAATTCCTTCTTTTGGGAGAACCTGTTTAATATGTACCTTTTGATTCAGAATTGCAGAAAGAAAACGTTCCAATCGATGGGGATGAAGAGTTGGATCCATAATATGCTTAAAAAAGTTATCGTATAAGACTGGAAGACCTCTACCTCCTTGAATAAAGGAAAGTAGCTTTTCCTGTATTTCTTCCGGAAACTCAGAATATAACTGCAAAGCTCTCGTACTTGATTCTACCAGCGCAATGGCTTCCTCTTTTGATGTAGGAATTCCTAAAACATCAGAAATAGTCAGTGACTGATTAATACTTTTTTGTTCCATAAGTTTTTTTATCATAGGCAGACTCCCTCCGCAAAATCACTCGTATTAAAGGAACGCAAAATATACTATATATTTTGCAAACGCTCTCTGAACTTCTATATTTAGTTACTGTACCTGGGATTAACTGGTGATTTACCAAAGACCAAGTAGAAAAGAATATTCTTTTGATATCTAAAACTATAGCACTCTTGAAACATTTGTCAACCCCAACCTTAAGTTTATAAACTTTTAAGATTTCCATACCCCCAGTAAAATCAAGCTTTCCCGGCTTTTTGTTAGCACTCTTCATGAAAGAGTGCTAATTTTCTATTGACTTTTTTAATTTACAGATTTATCATTATTTTTATCAAAACCAAAGGCAGGAAATCAGTTCCTGCTCAAGAAACATAGAAGAAATAAAAGGAGTGGTAAAATGAGTAACAAACATGGCAGTCTCTCAATCGACAGTGAAAATCTTTTTCCAATTATAAAGAAGTGGTTATATTCTGACCATGATATTTTTTATCGTGAGTTAATTTCCAATGGCTGTGACGCCATTACCAAATTAAAGAAACTGGATATGATGGGTGAATACTCTCTTCCATCTGATTACAAGGCAAAAATTCAGGTGATTGTAAATCCAGAAGAAAAGACCCTTAAGATCATTGATAACGGTCTTGGTATGACCTCTGATGAAGTAGAGGAATACATCAATCAGATTGCCTTTTCTGGTGCAACCGATTTTATTGAGAAATACAAAGACAAGTCCAATGACGATCAAATTATCGGACATTTCGGATTAGGATTCTATTCAGCTTTCATGGTAGCTGATGAAGTTACTATTGATACTTTATCCTATAAGGAAGGAGCAACACCAGTTCACTGGTCCTGTGATGGCGGTACCGAATTTGAGATGGGTGACGGAACCAAAGACTCCATCGGTACAGAAATCACCTTATATCTGAACGAAGACTGTCTGGAATTTGCTAATGAATACCGTGCAAGAGAAGTCATTGAAAAATACTGCTCTTTCATGCCAACTGAAATCTATCTTTCTAAGGCAAACGCCCCAGAAGAATATGAGACTATCGATCGTGATGAAAAACTGGACACTGACGTTGTAATAGAAGAAATTCACGAAGATGCTAAGATGGAAGAAAAGGAAAATGAGAACGGCGAAAAAGAAATGGTAGAAGTTTCTCCTGCCAAGGATCAGCTTAAGATTGTTAGACGCCCTGTTCCACTTAATGATCCTCAGCCACTTTGGACAAAAAATCCAAGCGAATGTACCAAGGAAGAATATCTGGCTTTCTACCGCAAAGTATTTATGGATTACAAGGAGCCTTTATTCTGGATCCATCTGAATATGGATTATCCATTTAACTTAAAAGGAATCCTCTACTTCCCTAAGATCAATACCGAATATGATTCCATTGAAGGAACCATCAAGCTATACAATAACCAGGTATTTATCGCAGACAATATTAAAGAAGTCATTCCAGAATTCTTAATGTTATTAAAAGGAGTCATCGACTGTCCAGACCTTCCGCTGAACGTTTCCAGAAGTGCTCTGCAGAACGACGGCTTTGTTAAGAAGATTTCTGAATACATTACCAAGAAGGTTGCTGACAAGCTGTCCGGTATGTGCAAGACAGAAAAAGAAGACTATGAAAAATACTGGGATGACATTAGCCCATTTATCAAATACGGCTGCTTAAAAGATGAGAAATTCTGCGATAAGATGAATGACTATATCTTATTCAAGGATATCAATGATAAGTACCAGACTCTTCCAGAATTATTAAAACCAGTGGAAGAACCAGAAAAAACAGACGCTGAAAATGCTGAAACGAAAGTTGTTGACAACGCAGATAATACTTCTTCTGAGGAAAAAGAACCAGAAAAAGCAACTATCTACTATGTAACTGACAAGAATCAACAGGGTCAGTATATCAACCTTTTCAAAGAACAGGGAATGAATGCCGTTATCTTAGATCACAGCATTGATACCTCTTTTATCACTCAGTTAGAACAGCGTAATGAGCACTATCAGTTTATGCGTATTGATGCAGATCTGACGGAGTCCTTAAAGGATGAAAATACTGAAGACTTTTCCGAAAGTACAGAAGCTTTAAGCGAGATCTTTAAGAAAGCTCTTTCTAATGACAAACTTACTGTAAAGGTTGAGAAGTTAAAGAACGAAGAACTTGCTTCCGTTATCACACTTTCTGAGCAGGGACGCCGTATGCAGGATATGATGAAAATGTACGCTATGGGCGGCATGGATCCAAACATGTTTGCAGCAGATCAGACTCTGACCTTAAATGCAAACAACGCCCTTGTAAAGTATATCTTAGAGAACAAAGAATCCGAACACGTTCCAATGTTCTGCGAACAGCTCTACGATCTGGCAATGTTAAGTAACCAGCCACTTTCTGTCGATGCTATGACCAAGTTCGTAAAACGAAGCAACGATATCATGTTACTTCTCACAAAATAATCTAAATGCTGCGACACCAAATTGATGTGCCGCAGCATTCTTTATAGCCTTTTATATCTTTTAGCCCAGTATTGAAAAATCTTCTGCATGACCACTGCAGAGAAAACTCCTACCACGATCCCAGCCAGTACATCTGTTGGGAAATGTACAAAATGATATAATCTGGAAAAAGCAATGACTGCTGCCAGTACCAGAGCTACCGTTCCCCACTTCTTATGATAAAAAAACAGGGTAAGTGCCGCAGTAAATCCATTCATGGTATGCCCAGATGGAAAAGAATAATCCACCGGACAATCTAAAAGCAACGGAATTGTCTCATCAATCCAGCAAGGTCGTTCTCTGGCAACCACATTTTTTAAGATCAGATTTCCAATGATAAAGGTAAGAAGCATGGACAAAGCCATCTGCCCACCACATTTTCTGGTTCTTGGAATACAGAGCAGAATAATTGCCAGAACAATCCACAGAAGTCCAGCATTTCCCAGCATGGAAGCAAAAGTCATGAATTCATCCAAGATTGGATTGTGAATCTCCTGTAATGCATATAAAAAATCAAATTCCCAAGCCATTACAGCCTCCTACCAATTTTCATCAAAGACTTCAAAGAAAGAATCCGTTTTCACATCCCCTTCTTCTGCAATGGTCACACTCTCCCATAAGTCTTCATTAAAATCATATTCTGCTTTCTCTGTAAAATCAGAATAGGCATTTTCAAACTGTGCCTTTTCTCTTTTTACAATAATATTTGCCTTATTATCCTGAGTCAGTTCTTCTTCAAACTTATTCAGACACTTAATAAAATAATATGCCCCTTCAGATTCTATCATACCGGAAACCTCATCATTATCCAGATTAAATGCAACTTCTTCCACTTCTTCTGGCAGAGCCCCTCTTGCAACGGTAGTTTCCACTACAGCAGCTTCATTGTAATTGTTGGCTACAGTAGCAAACTCTTCTCCATTTGTCAGTTTCTGATTAACAATGGAAGCATTCATTGTATTGGTGACATAAATCTGCTGAATCCGAATAACCCTTGCTTCATCATCACTGACTTCAATATTAATATTCTGAGTAAGAGCATCATAGAGTTTCTGGGCAAGTGCATAGCTTTCATAATAATTTTCAATATTTTTCTGACTTGCTCCAATATAGTCAATTTCTTCTTTTGACAAAGAATCATAATATTTCTCTGCCATCTTTTTTACTTTCTTCTCTTCTTCCTCTGTCAGTTCAACTTCCTGTTCTTTAGCAATCTGCTCCATACAGGCAATCCGGGTAAGTTCATCAATGGTAACATCTTTGACATAATCTTCCAAAGACACCTCCCCAAAATCATAATTCCACAATTCTACACCATAAGCATTTCCATAGATATTACGATAATTGGAAAGGTAAAGCTTTGCCTCTGTGAGACTGCAGGCTTCTCCATTTAAAGAGAAAACGTCTTTTCTATTTGCAGTTGTTTTTTGAAATACGAACTGCGTATCTCCAATCTGACACCCACAAAGTAATGTTACAAGGCTTAATACAACCCCTAGTGCTTTTATTCTTCTTTTTCCCATATCACACCGTTTTCTAAAAAAAATTTATCCCTCAACGATCAAAAATCCACCGGAAGGCAGCGCAAAGATTTCACTTGCTTCAAGAAGTTCTTCATCACTCATTCCTTCAATATCTGTTCCGGCTTCTTCAAAATATTCTTTTACTTCTTTTGAATTTTTGCAGACTACCGCAAAACAATCCTCTAAAAATTCTTCTGCTTCTTCCTTTGTTTCTGCTACTTTCTCTGGAAATAACTGTAACTGATTTTCAAGAAAAACCTCTAACATTTCATCCGTATATTCGCTCATAATCATCTGCTCCTTAAATTTATCAGTTTCTGGTGAAATAAATTTCTCAATTTTCTAGATAAAAGTATACTATAACTGCAAATTAATGCCAAGTCTTTTTAGCTCCTGATACAGGTGGCTTACTGGAAGCCCTACCACATTATTGTAATCCCCTTTGATCTCTTTTACAAAAATGGCACATTTTCCCTGAATTCCGTAAGCTCCGGCTTTATCCATAGGCTCTTTGGTATCGACATACCACTGGATTTCTTCGGCAGTCATAGGGCACATGGTAACGTCTGTCTTCTCATAGAAGCTTAATTCTCCCGCACGATTATTCTCATCTACTACCACAAGGGTAACTCCCGTGTAGACACTGTGAGTCTTCCCTGAAAGCATGGTAAGCATACGGGCAGCATCTTCCTCATCCACTGGTTTTCCTAAGATGCTTCCATCCATGGCAACCACCGTATCAGCTCCAATAACGATCAGTTCCTGAGGGGTCATTAATTCTTCGTGTTTTTCTTTATAGGAAGAAACCATAGCCGCCACTTCTTCTGCTTTCTGCCTGGATAATTCCTGTACTACTTCTTCTGGAACGATACTGGTGATAACCTCTTCTCCTTTTGCAGGACAGATTTCAAATTCCAGTCCAATCTGTTCTAAGAGCTCCTTTCTCCTTGGAGAAGCAGAAGCTAAAATAATCTGTCTCATACTTTGATGACCTCCTTAAGCTTAAATGAGTAAAGCAAGCGTTCTTTTGCAATTCTTTTCTTGTCTTCTGTGGAAAAGATCTTTTCTAAGGCTTCTCCATAGATTTCTAACTGAGTCTGATAACGCATAACGAGCTCTTCACTAGAATTTACCCGATCCGATTTATAATCTAATAAAATAATTTCGTCTCCTTCCATCCAGAAAACGTCAATGATTCCCTGAACTAACACTCCATGATAATCCATAACGAAAGGTTTCTCTTTATATAAATTTCCCTTTTGTGCCGCTTTTGCCATACGATTTGCAATATCATTTTTTACAAAATCCTCGATCATGGAAACAGGCACCAAAGACCGCATTTCTTTTGTCAGTTCTCCTGTTTCTGTCATCTGCTGCAGCTGTTCACTTACAAATTTTTCTACCAGAAGTTCATTTCCACAGTCTAAATCACAAATTGCCTGAAAATCCAGACATTCCATGACACGGTGCAGGGCAGTTCCCCGAAGGGCTCCCGGAGAGATATCCAGATGACCTCTTACCGTTTCAGACCGTTCTCCAACTACCCGTTCTGCAAATCCAGGAATATAGGATTCCCGATCTTCCCGTAAAAAATCCGGAATCTCTGCATCCCCCTGGGCTGCATCGTATTTTGCTGTCATTGACTGATGTTTCAATTCTGAAACAGAGTATTTGCTTTTTCTACCTGCCTCATGAGTATAAGGGTATTCATAAGAAAAACTTTTATGAATTGCCTCTGTATCATCAGAAGACGCCTCTCGTATTTTATCCAGTAACGCCTTGTAATCCAAAGCTGCTTCCGCTTTTTCCTGAAGCTGGCGGGATAATAATTCTTCCGATGTCACAAAAGTCACCTCATACTTATCCTGATAAGAATACATCGCTGGAATCAGCCAGTCCAGATAAGATGTAGCTTTGATTCGCTGGGAGTAAAGTAATGGCTCTCCTTCTTTCACATTGCCCACATATTTTTCAAAAGTCTTTGCCGCGTCGGATAGGGTTCCTGTTAAGATCAGCTTCTCTTTCGCTCTGGTTAACGCTACATAGAGAACCCGAAGTTCCTCTGCCAGATTTTCCTGACGGATTCGCTCTGCAATCTGTTTCTTGTATAAACAGCTCATTTTTACCTTAGGTTCTAACGTAATTTCATCCAATCCCATTCCCAGATCTGGGTGAAGCACCAGTTTTTCATTTACATCCATCTGGTTGATCTTCTTACTAATTCCCGATACAAATACCACCGGAAATTCCAGCCCCTTACTCTTATGTATGGTCATAAGGTGAACCACGTCTTCATTTTCTCCAGTAATATCTGCCTCTCCATAATCCACGTCATATTTTTTTAATTCCTGAATGTAACGGACGAAATGGAACAGACCTTTATAACTGGTCTTCTCGTAGGCTACCGCCTTTTCAATCAGCATCTGCAGATTGGCGTTTCTCTGCTTTCCAGCGGGAAGAGACGCCGCATAATTGTCATATCCAGTCTCACTTAAAATGTCATAGATCAGCTCGTGAATCGGAGTGTCTTTCACCTTGTCACGAAGTTTTCGGTAAATCACGTAAAACTCTGCCAGTTTTCCCTCCGTACCGGTCTTCATTTTCTCATATGCTGCCCTGGCAAAAGACTCTTTTGGATTTTCTGCCCGGATTTCCGCCAATTCTTCTTCTTCAAGCCCTGCCATTGGAGATTTGAGAACTGCTGCCATAGGAATGTCCTGAAGCGGATTATCCAATAGTTCCAACATACTTAATACTGTCTGGACCTCCAAAGATTCAAAATAGCCTGTAGAAGCCTCCACATGGGCTGGAATTCCACAGGAATTCAACACCTCTGCAAAATCACTGCCCCAGTTTTTCAAGCTTCGTAGTAAAATAACAATATCTGAATATCGAAGCGGACGAAGTTTCCCACTTTTTTTGTCCATCACTTCCAGACTGCCCATTAATTCTTTGATCTTAGCAGCCACCACTCTTGCCTCAATCTGACGTTTCCCCAGATCTTTGCTATCTTCAAAATCTTCTTTTAAGTCAAACAGCAATACTTCTGGCTGCATGGCTTGGCTTTCCGGATAACTTGCCCCGCAATATAATGCTGCCTTATCATCATAAGCTACTTTTCCAAAATCCGGCTGCATAAGTTTATAGAACATATCATTGGTAAAATCCAGGACTTCCCTTCTGCTTCGGAAATTCTTATAAAGATCGATACGCTGATTCACACTTTCTTCTATCTCATACCGGTCATATTTTTCCATAAAAAGTTCCGGTCTTGCCAGACGGAATCGATAAATACTCTGCTTTACATCCCCTACCATGAACATATTATGTCCGCCCTGTTCTTCCATGGAAATGGCGGTCAAAATGGTCTCCTGCACCAGGTTACTGTCCTGATATTCATCAATCATAATTTCCTCGAACTGCTTCTGAAATTCCTTTGCAGTCTCTGTCGGTTCTTTGGTCTTCTCATCTACCAGTATCCTTAATGCAAAATGCTCAATATCTGAAAAATCTACGATTCGCTTTCCCCTTTTCGCCTGTTCCATAGCTTCATCATATTCTAAAGAAATCCTCACCAATTCTTCAATAAAAGGACTCATCCGCTGTAACTGCTCAGCCAGTTCTTCTATACTCTGGGAGAAATATTTCTTTTTTAAATTCTCTAACTCTTTTTTTATATCATTTCTTCCATCTTTAATTGCATTTTTAACAGATTCCTCTCCTTTAAACCCCCGAACCTGTGCAATTGCTCCCATCTTAAAGCTTTGAAAAAATGTATAGAGTTCTTCATAATCTGGAACTGCTTTCGGATTATTTAAATCTTTTTTTGACTGTCCAAGTTCTTCCCACATTGATAGATCTGCTTCTAAGGTCTGGGCATATTTTTCCAGGCCTTCTGTGGCTTTTGCCCTATCAAGAAGAAAAGATAGACGATTTTCTGCATCTAGTAAAATCTGATAAGCATTTCCTGCAATTTCCTGTAGAACCACAGAATTGTTCAGTTCCTCTATACTTTCAGCCCTGTATGAATCTTTCAGGCTCAAAATCCATTCCTTCGGCCATGCACTGCTTAAAGACATATGATAAATTTTTGCCACCATATCTTTTACCGCAGAATCATTTCGCTTTCCAGAGTAGGTATCGATCAAATGTAAAAATGCCTCATTATTCTCTTTTCTATAATTTTCCTCAAATACCTCTTTTAAAATATCCTTTTCAAGAAGCTTGATTTCTCCCGTATCTGCAATACGAAAATTCGGATCCAGGTCAATTTCTTCGAAATGATTTCGTACCACAAAAAGACAGAAACTGTCAATAGTAGTAATCTGTGCATTATGAATCAGAGTCTGCTGTCGCTCCAGTCTTTCGTTATCTGGCTCTTCTTCTCTTTTTTTCTCAAGAGCAGCTGCAATTCTCTCCCTCATTTCCGCTGCTGCTGCCTTGGTAAAAGTCACCACTAAAAGATGATCAATATCAATGGGACTTTCGTCCTCGGTGACCCTATTTATGATTCGCTCTACCAGGACCGCCGTTTTTCCAGAACCAGCTGCCGCCGAAACCAAAATATTCCGTTTTCGATAATCAATTACCTGTTGTTGTTCGGTTGTCCATGCCATTCCCATTGACTTTATTCTCCTGCCTCAAATAATGCGTTTTCAGTCTGCATTTTTTCAATAATCTCACTCTTCTCCACTGCTTCTAATTTCCTATATCGGTAGCCCGGAATCTTCCTGTCAAATCCGCAAACAGAAGCATATGGACAATAGCTACAGCTGCTTTCCATAGAACCGGCAGTGTAAGGATTTACCTGAATATTTCCTTCGTAAATATCCTTTGCACTACGAAGAATTTTCGTATTGGCATATTCCTGCATGACGTTAAATTCTTCGCTACTTGCCACATAAGACCCAGAAGCGGAAATACTTCCGTCCTTTTTCAAGGTCACTGGAATCACCTGCGATTTCCCCTCGAACTCATCATCCATTGCCCGATAGATTTCTTCTTCACTGTTGACCAGTCCTTCCGGCCGAAGTTCCATTAAAATGGCATCCCTTATCTCTTCCTCATTTAAGTTACCTTCGGATTCTATGACTGGGTCATCAATATGATAATAGAACATTCCTGCAGGAATGACTTCCCCTTTCGGGTTCTTTTTCTTTTCCAGTTCCATTGCAGCATTCATATAGACCACCAGCTGCAGCTGTAATCCCTGATACAATTTAATCAGATCAAATTTAGTATTACCTGATTTATAATCTATGACTTTTACATAAAGATTTCCATCTTCTTTGCAAGTATCCAGACGGTCAATTCGTCCATTAAGCTTCAGACGATTTCCTTCCTCTAGCATAAATTCCAACGCTTCCAAACTGTCCGCCTCATCAAAACTGATTTCAAAATCATTTGGCACAAAACGTCCTTTCCGCACCTGTTTTGTTAAAGCCCAGACGGTCTGTTCAAAAATATGCTCCATACGTGCTGCCTGATGCTTGTCTTCGCTATTGGAGTAAATATTTAAATTCGGATAAGCCGCTACTGCTTCTTCCATGGACCTAGAGGCAAACTCCTGTCTTGTTTCCTCCGGCACTGTGAACCAGTCATATTCACTGGCTGCCAATTTTCGGCTGTAATTTTCCAAAGCATCATGATAGATATTTCCCATATCCACCCCTGCAAACCCGTTTACGTCCCTTTCCTGGAGTTTTAATCCATATTGCAGAAAATGTGCGTAGGCACAGGCTGCAAACCGTTCTAACCGTGTTACACTGCCTTCTAACTGCCTTCCGTAAAGTGCCTGAGCCACGACCTTACTGATTGGCTCAGGAGCATAATGCTTGAAACTTGCCTGAAGTAATTTTTCCAGCTCCTGTTTTTCTTCTTCCTGTCCATGGGTAAAGAAATAATTGGCAAGAACATACCATGCTTCATCTTTTTTTCCATGAACCAGATAAGAAAATGCCGCTTCCTTTGTGGAATAATCAGGCGTCAGTTCCAGCTCTTCCAATTCCGTTACCGAAAGTGCCGGGAACATCCGAAGAAGTACTCCGATCAGATAAGACCGTCTCTGAGATTTTCCTTCACTGTCTACCCTGGCATAGCTGACATATAATCTTTCTGACGGTTTCGTCAGATTTAAATATAAATAGAAACGCTGGATAAAGACCTGTTCTCTGGCCCCCGGTGCTAAAGCAATATCCGCTTCCTTTAACAGTTCTCTTTCATACTGGGAAATGATTCCTCCTGTATTTCCCTGTTTTGGAATAATCCCATCATTGACCCCAATAAAGAAAAGGACTTTTATGTGATTTAATCGGGTTCTCTCAATATCTCCAATAGTAACACTGTCATATCCCGGCGGAATGACTGCTACATCTGCGGCTTCCAGTCCTGCATCCAGAATTTCTGTAAACTCAGAAATATTCATCTTTTCCTGTCCCAGAATTGAGACATATTTATCCAGAATTTCCATAACGATCCGATAGATCTGTCCATATTCTTTGGCTTTTACCTGCTCGTCCTGAGCAAGATACTCATCTTCTTTTGCCCAGAGTTTCTGCTCGATATTAAGCTTTACCATCATTTCATACAATGCCAGAATTTCTTCCGCCACTGTACTTTTTTCTTTAGAAAATGCCCCAAATACCGGCTCAAAGATTTCATAAATTTCCAGTCGGAGCTTCTCTAAAATTTCCAGATCGTAATCTTTTTCCTGTCTTGGCATGGTAAGCCACCGCTTGCTCCATCGGCTCTTTCCCCGGATTCCCGTAGCAACCAGGTAATTATCCAGCATATCGATCTGCTCTTCTTCATAATCCCAGAAACCGCACTTTAACCAGCGCATAATGGCTTCATAGGAAAAATCCTTTTCCACAACTTCCAAAGATGCTCGAATCCACTCAATAAATGGATGGAACAAAATTTCTTTTGTTTTATCCAAAAAGTATGGAATTTTATATCTTCCGAAAACCTCTTCTACATAATGACCATAACCTTCCACAGCTCCAGTTACCACTGCGATTTCCCGAAAACGGAGTCCATCTTCCCGAATCAGCCGATTGATTTCTCTTGCTACAAAAATCATTTCTTCCTTCGGTGTTTTTGCAGAGGAAATTTTTATCTCCTCCACTGGTTCTAACTGCCTTTTATATGTAGGCCGGAATAAATTCTGCTCCATAAATGCCAGATTCGGTGCATGAGCAAATCGCTTTTTCTCAGCTCCCCCTAAAACCACTGGATCTTTTACTTCTATCCCTGTCAACTGGGCAAGTTTTAAAAGGATCTCTATGGTCTTTTTGGGCATATCAAAAAGTTCCTGCATGCCCTTGCTATGATAAAAATCTTCTTTCTCATCCATCGTCAAAGTTACATAAATATCCTCTGTCATAGGCATGATGGTCTGTAATAATTGATTCTGAATCGGTGTAAAGCCCGTAAATTCATCAAACGCCAGAACACTGTCGGATAACATCTTAGAATCTTTTGCTACCCGAATCAAAAGGGTTAAAATTTCTTCTGCCGTTATGTATTTTCCCTGCATGAATTCCTCAAAACCTTCATACATCACTGCCACGTCTGTAAGCTTTGCCTTTAATGCCGCCGGAAACTGGTCTTTTTCCATATATTCCAAGAGCTGTGCCGAAGAAATGTTATACTGCATAAGCTCCGAAAGCAGGGACTTCACCTCACTGATATAGCCTACCCTGTTCATATTTGCCCTTAAAACCGTAAGATTTTCCTTCTTATCCTGAGCCACTTTCCGCAGTACCAGATTCTTACCAGTCTCCTCTAATACTTCATCCCAGCTCATACCCAGCTCATCAAAAACACGGTAAGCCAACCGCTTAAAACTCAAAACATCAATATTCATGATGGCTTTATTGGCAGACAGATCCACCAGTTTCCTCTGAGTCTGCATCGTAAACTGCTCCGGCACTAAGACCAAATAATCCTTCTCTGGATGTACTGCAGCTTCTTTTACAATATGATTGAATAAATATTCGGTTTTTCCGCTTCCTGAATTTCCAATAATAAATTGAAGGGACATATTTTTCTCCTGTTACTAATATTGCAGCTCACATCCTGCCCAAAACTTCTGAATGATCTAATAAAAATTTGCAAATACGTTTGCCACTACAACAGTTATCACTCCAGAAATTGCAATAGAAAGACTGCTCATAGCCCCTTCCAGTTCACCAATTTCCAGAGCCTTTGCAGTTCCAAGAGCATGAGAAGAAGACCCGATTCCGATTCCCACTGCAATCGGCTCCGTAATCTTAAATATACGACAGACCGTCTCTGCCATAACATTTCCCAGCACTCCTGTAATGACAATAACTGCTACTGTAATAGTAACAATACCTCCCAGTTCTTCCGATACTCCCATTCCTATGGCAGTGGTAATTGATTTCGGAAGTAGGGTCACATATTGCTCATGATTGAGTCTCAATAGGATCGACATTACCAGCACACATACTGCACTGGTAATGGCTCCTGAAAAAATTCCAGCCAGAATTGCTTTCCAGTTCTTCTTTAAAGGCTCAATCTGTTCATATAATGGAACTGCCAGCGCTACCGTGGCCGGGGTCAAAAGATAAGATAAATATATCGCGCCCTGCTCATATACTCCATAATCAATCTCAAATACCACCAAGAACAATATTACCAACACAATAGAAACTAAAAGAGGATTAAAAATTGCCATTTTAAATTTCTTTTTCATCCAAACCCCTGCTTCGTAACAGAGGATACTAATTACAACTCCCAAAAATACAGATTCTATAAAAAATTCTTTCATCATTTTGCCTTTCTATGCAGTCTTCTCTTTCTGCCTTCTTTCACTGCTGTTGTTGCTGATTTCTGCAGCTTTTTTTATCCCAGCGGATCACAAGCTGCGTCACCCATCCTGAAACCACCATAACAACCGCTGTAGAAACTACCGTAATTACTGTTACTGGAAGCAGGATTGGCTGCAATACACTCCAGCTGTTCAAAAGCCCTACTCCTGCCGGAATAAATACTAAAGGCATAATCTCTATTAAAAATTTTGATGCTTCCTTCACCTGTGGAAGTTTAACAATTCCTGTCATAAGAGCAATAAATAAAAGTACCAACCCATAAATACTTCCCGGAATAGACAACGGAATCAAATATCGCAATAATTCCCCCAGGAAGGAAAATATAAGGATTAGTAAAAATTGTCGTAGGTATTTCATGTCAAGTCCCTTCTTTCATTTGTTTAAATATTGATATTATACCATTTTTTCTGTAATATAAACGAATGAATCTTAAAAAATACAAAAAAGAGCAGATGGGATATTTTTAGCCTTTTCGACAAAAATTTAGGGAGATGAGAAAACTCATCTCCCTGAAATATGTACATTTCTAATTAATGATGGAATAAACGAATTCCAGTAAAGCTCATTACCATTCCATATTTGTTACAAGTATCAATTACGTGATCATCACGAACAGATCCGCCTGGCTGTGCCACATATTTTACACCACTCTTATGGGCACGTTCAATGTTATCACCAAATGGGAAAAATGCATCAGATCCCAGAGCTACGTCTGTATTCTGATCTAACCATGCACGTTTTTCTTCCTGAGTAAATACTTCTGGTTTTACCTTAAAAATCTTCTGCCATTCGCCTTCTGCCAGAACGTCCATATAATCCTCGCCCATGTAAAGGTCAATTGCATTGTCTCTATCTGCACGTTTGATTCCATCTACGAACTGAAGGCCTAAAACCTGTGGAGACTGACGTAACCACCAGTTATCTGCTTTGCTTCCAGCAAGACGAGTACAGTGGATTCTGGACTGCTGTCCCGCACCAATACCAATTGCCTGTCCACCTTTTACATAGCATACAGAGTTTGACTGAGTGTATTTCAAGGTGATCATGGCAATGGCAAGATCAATCTTTGCCTGCTCTGTCAGTTCTATGTTTTCTGTTACAATATTACTGAAAAATTCATCATCAATCTTTAATTCATTTCTGCCCTGCTCAAAAGTAATTCCAAATACGTCTTTTCTTTCGATTGGTGCTGGAACATAATCTGGATCGATTTCAATGACACAGTAATTTCCTTTTTTCTTCTCTTTTAAAATTGCAAGAGCCTCTTCTGTATAACCTGGTGCGATAACACCATCAGATACTTCTCTCTTGATAACAAGGGCTGTTGAAGCATCACATACATCAGATAAAGAGATGAAATCTCCGAAGGAAGACATACGGTCTGCGCCTCTGGCACGGATATAAGCATTTGCCAATGGTGTAAACTCAATATCCATATCCTCTACCCAATAAATCTTCTTCTCTACGTCAGAAAGTGGAAGACCAACTGCTGCTCCTGCTGGAGAAACATGTTTGAAAGATGTAGCTGCTGGAAGTCCGGTAGCTTTCTTTAATTCTTTTACCAGCTGCCATCCGTTAAATGCATCTAAAAAGTTAATATAACCCGCTCTTCCGCTTAATACCTTAATTGGAAGCTCACCCTCCTGCATATAGATTCTGGAAGGTTTCTGATTTGGGTTACAACCATATTTTAATTCGTATTCCTGCATGATATTTCTCCTTTGATTAGCAATTTTTATTTACAATACGGGATTCGTATTTTCCAGTTTCGATATTAATAAAACGAACAAATAAAGAAACTTTGTTTTCTTCATTTAGGCTGTTCCATACCATATTGGTAAAGGAATCAATATCGCCGTCTTCGATTTCCACCCAGGTAGGTTCTCCTTCAAAACTTGGAAGCGGATTGCCATCTTCCATGTATGTATGGATAAAACGTCCTTCTCCTGGAATTGGATTCTCGTATGCAAAAGTATAACGATTGCAGCTGTCTGGATTTCCATTGTTGCTCTTTAAAATGGACATTGCATAGTTGAAATTTCCATCTTCAATATGCATGATTCCAGAAATACGTGGAGTGTAGTTTGGACCGTCTGGCTCAAACTCTCTGGTACGAAGAGCCTGCTCAAATGTCTGCTGGTTGTCCATTAGATCATAAATGGTATCTGTCTGATCCCCATTGGTTACGATTGTCTTATTTCCCAGAACTCTTACTGGTGCATAAATGATCAGACTTGGATCACTTAATTTGGATGGATCAAAAGCCTGAGTACGGATTCCTTCTCCATCTTCTACGAAAACACGGTTACGGCTGTTCTCGCTTCTTCCCATGATAAAATATGCAGTAACTGCTGTTTTACCATCTTTGGAACGTCCGATGACAATTCCTCGTCCTGGATAAGTAGTGCTGGAAATTTCTTCTTTTAAAGACATCATTTTCATGTTCTTCTACCTCACATTTATATTAATTAATTTTTAAAGCTGTGTACTGGTGCTGGAATTCTTCCGCCACGATTTACGAAAGCGTCACAGGAGAACTGATTAACTGGCATAATTGGTGCATAACCTAATAATCCGCCGAATTCTACAATTTCTCCTACATCTTTTCCAATAACTGGAATCAAACGTACTGCGGTGGTCTTCTGGTTGATCATTCCGATTGCCATTTCATCTGCAATAATACCGGAAATTGTGGTAGCTTTTGTGTTGCCTGGAATGGCGATCATATCAAGACCTACGGAACATACACAGGTCATTGCCTCTAACTTCTCTAATGTAAGAGCACCTGCTTCTACTGCGTTGATCATACCCTGATCTTCGCTGACTGGAATAAAGGCTCCACTTAATCCACCTACATAGGAAGATGCCATGATTCCACCTTTCTTGACCTGATCATTTAACAGGGCAAGGGCTGCAGTGGTTCCTGGAGCTCCGGCGTGTTCTAATCCGATCTCACATAAAATATCTGCTACACTGTCTCCAATTGCCGGAGTTGGTGCTAAGGAAAGATCGATAATTCCAAAAGGAATTCCAAGCTTCCTGGAGGCTTCTTTTGCAACTAACTGACCTACACGGGTTACTTTAAATGCTGTTTTCTTAATGGTCTCGCAGAGAACCTCAAAGCTCTCTCCTCTTACTTTACTTAATGCAGTCTTTACTACACCAGGGCCGCTGACACCTACGTTAATGATAGCGTCCGCTTCTGTTACACCGTGGAAAGCTCCCGCCATAAATGGGTTGTCATCTGGTGCATTACAGAAAATAACCAGTTTTGCACATCCTAAAGAATCCAGTTCTTTGGTGCACTCTGCGGTTTCTTTCACGATTTCGCCCATGAGCTTTACTGCATCCATATTAATACCAGTCTTGGTAGAACCAACATTGACCGAACTACATACAAAATCTGTAGCAGCTAATGCTCTTGGAATGGAACGGATCAAATTCTCTTCTGCCGTAGTCATTCCCTTGGAAACTAATGCAGAATATCCACCAATAAAGTTTACTCCTACTTTCTTGGCAGCATCATCCAAAGTTTTTGCAATGGTAACAAAGTCTTCTGGAGATTTACATGCTGCACCACCAACTAAAGCGATTGGGGTAACGGAAATTCTTTTATTTACAATTGGAATACAATAATTATTCTCAATTTCCTGACCGACTGCTACTAAATCCTTGGCAACAGTAGTGATTTTATTATAAATTTTCTGATTCAGTTTATCTAAATCTGAATCAATACAGTCAAGAAGGCTGATTCCCAGAGTAATCGTTCTTACGTCCAGATTTTCCTTCTCGATCATTTCATTGGTTTCATTTACTTCCCAAATGTTAATCATTTGCTCTTTCCTCCATTAGATACGATGCATTTTCTCAAAGATTTCTTCTTTCTGGCATTTAATGGAAACACCAATTTCTTCTCCTAATGCATCCATCTCTTTGGAAACTTCTCCGAAATTCTTTTTTGCATGAGCCAGATCCACAATCATCATCATGTTAAAATAGCCAGATACAATTGTCTGGGAAATATCCAGTACATTCGCACCATTATCTGCAAGATACGTACATACCTTTGCAATGATACCAACGGTATCTTTTCCTACTACTGTGATAATTACTTTGTCCATTGTTTTTTCCATAATTTTCTCCTTTTATTCTGCGCGAATCACTGGGGATACCGCGTCTCTTTTTGCTACATACATTGGGAAATCCTCTGCTTTATAGGGGTTGTCTCCCATAGTAACTTCCAGCCGCACCGTTTCATATGCCAGTTCTTCGTAATTGTTCTCCTTACTTAAATGACCTAACATAATGGTGCCAAATCTATCATGAAGAAGCTCACAGAGCAACTGGCCGCTTCGTTCATTTGATAAATGCCCCCTGTCTCCAAGGATTCTCTGTTTTAACGGGTACGGATATGCTCCTGTCTGCAACATATGTATATCATGATTTGCTTCCAATAATAATGCATCAAGATTTTGCAATTTGTCAACTATATTCTGCTCATAGGTGCCCAAATCAGTCACAACAGCCATATTCCTGTCTCCACAGGTCACTTTATAGGACACTGGTTCTGCGGCATCATGTGAAATTGGAATGGGTTTGATATCAAGGTCTCCAATGGTAAAATTCTTACCAGCTTCGATGGGTCGAAACAGACTTTCGTCAATTTTCCCAACGGATTTACAGTTTTTTACGGCATTGATAGTTCCCGGGGTTCCGTATAAAGGAAGCCCGTAACGTCTTGCCAGAACTCCTAGTCCTGCAATGTGGTCTATATGCTCATGAGTAATTAAAATCCCTTGCATATCCTCACATTTTAAATCAATGGAATTCAGACCATTTTCAATCCTTTTTCCACTGATTCCTGCATCCACAAGCACATGGGTATCCAAAGAACCAATACAGATACAGTTTCCACTGCTTCCGCTTGCAATACTGCATAATTCTAACATACTATTTCTCTTTCCAATATAATTCTATTTTATCTCCGTTGTGAATTTCCTGAGCAAACTGCGCATTTTCTCCATTTAAAATGGTAGCAATCGCACGTCCCCGTGACGCAGTCAGATCAAAAGTAATGCGATCAAAAATATCCACAAAGATATAGCTGGTCTTTCCAGATAAGGTGACTGGTTCACCATTGACAATTACAACAATCTGAGTAGGATCAACTGTTTCCTGTTCTCCTTGGGCTGCTTCTGTACTTTCAAGCGCTTTCTCTTTAGAACCTTCTTCGACTTTCTCTCCAGCAACTTCGTCTGTACTCTCAATTGATGTTTCCTTGGAAATTCCCTCCTCTTCAAAATCTGCTGATTCTGAACCTATAATTTCCTCATTTTGTACCTCAGCCTCTTGGGTTTCATTGCTAGTAGTCGGAGCTTGCTCCAGTTCTGAGGTTATGTTATCTACACCTTTCCCCCCTTGCGCATTAGCAGCTCCCAGATAAACACCTTGCGCTGATACCTCTTCTAATTTTCCTTTAAATGTGGTGCCACTTGCAATTTCATCCTCTTTTGTAATATAGGAAGAAGTTCCGGCAGGAACATAGGTATCATCTGTAGTCCAGTCAATATTAAAGTTCTCATATACCAGGCTGTCCATGGTTGCTTCTCTATTATTTACCAGGATCTGATGGCTCAAATCTACCTTAACATCCATAAATTCTGCCACCTGGCTTACGGTATAGAAACTTCGGGTCTCAATTGCGTCCCCTTCCTGAATTTCATAAGAACCAGGCTCTAAACTTCCGTTTACCTCAACAAATTTTGGACAGGTAATATGACGTCCATTTACAAAGAAGGAAACCGTTGCAGTATTATACTCTTCCAACTGCTCTATGCGGTACACTGCCGCCTCTCCTGCAGTGGATGGGGTAATCACAATTTCACAGTTCGGCTCTAATGGAGTATTAATATTCGCTGGTGCATCATTCATCATGACGCAGGCTGGTTCTCCTGCTTCTCCTCTGGCAATTCTAGTAACACCATTTACAGTAAAGTTAATCGGTGTTCCCCGTTTCGGGAATAACTGATCATTTGGGAATCCTGCCTGTAATGCAGCGTCCACAATAGTCAATCGGTTATTATCGTAAAGTTTTAACCGTTCGCCATTAAACTTCACCATAATAAAGTTATTCTTCTGTTCAAAGAAATTCAAGCAGATTCCAATTGGTGTTACCAAAAGCGGATCTTTCTTAATATCCTTCTGCTGGAAAATAACTTCTTTTAATACTTCTTCTCCTCGAAGTGCCACACGTTCACTGGAAATTTCCAATTTCTCTGCCAGCATTTCTGTAAATCCATGGACTTTTCCACCACCACCTACAACGAAGCAGGCACTGACGGTCTGATTTCCATTTAACTCCATGATCTTATTAGAAACCTCTGTGGTAATTTTATCCACTACCGGATCCAACAGCTCCCATACCTCCTTGGATGGCACAGTATGGCTAATGGTCATAATATCTTCAAAAGTAACCTTTTCTTCTATAGTAGAAGTCCGTTTGATCATTTCTGCAGTCTTAAAATCCACCAGATAATGCTGAACCAGCACTTCCGTCAGCTCATCTCCTGCGTATGGAATCATACCATAAGCAATAATACTGCCATCTCTTGTAATGGAAATATCAGAAGTTCCTGCTCCCACATCCACAAGAGCAATATTTAACATACGGAAAGTTTCTGGAATTGCCACGTTAATAGCGGCAATAGGCTCCAAAGTCATATTGGCTACCGTAAGACCTGCCAGCCCTACAGAAGAGTATAATCCATCTACAACATCTTCCGGAAGGAAGGTTACAATAATGTCCTCCCCGATTTTATGGGCTTTATGACCTTCCAGACTAATATAAATTTCATCATTCAGATAATATTTTACAACAGAATATCCCACACAATAAAATTTGTACTTGGTATCATTCTTTTCTTTTAAAATCTCCTGAGCCTTCTCCACTCCTAGAAGGTTCAAAGTATGTAAATCTTCTCCAGTAATGATACTTTCTTCTGGATACTCATATTCAATATGAGTGGTAACCGTTTTCAGAACTCGACCCGCAGCTGCAATACAGACTTCAGACAAAGGTTCACCAATCTGTCTCTCCAGTTCGGTCTTAACAGCCCCAATGGTCTTTGCAACCCTTCCAATATCATGAATCTGTCCATCCAGCATGTCTCTGGTCTGATGTTCTTTGATGTGCTGAGCAATTACTACAAACTCATCATCTTCTGTAAGATATCCTACGGTTCCCACCACATTTCGGGTTCCAATATCTAATCCAAATACATTACTCATGAGCGTATCTCCTTAATGCGTTCTCAATCTGAGCGGCACTCTCTTCAAACGTGCCATTATTATCGATTACAACCTGACAAGCTTTCTTATATTCTTCTTCAGAAAGCTGGCTTGCCAGAATATTGTCTATTTTTTCATCGGAATATCCTCTGGATTCCTTAAGTCTTAACCTTCTCACACTGCTGTCTGTATAAATATACCAGAGTTCATCACAAATTTCATTATATTTTTCTTCTATCAATAATGCAGCCTCTAAAATCAAAAAATCCAGGTCCCCTTTTTCCAATTCCAGCTTCTGCTGCTGTCTTACATATTCTTTTACTGCTGGATGTACGATTCCATTTAACCGTTCCCGCTTGTTCTCATTGGAAAAAATCATTTTCCCCAACGCTTCTTTCTCAAAAGAACCGTCTTCCTGCCAAACCGGCTCATTTTCAAATTCCTGCCGCAGCGCTGCATAACAGTCTGTTCCCGGCTCCATGAGAAAATGAGCGATTTCATCTGCCAGCATAACTTTTGTCTTCGGTTTTTGTTTCAGATAGGAAAGAATGGCGGATTTTCCTGCGCCGACCCCTCCGGTCACTCCAATAAATTTCATAATTTTTCCTTTGATTAAGCAAATCTTTCATAACTTATCTGGTACAAGCCTAATGGGCCTCGTACCAGTTATAGCCACACTCCGTTCCCACTTCCATCTCTACAGATAAGGAAACCGCCCCTGACATTTCTTCTTCCAGCAAAGCAATCACCGCATCTTTTTCTGATTCTGCGGTCTCAATTAATAGTTCGTCATGCACCTGTAAAATCAGCCTGGAAGCAAATCCTTCCCGAATCAGTCGGTCATGCACTCGAATCATGGCAATTTTAATAATATCTGCCGCTGTTCCCTGAATTGGAGAATTCATAGCAATTCGTTCTCCGAACTGTTTCTGCATGAAATTGCTGGAAGAAAGCTCTGGAATTGGACGAATTCTGCCAAATATGGTAGAAATTGCTCCTGTTTCCTTGGCAGCTTCTACAGCTTTATCCAAAAATTTCTTAATCTTTGGATAAGTTTCAAAATACCGGTCAATATACTCCTGTGCCTCTTTTCGGCTGATATTTAAATCCTGGCTCAATCCAAAGGCACTAATTCCATATACGATACCAAAGTTTACCGCTTTTGCATTTCTCCTTTGTAAATCGGTTACTTGTTCAAATGGCACATGGAACACCTGAGAAGCGGTAGTTTTGTGAATATCCTGCTTCTGCTCAAAAGCATGAATTAAATTCTCATCCCCGGACATATGAGCAAGAACACGAAGTTCAATCTGGGAATAATCAGAATCCACAAAAAGATTACCCGGCATTGGATGAAACACTTTACGAATCATTTTTCCAAGTTCAATACGAATTGGGATGTTCTGTAAGTTCGGATCCGTACTGCTCAGTCTTCCAGTTGCGGTAATGGTCTGGTTAAAGGTAGTATGCACCTTTCCATTTTTATCTACGAACTGTAATAATCCATCTGCATAGGTGGATTTTAACTTTGCTAACTGGCGATACTCTAAAATATCCGATACGATTGGATATTCCGGTGCCAGTTTTTCTAACACTTCCGCAGAAGTGGAATATCCTGTTTTTGTCTTCTTTCCATTCGGAAGCTGCATCTTCTCGAAAAGAATCACTCCCAGCTGTTTTGGAGAGTTAATATTAAATTCTTCCCCTGCCTGAGCATAAATCTTTTCCTCTAATTTCTTAATGGAAACAGATAATTTCTCACCATATTCCTTTAAGGCCCCAGCATCCATACAGATTCCTTCTTTTTCCATGTCAGAAAGCACAAAAACCAGAGGCATTTCCATATCCCTGAATAAAGCCTCCATCTTCTTCTCTTTTAACTCTTCTAAAAGGACCGGAGCCGCTTTCCAATTGATATAACTTTCAAAACAAGCCCATTTTACGATCTTCTCAAACTCTTTTTCATAAGCCTGGGCGAAGGTTTTTTTGCCCAGAATGTCTTCTCTGGAAGGAACCATAAGTCCCAGATAATCTTTTGCAAGATCCTCATAAGGATAAGATCCTTTCAAAGGATTTAACAAATAGGCAGCTACAGTCACATCAAAATAAGTACTTCTTACTTCTTCATACCACTGCCAATTTTCTGAAATATCCTTTCCATCAAATACATCTATGGATTGTAACACAGATTTCACATCTGTGGCAATCCTTGTTGGTGTGGAAAGTCCATAAAATTTCTGATTCAGATATTCAAAGGTCATATTTTCATTCGTTTTAAAAAAATAAATATCTTCCTCAGAAAATGTTAGTACAAAAGCTTGGTACTGATTCCTTTCTTCTCCGCCTAATACAGAGAAGGAAATTTCCTTTCCTTCTGCCTTTGCCCAAATCTTGTCTGCTTCTCCTGTGGTAGTCACCACAGTAAAATATTCTTCTGCGTTATTCTTCGGCACATCCACTTGAAAACGTCCTAAAAGATTCTTAAATTCCAGTTCTTTGCAAAGAAGATAAGCTTCTTCTGTATATAGTGATTCCGTTCCTTCTAGTTTTGCATTGGAGAATTCATACTCTACAGGAGCGTTTGTCTCAATCGTGGCAAGTTCCTTGCTCATAACCGCCTGTTCCCAGAATTCTACGATATTTTTTCCTGCCCTTGGTGGTTTTACAGTTTCCGCATTTTCGTGAACAGCCTCAATACTTCCGTATTGGGCAATCAAGGAAGTTGCAGTCTTTTCTCCAATCCCCGGAACTCCCGGAATATTATCGGAAGTATCTCCCATTAAGGCTTTTACATCAATAAATTCCTTAGGAGTTACCAAATAACGTTCTTTTACATCTGCGGCATAATAGTTTTCAATCTCAGTTCCTGTCTTCTTCGTCTTTGGAATTCGAATCTGTACATGATCTGTCGCTAACTGGAGTAGATCCCTGTCTCCAGAAACTACGGAAACTTCCATACCTGCTTTTTCTGCTTTTCCTGCTAAAGTTCCTAAAATATCGTCGGCTTCGTAGCCTTCCATTTCCACAATGCAGACTCCCATAGCAGTAAGCATCTGCTTCATCAGAGGTACCTGCTGGCGCAGTTCCTCTGCCATAGGCTTTCTTGTGCCCTTATATCCATCAAACATTTTATGACGAAAAGTTGGTGAATGGACGTCAAAAGCTACTGTAAGATAATCCGGCTTTTCTTCTTCTAAAATTTTAAAAAGGATGTTTAAAAATCCATATACCGCATTGGTATGAACTCCCTGGGAATTAGTCAGATCAGGCAGTCCAAAAAATGCTCTATTCAAAATACTGTGTCCATCAATTAAGACTAACTTTTCGCTCATAAAATAATTCTCTTTTCTTTTTCTTTGTTAAATAGCTCTTGTATACTCTTTCAGCCACTCTGCTTCCTCTTCGGTCAGAAGAGGCGCAATTTTTTCATAGACCTTTGCGTGATATTCATTTAAAAATCTACGCTCTTTTTCCGTCATCTGCTCCGGTGCTATCGCATCCAGGTCAATTGGAACATAGGTCAGGTTCTCAAAATACATGAACTGACCATATTCGTTTTTTTCCCTTTTCCTGCAGACCAGTTCATTTTCTGTACGAATTCCATACTGTCCTTCCCGATAAATTCCCGGCTCGTCTGTAGTGATCATGCCCTCTTCTAAAACTGCTGCTGCATTTTTTCCGGTCAAATTCTTCCAACGAAAGGCATTTGGTTCTTCGTGGACATTTAACATATATCCAACGCCATGCCCGGTTCCGTGTTTATAATCAAGTCCAGCTTCCCACAGAGGTGCTCTTGCCAGAATGTCCAGATTCACTCCCGTGCATCCATAAAGAAAACGAGCATTTGCCAGATTCATATTTGCCCTGCAGACCCTTGTAAAATCGGCCTTCATTTCTTCTGAAACGAAACCTAATGCAAAGGTTCTGGTAATATCTGTGGTTCCTTCCAGATAATGCCCGCCGGAATCCACTAAAAGAAGACCTTCCGGCTTTAATTCTATATCTGTCTCTTCTGTAGCTGCATAATGCACAATGGCTCCATGTTCTGCATACCCGCAAATGGTATCAAAACTCAGTTCAATAAATCCTTCCTGCTGTCTTCTTAATCCCTCCAGATAATCTGATGCGGAAATCTCTGTTATAGGGATTTTTCCAATATTTGTTTTCAGCCAGTACATAAATTTACACATAGCCACAGCATCTTTAATATGGGCATTTCGGATATTTTCTACTTCTATGCGATTCTTTACAGACTTCATCAGAACAGAAGGATCTCTCTCATCAATCAGTTTTACTGTTTTTGGAATACTGCTGCAAATTCTGTAATTTACAACCTCTGTATCCATTAAGACCGTTTTGTCTTCCTCAATTACCCTTATATAATCATAAAAACTGTTATAAGGTCTTGTAATAATGTGATTTTCACTTAAGTATGCCCGGATTTCCTCGGTAATAACCTGCTCCTGTAAAAACCAGATACATTCCTCTCTGGTAATCGACAAAAAGGAAAGAACCACCGGTACATAGGAAATATCATTTCCTCTTACATTTAAGATCCAACAGATCTCATCAAGTGAAGAAATCAGATGAATATCTGCCTGTTTCTCATCCATGACTTTCCGAATATCAGAAAGCTTGTCCTGGGTGGATTTTCCGGAATATTTCTCTTCAAGTAAACAAACCGGCTCTGCGGACAAGGTCGGGCGGTCTTCCCAAATCAAATCTACCAAATCTTCTCCTACTTTTAAAAATCCTTCTTTTTTTGAAACAATTTCCTCTAATTTCTGCCCCCAGGATCCGCTTACTACTCTTCCATCAAATCCCAATGTCTGCCCATGTTTCAAGGTCTCTTCTATAAATTCATTGACCGTTGGAACTCCTTCTTCCCCCATCTTATATAGGGTCACAGTTGTTCCTTCTAACTGCTGGGCAGCCTGAACAAAATATCTTCCATCTGTCCAAAGTCCTGCTTCGGTCATAGTAATCACTGCGGTTCCCGCTGAACCTGTAAATCCAGTAATATATTTTCGTGCTTTAAAATAATCTCCTACGTATTCAGAATCATGAGAATCAGACGTTGGCACCACATAAACTGCAATATTGCGTTTTACCATTTCCTGTCTTAACTCTTTCAAACGCTGTGGTATCACAGGTTAGCCCTCCTTCATTTCAAAGAACCTGGTATCTAATTCAGGATAAGAACGTTTCAAAGAAATCGGCTTTCCTGCTCTATTCAAGAAACAGTGACTACTGGTAGCCGTGGTACGTAGTTCCCCTGTTTCTTTATCGTACATTTTATATTCTACTTCTAATTTAATTCCTGTATATTTTTTAATCTTTGTCTCAATTACAACAGTATCATCAAAATGAACCATGCTGCGATAATTTACCTCAACAGATAATACCGGGCTAATAATTTCCATAGCTTCCATCTGTTTGTAATTAAGCCCAATCTGATCCATGAAATCCATTCTGGCTTCTTCCATCCACTTAATGTAATTGGAATGGTGAATGATTCCCATCTGATCAGTCTCATAATATTTGGCGTGATGCTCGTAAGGGCGGATCCGAATTGCTTCCGTCTGTCCTTGTACCTGTAATTCCTGTTTTGACATAATAATCCCTCCGATTCTCTTGTATTGCTTTTTAGCCATCTTATATTATGACATAAGGGGGAGGGAAATTCAATGAAACTTTCATTAACTTTCAGAATCTTCCATCATTTCTCTATAGTCCTGCTCATCGGCGAATAAAATGTATGCTCCATTTACATATCCCATGTAACCACTTTCGATATAATAACCTTTCATGTTGTATCTCCTTTTGTTTTGATAAAAGTATGATAGCATGATTGGTGTACCGTTTTCGGGACAGTGTATAAATTTTTCTACACTACTTTCCTATGAAACAATAAACAATAAAAGCCACTCTATCGAGTGACTTCAAATTCCAATGCTCCTTGTTTAAATGATAAGCCGGAACAACCGATTCAAACGTATTTCTCCATAAATCCCGCCACTGTGGATCACATTTCACATTGACCCATACATGACCTCCCCTATCAAAGATCCATGCAAATACTTTATTATTCTTTTTATGCCGCATCACTCACCAATTATCATCATGAAAAGGGTAATCTTCGAATACGTTATCGAAAGTAAGACAAAAATCTATGATTTCTTTTCTTGTGGTCATTTTCTTAATCTCCTGTTCCTTATAACTTTCTACAGATAGCACCTCCATCTTGTCGGCTCAATACATTCTTCCTCATTTTCCATATACAGAAAAAGTACACTCAAATGTCCAAAAAATCTTCTGAAAATACATCAAACAGGCTGAATTTGCGTCAATTTTTTAGCTTTCAAACAAATCTAACCATCTTTCCAAATTACTCCGTAAGAAAAATGCAAAAATCAGTCCTTTTTTGGGCATAGCAAATGTAGCCAATTGCCTATATGTCCAAACACGCCTAATATCAAGAAATTTTCCTCTTTAATTCCCGAACTTCTGATTCCAAAGCCCTTACTTATTTTCCCACAATCTCCGCTGTATTAATAAACTCATAAGGTGTCTGCTGATAAACATAATAATTGAGCCAATTGGAATACATAATGTTACAATGACTTCTCCACTGCAACAGCGGTTTTTGGGTATCATCATCATTCGGGAAGTAGTTCACCGGCTTGGCGATGGTAAGACCTTTATTCTTATCACGCTCGTACTCTTTGGCAAGGGTCAGACGATCATATTCCGGATGTCCCATCACAAAGATCTGCTTTCCATCCTGAGCCATCACAAGGAATACGCCAGCCTCTTCCGATTCGGCCAAAATGGTCAGTTCCGGATTGGCTACGATGTCCTCTTTTGGCACTTCCGTGTGTCTGGAATGAGGAGCCATAAAAAAGTCGTCAAAACCACGTACCAGCGGAATCTTGCGGTTCATAACACGGTGGCTGTATACACCAAACATTTTAGCAGTTAACTGCTTCTTCTGGATTCCATAATGATAATAAAGACCTGCCTGAGCTCCCCAACATAAATGCAGGGTGGAGGTCACATGGGTCTTGGTCCATTCCATAATCTGACAAATTTCTTCCCAATAATCCACTTCCTCATATTCCATATGTTCTACTGGTGCTCCAGTTATAATCAATCCATCGAAATATTCCTCCTTAATTTCATCAAAGCTCTGATAAAATTTATTCAAATGACTCATAGAAGTATGGGTTGCCTCATGGGTCGCCGTAGCAATAAAAGATACATCCACCTGTAAAGGAGTATTAGACAATGCACGAAGTAGCTGCAATTCTGTATCTTCTTTTAAAGGCATCAGATTTACGATTCCTACTCGAATTGGACGAATATCCTGATGCATGGCACGGTTTTCGTCCATTACAAATATATTTTCCCATTCCAGTATTTCTTTCGCTGGAAGCTCGCTTTGTGTTTTAATTGGCATTTTACATTCCTCTTTTCTAACCAAACATATTTATAAATTCATCTTCGGAAATAATTGGCACTCCTAAATCTTTGGCCTTCTTATTCTTAGAAGATAAAGATTCTACATCATTATTGACCAGATATCCAGTCTTCTTGGAAACAGAACCAGCCACTTTTCCTCCTTGAGATTCTACATAAGCCTTAAAGTCATCCCGGTTCTTGTAGTGGTGAACATCTCCAGTAATCACAAAAGTAATACCAACACATTTTCCCTGAGAAGTATCAGCAATTTCCACCTGTTCTAAAGTCACTTCCTGTAACAGATGTTCCAAAGTAATACGATTATTTTCCTGACTGTACCAGTTTAAAATGGAGTTAGATTTCTCTCCACCGATTCCTTCAATTTCTTCAAATCCGCTCTGCTCTTCCATTCGCTGTAAAAATCCATCAAATCCAAGGTGATTTACGATCTTCTTTGCCGCATCTATACCGATCATGGGAATACATAAAGCGTAAATAAAGTTCACTGGATGTACATTTCTGCTCTTTCCAATGGCTTTTTTCATATTTTGGCAGGACTTCTCACCAAAGCCCTCCATCTGGCTGATTTCTTGAGAATGCTCTGGCAGATGGAATAAATCTGCAAACTCCCGGATATAGCCACTATTCATAAATTTTAACATTGTCTGTATGGAAAGTCCATCCATATCCATGGCATTTTTGCTGACAAAACGGGTAAATTTCTTTACATTCTTAGCCGTACAGTCAGGATTTGTACAATGAAGCGTTTTCGTCTGGCTGTTGGTACTGGTACGAATTTCGGTCCTTGCACCACAGACAGGACAAGTTTCTGGAATCTCAACTTCTCCAACGGCATCTTTTACACCGATGCATTTTGGAATGATTTTATTGGCTTTGATCACAGAAAGCGTACACTCTTTTCCCAGTCCCAGACGCTCAATTTCACTTAAATTGCAAAGAGAAGCTCTGCTTACCGTAGTTCCTTCAATTTCCACTGGCTCAAAAACCGCAACGGGAGAAATCGTAGAAACTGCACAGGACCATTCAATGTATCTTAACCTGGAATCTACCGCCTGATCCTGCCATTTAAAAGCATAACCCGCTTTGGTGGCATGATGTCCTGTCACACTTCCAGTAGCCGCATACTGAGTATCATCATAACAGATGACAAGACCATCTACCGGAATGTCCATTTTACCATCTTCAACTTTTTTCGTCCATTTTTCCACTACATCTGGTAACGTAGCTGCATTCGTTTCTTCTCTATCTACTACGGTGAATTTCATCTTCTCCAGAAAATCCATCCGTTCTCCCCAGGAATCCATCTCTTCATCCAGATGCACCAGAGTAAAGGCATGAAAATGTACTTTTCTCGCCTTTACTTCGTTTGGGTCATCCAGATTCAATGTGCCGGAAGCCAGATTTCTAGGATTTGCATATTTCTCATTATCATCTTCAATGGTATCGTTGATTGCCGCAAAATCCGTATACGAAATAGCTGCTTCTCCACGGACTACCATATGTCCTTTGTAAGAAATCGTAATTGGAAATCCTGCAATAGCATTTTTTAAATGGGTAATATTGGTACCGATGGTTCCGTTTCCTCTGGTCATAATCTTGGATAATGTTCCATTATCGTAAGTCAAAACCAAAGTCAGGCCATCCAGTTTCCAGGAAAGCCACACCTTCTTATCTTCCGCCCAGTTTACCAGTTCTGAAATCTCTTTGGTTTTTGCAAGAGATAACGCAGGAAATTCATGAGTTTCTTTCTGCCCCTTCGTCTCTTCAAAACCAGTATTCTGAGTAGGACTGTTGGATAAAATCTGTCCCGTCTGTAGCTCTAATTCTGCTAATTCATCAAACATGGCGTCCCACTCATAGTTGGACATAATTTCATCCTGACCATTATAATAGGCCTGAGAAGCCTGATTTAATTTTAAAACAAGTTCCTCCATACGGCTTACATCACTCATGTTTTTTGCCTCCTGCTTTCTGATTCTGTTTTGGAGCACTATAGGAATTCTTTGTCATAGAAAGAAGTTTCTGATATTCTTCTTTCGTTACCGGACGATACTGTCCCGGCTTTAAATCTCCTAATTCAATATTCATAATACGTACTCTTTTTAAAGCTTCTACCCGATAGCCAAAATATTCGCACATGCGGCGGATCTGGCGGTTCAGTCCCTGAGTCAAGATAATTTTGATCTGCTTTTTCCCAATCTTTTCTACCTTACATTTCCGTGTAGTAGTTTCCAATTCAACCAAAGGAACACCACCTGCTAACCCCCTGACAAAACTATCAGATACTGGTTTATTGACTGTGACCAGATATTCTTTTTCATGCATATTTCCCGCCCTCATGATCTTGTTTACGATTTCTCCATTATTCGTCAAGAGCAACAATCCTTCGGAGTCCTTATCCAGTCTTCCAATAGGATAGATCCGTTTTGGGTAATTAATATAATCGATCACGTTATTTTTTTCTCTTTTTTCAGCGGTGCAGACAATACCTACGGGCTTATAAAAAGCAAGCAGGATCATTTCCTCTTCTTTTGTCACTTCTTTTCCCTGAAAAAGTACTTTCTGTCCCGGCATAACACATTCTCCCGTCATTGCCACATGACCATCAATGGTTACGTTTCCAGCCTCTACCTGTCGGTCTGCTTCTCTTCTGGAGCATACCCCTGCTTCACTTAAAAATTTATTAATACGAATTCCTTTGTTTTCCATTTATACTCCTGCCATTCTTAATATTGCACATTATAATTTTACCGATAATTGAAAAACAGGGCTGCCCGTCGATTCTGGCAGCCCTTTTCTTTCTTTTAATTTGTAACATCTTCTAAGAAGTCAGAACGAATATATCCGTCTGCACCTTTATAGTTTACTTTTACCCAGTCACCCTCTACACCAAGTTTGGTAAATACGGTGCCTGCTTCTGCTTTTCCATGCTCACTGTAATCTTTTCCAGGACCTGTCCGTACAAAAACTTTGGCTGTAGTACGAACCTGTTGAACTGTATTCTCCGGTGTTGTTTCTTGAGGCGTCTCACTTGCCTGAGGCTGTTCCACTGGAGTCGTGCTTTCTGCCGGTGTCTGTTCGGTAGTCTGCTGTGTGTCCTGCTGACTACTTTCTTCCAGCTGCGAAATAGATTCAATCCACTGTGTCATAGCAGTTGGAATTGTAGTAGAAATCATGGTTGCCAGATTCACATCACTTGCAACTGCTTCTGTATATTTTGTCTCAACCTGATTCAGTAATTCAATCACATCATCCTGCTGCTCAAATTTCAAAATGACTGCATAAACATTTGCATCCAATTCATTCTCAGTTCTACCCATATTATAGGAACTGTAAAGATTATTAATATATAATCCACCATTTTCATCTGTCTCTACATAGAAGAAATCCAGTCCTGGTGCTAAAGTATCCACACCATAGAATTTCAACTCATAATATACAGATACCAGATAAGAACCTTTTGCCAATCCTTTTTTATAATAACACTTAATGTTCTGATAGCTTTCAATATACTGACTGAATACACCAATGTAACTCTTTTCATTGTCTGTCATTGGATAGGCAACTGTTGCCAGCGTATCCAGATCATCTGCTGCATAAGCATTAAAATAATTCGTAATCAATGTATTTAAATCTGCATTTTCTTCCTGTGTAAATTCATCTTCTAACACAAATTCATCCACATTAAATTCTATTTCACTGCCCGATTCACTGGACTGGGTATCTGAGCCATTTGCCCTGTTCTTCCCAGTGCACTGAACTAAAATAACCACCAAAAGGGCAAATAAAAGAACTGCATAAACATATCTGCCGTTCTTCTTCCAAAAAACTTTTACTTTGTCTAAATTCTCTTTTGAACATACTTTTCTATATAAATCAGAAATCTTCTGTAAAATACTCTTCATAATAGCCTCCTGCTAATCCAAACAAACGAAACAATCATCAGTAAATAAAAACAATCCCCGCCACTTTTAAAGGCCCTTAAGTGACGCACGAAAAGGAAGTGTTCCAAGCCACTTCTCCTGTATTATACCAAATATTCACAAAAATAATGCACCCGGCGGGAATCGAACCCGCATCTCAGGAGTCGGAGTCCTACGTTCTATCCATTATACTACGGCTGCCAAGTGTGTTTCGCTTTTTCAAACGAAACACACTAAATTTTATAACATAAAGCTAGAAGAAAATCAAGGAGAAATGTTTATTCTTCTCCAACAATATTCTGGAGCCATACACCACTCCTCACCATAAAGAATCCTATGACAACTTTAATGATTTCTGTAAACTGAACCAGGAAAAATACCAACATAATACTAAGACTGGTAAAATTCGCCAGAACAAAAGCAAATGGCACTACCATAATCCAGGTATACACACTGTCGAACAGGAACGTAACTCCTGTTTTTCCTCCAGAGCGAAGTGTAAAATAACTGCAATGAGAAAAAGCACAAAGAGGCATAACCAAAGCGGAAATCATAATGAAGTTTCTTGCCAGTTCCTTAATACTTTCTTCTGTATTATAAATGGCTGGAAAAAATCTTCCCACCACTGCCATGACGGTCGCTACAACAGTACAACATGCTATACTGAAAAAGATCATCTTATTATCTGCATCTTTTGCTTCTTTTATCTTACCAGCTCCCAACAGCTGCCCTACCACAATGGCAATACAGGATCCCAACTGAATATAAACAATATTAAATAAGTTCGTAATGGTAGAAGAAATATTCTGCGCGGCCACCACTTCCAGCCCACGAACTGCATAACACTGAGCAATTACAGCCATTCCTGCCGCCCAGAACATTTCATTTAACATGAGCGGAGTTCCTTTGATCAAAATATCAATACAGATTTTCTTTGGAATCCGAAGTCCTTTATACACCCCCACGATATATGGATTTTTCTTCGGATTCAGATGGGTCCAGATAATCACAATCATACATTCTACAAAACGGGAAATAACCGTTGCTAAAGCCGCACCTTTTACTCCCAATGCAGGAATCGGTCCTAATCCAAAAATCAATATAAAGTCCAGCACTAGGTTCGTAACTACTGCAGCCATACTGGCTAACATCGGCACAAAAGTCTGTCCTGTTTCACGAATGGTATTGATATACGTCTGACTAATTGCAAATGGAATCAAAGAAGCCATCATGATAAGCAAATATTCTTCTCCATACTTAAGCGCAAGGGTAATATCTCCCACACTTCCACCATCATTTAAGTACAGGGAGATCAGTTCAGTTCCTAAAAACCCGAATAAACATAGGGCAATTCCTGAAATGATCAGACTGGCATATAATTTAAAACGAAAGGCATATTTTTGACCTTCATAATCCCCTTTCCCATAGAACTGAGTACTAAAAATCCCGGCACCGGAAACACCTCCGAAAATACAAATATTAAATACGAACAAGAGCTGATTGACAATAGCAACTCCAGACATCTGTTCCGTACCAATCTGTCCTACCATGATGTTATCCAGAAAACTGACAAAACTGGTAATAGCATTCTGAATGATCATAGGCAAAGCCAAAATGACCACTCTCTTATAGAAGGGCCAATCAATAAATTTTCTCTTAAACTTTTCCCACATAAGAAATTCCAACCTCCTTTTCAACAATTTGGATTACAAAAACGCACTATACATCAAATGTCTAATGCGCATTTCTATTGTTAAGTTTTATCATCCTAACATCTGATAATTTAATTGTCAACTAATTTATTTCCATACCTCTTTTCTTGTAAATAACAAAAAATAAAACGACTGCCACAAGAAAATTTCCAGCTAATACCAGACCGTTTTCCATACTAAAACTGCTGTTTTCCAGATCTGCAAATATCAAATAGATCTGTTGGGAATAAGTAATCTTCGCAATTTTTTCTATAGTCTCGTTAAACATAGCAAGCATTGGAAGAAAAGAAAAGATCATCATAACAGGTACTGTCAAGGATGTTGCCACCATCTGATTTTTACTGAAAACTCCGATTACCGCTCCTAGCAAAATAGAAAGTAAAATTCCGCCTCCCATGGCAATGAGGAATTTTAGAAGCATTTCTCCTTTATGTCCTCCTGCCAGTCCAATTACAGTACCTCCCAGCATACAAATAACCCAGATGTAAATTCCTACTCCCAATAAATAAGATACTGGATTTACATTGGATAACAGCAACGCCCTCAGTGTATTCTTTTCTTTTTCCTCAGAAATAATGGATGCCATGCTTGTAAGCGGTGCCATTCCAATGAACATAACACCAAATAAATTCGTAAAAAAGTTCGGTTCCATACCATCCATTTTTACGGTATTTTCCATAATAAGGGTAAGTACCGGAAACATCAAAAACTGAATTAAAATTGTTTTGTTTTTCAGAGTATCCTTGATCTGTTTCCATAATATTGCATTCATATGTCTTATCATTATTCAAACTTCCTTCCTGTAAGTTCCATAAAAACAGTTTCTAAATTTGGTTCTGTGGAATGAATGGTTTCCAATTTTTCTTCTGCCATATATTTTTGCAGAAGTGCTGCCCCTTCTTCGTTATAGGAAAGTTCCTCATCCCGGCCATCTGTTAGATGGATTAAAATCTTTTTCTGGTGGTTGTATTTTCTGCATATCTCCACTGGACATCCATATTCCACCAATTTTCCTTCATTTAAAAGCGCGATGTTATCACATAATGTTTCCGCTTCCACCATATTATGGGTAGTAAGAAAAATCGTAGTTCCCTTTTCTCTTTCTTCCCGAATCAGCTGGTGAATGGATTCCGTAGTTGCCGGATCCAGTCCGCTGGTGGGTTCATCTAAAAATAATATCTCAGGAGACCCTAAAAGTACCCTTGCTAAAAGAAGCCGGCTTCTCATTCCTTTTGACAAATTCATAGCTAATGTCTTTTCAGCTCCTTTTAAAGAAACCAATTCCATCACTTCACCAATTTTCTTTTCCGAAACTCCGTTGATTTTACAGAAGAATTTCAAATTATCATAACAATTCAATCTGTCATATAATCCAAAACTATCCATCATAATTCCAATTTTCTGATAATCCGTTCCTTTGAAATCTACGATATTCTTTCCAGAAACTTCAATTTCCCCTTCGGTATGTTTTATCTGTCCCGTCAACAGATTAATGAGAGTTGTTTTTCCTGCACCTGATGGTCCTAACAATCCAAAAATTTCTCCCGCTTTTATGTCTAAATTAATTCCTTTTAATACCTCTTTTTCGCCAAAATAATGTTTTACATTTTTTATACTAATCTTCATTTTTATTCTCCATCTTTTAATCTTTGCAACGCTTCTTCCATTCGTTTGTTCTCATCCTTCTCTTTGATTCCTAACAAAACTGTACTGCCTACTGCACATGCAGTAAAGCAGATTAAAAATAACCCCCAGGTTTTTGCATCCGCTGCTGGAAACCATCCAAATAAAAAGATGCAACCTATAATAAAAATTAAAACTGAAAGAAACAGGCTTATTGTCCGCCTGATCAGAGACATATTTTTAATCAAAACATCCGTAAAGAAAAGGCGGCGTAATGCGGTAATACAAAGGGAAGTCAGACCGAACTGAAAAACTGTAGATACTGCCAGCCCTTCTTTCCCTAATGAAAATATACTGGAAAAAGCCTTTGCCTCTTCTCCAAATGCAACTGTAAAAAATGCCATACATAAAATTGTAAATCCAAATACTTTTGCCGACTCTTCGAAAAACTCTAAGATCACTTTTCTCATGAGATCACCCCCAGTCTTCTTTTTATTTCTTCTGCATATTGTCTGGAAACCATGATCTGTTCTCCATTTTCCAAAGTCAGACGAAGTTTTCGGTCAATATCATTTTTTAATGATTTCACATATCGAAGATGTACCAGACAAGATTTGCTTACCCGGAAAAACCCACATTCAAAAAGCCGTTCTTCCTCTTTCTGCACCATTAACTGTTGGTTTAAAATGCGAAGAGTTGCGATTATTTTTTCTATCTCCGGTGTCAACTGATTACAGGAAATATTGACTTCTGTATCTGCCACTGCTTCATTAATATTAATTGAAATTTTCAAGGCTCTTTCCTCCTACCGCTTCAAGATAACATTTCTTATTTTGAGAAACAAGAGGCTGTGACATAAGTTGCCAAATTGGAAACATCAAATGCCATTTTTCGAAACAAAAAACGAGTCGGTAATTTCTATTTATTAGATAGAAATTATCAACCCGTTATATTTGTTTTCATCTATACTGCATATTTGGACCGGATATCAAATTATTTATCGGGAAATCACCTCATAATAAACTGCTGAAAATTTTTCCAGTTCCAATTTTATTCCTTCTTTTGAAACCGGATATATTTCGTCCCCTGATTTCCTCTCTCCGCCATATCTTGCTTCATCACTGGTAAGAAGTAATTTTACTTCTTCGCAATCCGGAATATTTAAAGTGTAGTTCTGCTTTTCTTCTGAGAAGTTAAATACCGCCACAATTCTTTCTTTTTTGCTTCTTCTTTCAAAAGCATAAATCCGCTTCTCTTCCTGATGACAATCTAACCATTCAAACCCCTTCTTTTCATAATCCTGTTCGCTTAATGCCGGATGTTCCAGATAAACTTTATTCAAATCCTTCATAAATTCTGCAAAACCATTGTGAAGTGGGTACTGCAGAATATCCCAATCCTGCTCTCTTCTTTCATCCCATTCCCGAAGCTGTCCGATTTCATTTCCCATGAAATTTAACTTCTTTCCCGGATGGGCATACATATACATATAAAGAGCTCTTCCCTGAGGAAATTTTTCTTCATACTGCCCATTCATTTTCTGTAAGATCGTGGCTTTTCCATGAACTACTTCATCATGGGACAAAGGAAGTAAAAAGTTCTCATCATAATAATACATCATGGAAAACGTCAGCTTATGATAAGCTCCTTTTCTATCGTATGGATGGGTCTGAAAATAGGAAAGAGTATCATTCATCCACCCCATATCCCATTTATAATCAAACCCCAGCCCTCCTTGATCTACTGGTTTGGTAATTCCTCCATATGAAGTGGAGTCTTCTGCAATCAGCATGATTCCAGGATGCATTTCTTTCAGGCTTTTATTCATATGACGGATAAACTCTACTGCATTTCCATTAACGCCCCGGTTCTCTTCTCCATGCCAGTAAATGATTCTGCTTAAAGCATCAATTCTCAGTCCGTCAAAATGATATTCTTTTACCCAATAATTTGCACTGGATTGTAAGAAACTCTGTACCTCTCCTCTGGAGTGCATGAAGTTCTTGCTGCCCCATTCACTGACTCCAACATCCGTACTTGGATATTCATATAAAAATGTTCCATCATAATCCGCCAAAGCATAATCATCCACTGCAAAATGCACCGGTACAAAATCTAAAATTACTCCAATGCCATTCTGATGACACAGATCAATCATTTCTTTTAGCTGATCTGCTGTTCCATATCTGGAAGTCGGACTGTAAAATCCGGTCTGCTGATATCCCCAGGAATTATCGCATGGATGCTCTGCAATTGGCATAACTTCGATATAGTTATAACCTTTCTCTTTTACATATGGAATCATCTGCTTTCCAATTTCCTCATATGTATACCATCCATTTTCATCATTTGGATTAGTACGCCAAGATCCCAGATGAACTTCATAAATGTTAAGAGGGGCATCTTTGCAATCTGTTCTTTTTTTCATCCAGTCCCCGTCATGAAATTTATAATTTCCCAGTTTTCTTACAATAGAGGCATTGCCCGGACGAAGTTCCATTCCAAAACCATATGGATCACAATGATCAATAAATCTTCCGTCATGACGATAAATCCTGTATTTATACATCATACTCTCTTTTACTCCGAAAATGGTACATTCCCAGAAATGTCCATTGTGCACTTTCTGCATTTCCACCTCATTCCAGTCGCTGAATTCTCCAATCACAGAAATTCGTACTGCCGCTGGTGCAAATGTACGAAAGACCGCATTATCTCCTTCTAGATGGCAACCCAAATATTCATAAGCGTCTAATATTTTTCCTGTATAAAATCCATAAAAATCCATATTATTCTCCTTTTCAACTCGGTTCTATTTAATTGACTGTAGTCGTTTTTTGTGTTAAATTAAATTTACTATAGCAACCACAGGAAAATATTTCCACCAACAATTTTTCATTTTGGTAATTTATACAACACTTTTTTTAATGTGTCGGGAAAGAGGTATTATGGATTTAAGAACGGAACGAACCAAAAGAAGTATCATTAATGCATTTTTAGAATTACGTTCAAAGAAACCTTTGGAAAAAATAACGGTAAAAGAATTAGCAGAACTGGCTTTTATCAATAAAGCCACTTTCTATACTCACTATAGGGATATCTATGATCTTTCCGAACAACTGGAAACAGAATTTATAACTAATATTTTAAATCAGCTTCCCTCTTCTGATTTTATTTTTTCCAATACAAAAGAAGGTACAGAACGACTCTTTCTCGCCCTTAGTTCCCAGAAAGCCATTCTGGACATTCTTTTTTCCGGTAACAGATTTTCCGCACTTGCAAGCCGCCTGGAGAATGGAATAAAAGAACATTTTTATGAAAAATATCCGGAACACAGAAATAATCTGGAATTTAACATTCTGATTACTGTTCTGATTCAAGGCTGCTTTCATGCCTATGTTTCTTATGCCACTGATCAGAATATGCATCAGCTCATCGAAATTATCGGAAATATTAACAGCACCCTCATATCCACTCAAATAACCGGGAAATAACTCGTGGATTGTTTTTTCCAATAAGTATTTCTTAAAACAAATCAACCAAACCAAACAGACTAACCGGATCACAATCCTTCTTTTTGTAATCCTTTTGCTTTCGCTTACGATTATTCAGATGTTTATATCCAATCCTGTAGATGCTCTCCTTTTTGGCCTGCTGCTCTCCACTGCATCCCAGGCGGCTTATGGAATGGAAATAACACCAGGCATCTCCCAAGAAGAGGCTCCCAGAAAACCAGCTAATAAAGCTCCACGTACCAGCCGCAGAGCTTTATCCGGAAGACTATGATTTTTCTATTATTTTTGATTCGGTAGAAACCCGAAAAATGCATCACGATATGAACCGAAAATACGTAGAAGAAACGCTTACTCTTGAGGAATAGCCTCTTTCATTTTTCTGGCAATTCCCTTTCCCCGATATGCCGGATGCACTGCTATATTTTCAATGCTCCTATCTTCTATGTCATAAACTAAGAAACCAACTACAATATTTCCTTTCAGGGCACAGATTCCTGTGCCCTGATGTATTTTTCCGGCAAGTTCCTCTTGGCTGTATTTCACTTTCTCTGGGGTATCTAACTCCGGTAAGGTACAGCTTAGGATCTCTAACATACTAAAAACAGATGGCAGATGTTTTTCTGTTGCCGCAACAATCTGAGTCTCTTTTCGATTCCCCCCATGAGCATCAAAATCTTCTCCCATTTCGAAAATTCTATCTAAGAACCAATAAGGAATCATAATTCCCTGTTCCTGCATTTTCAGTACCTCTTCTTTATCCGCCCAGCGAACTCTCTGCACCTCTTCTTCCTGCAAGGTCAGTTCCGACAGTTCCACATCCATTCGAAGAATATAGTAATCATCAAATCCATCTGAAAAATTAATAGTAAACAATGGTCGTGTATGAGACAAATCCACTTTCAGCCCCAGTTCCTCTAATATCTCCCGTTCTGCTGCCATTGCACTGGTATCTCCTGCTACTGCAGAACCTCCAACTGACAAATCCCACATGTTACTCCACCCTTTTTTAAAGGGCTGACGCTGTTGGATCAAAAGCTGATTCCTGCTATTCAATATGCAAACATGAACCGCGAGATGATACTCTCCCGGCTCCATTTCTATTCCACGTTGATGAAATCTTCCCGTCTTCTCTCTATCTTTCGTATAAACGTCCCATAACTCTACTTTCTTCTCATTCATAAGCAATCCGCTCCTTTTTCATCATAAGCATATGCCTTTCTACCCGTGAAATAATCCTATCAGTTTTTCCCAAAAATGAAAAGTTGCTACTTTTTTATTGGTACTTCTTTGATATTTTTCCACACTTCATACAACCGCTCCATATTCCAAACTGCATTTGCGGGGCTGGTGGACGGAAGTTTGATAATATCTCTTTGAGTAAGTTGTTTTTGGTACTTGTCATACAGATTTGCTGCCATTGCTCCATTGGCATAAATCTTCTCAATTGGTGCCTTGGAAATCACTTCGCAAAGATTTGTTGGAACCACATTTCGAATGCTACTGTCACTGGAACCTACGATTTCGCAGCTGGCAATTACGTCCCAAATTGCCACATGATTTCTAATCAACATCTGCTTTTTTTCCTCTATGTTTTCCGGAACAGGACACTCAAAAATACGTGCCAACAGTTTCCAGAAACGATTTTGCGGATGCCCATAATAAAATCCCTGTTCTCTGGATTTTACCGATGGAAAAGTTCCCAGAATCAGTACTCTGGAGGCTTCGTTATACACCGGCTCAAATTCATGGCTGTGCTGTTCGTATTCTCCCGGCATTATTTGGTATCCTCTTTCTTCTGACTCTTCATTGCCATCTCATCGGAAAGTTCTTCTACCAGATAACTGTTCATGGCTTCTAACGCCGCATTGGAAATGATTTCTTCGTAATTATCTTTTCTCCCTTCTCCACACAGGCTGGAAAGAGTTAAAAATACGCTCATATTGCCTTCCTGAATCACATCTTCCAAACGCTCGTCATCCATAACCTGTTCCTGTGCCAGCTCCAGAACTCTTACCAGCCAGTTCTCCGCCAGGGGAGAAATCACACTTTCATCCCCTGCTGCCAGTTTGTCATAGAGTTCATTTTCTTCTTCTTCGCTGAACTGTTTTACTTCCTCTAAATCATCCAGATACATTTGGAAAAAATCGGTTGCAGGCAATTCAGAGTCTTCCCTATTTTCTTCGGAAGCATCATCTGATTTTAATTCTTCATAGACCTGCTTGTTCTCGTCAGAAACTTCCGTTTCGCTCTCATCTGTTTCGCTCTCATCTGTGTCGTCAGACTGGGGAGTCATTAAATACTGATAGACCAGTTCCTGCTGCTCATCACTAAGTTCCATATCTGCAAAATAAGATGCAATTTCATCTTTACTCATAGGCTCTGCTGTGGTTCTCACAATTTCCGCCACCACATGAAGAGTTTCCATAAATTCTGCCTGATTATTCTTTTTATTACTCATAATTTTTCTTCCTTTGATTTTTAATTGATTAATAAGTGCTACTATAGAATTGTTCCCTAATATCTTTTAAATAATATACCGCATCTTGCTGCTCAAAACAAGTCTACCGGACTCCTTTTGAGTATGCTTGGTAATAAAAAACAAGGCAGCCTTATCATTCATGATAAAGCCGCCTTTTATTTTTTATTGATTCCTTTATTTATAGATCATCTGTCGGTTCTTCTCTTCCCGTTCTTTCTGTTCTTTTTTCATTCTTTCTTTTGCTTCCTCAACGTTCTCCCCTTCTTTCGTAAGATAGTTATCCACGAATTTGTCGGAAATTTTCTGAAAACCGCCTACTACTCCATCTTCTATCTTCTTGTAGCCGTTTACTACTCCATTTTCAATTTTCTTATAACCGCTTACTACTCCATCTTCAATCTTCTTATTTGCTTCTGCTAATTTTGTCATTTTTCTTATCTCCTTTTTAATATTCTTATTTATATTTATTTATTGCTGTCTTTTAATCCTACACACATTGGAATGAGGAAAAGAAGTAATACAATTCCTACGATTCCAACAATGATTCCAGGAATCATCATGTTTTCCAATACCATGACCATGCTCATTCCGATACCAAGTATCAATGCAGAAAAAATAGCATAAATTACTTTTCCAACAATCTTTCCATTTACTTTGATTGGTGCTTTCCCGGACATCCTGCGATATACAAACACTATCAAAAGCAGTACCACTGCTCCAACTGCAGTCAATACAACTCCCTGATGAAATACGCCCCATTCCGGCAGCAGGCACATACACATTCCAACAGAAAACAACAACCCTCCAATGACTCCCAGGATTAACGCTATAAAATTTTTCTTTTCCATTTTTATTTTCCTTTCTTTTTTCTCTGTGTTTCATTTGATGGTCTTATCATACTGGTGGGGTGTTTTGGAAATGTTGAGGAAATGTTTATGTTTTGTTAAATAAGGGGATTTTTTCTTCAAAGATAAGGTTTTTTTGATATGAAATTGATGGATTACACCACTTTGACACCATCCATGCCAGGCATGAGCCGTGACGGAATGTTGCTTTTTAATACACGTAAGTATATCTCATCCTCTGGCACCATTTCTCTTGATACATCCAAAAATATGTTTCCTCCTGTCCTTCTCTGATACCTGTGATTTCTTAATGATTTTCAAACGCTTCATCCGCAAATCTAGACTCATAATTTGCATAATAGTTTTCTAAGTAATTCATTCCTTGTTTACCTCCAATTCTATACATTTCCATTTTTCTCCGAATATTTCAAAGACTATATCTTCTTTCATAGGGATTTCTTTAAATCCGGCTGCTTTGTAGCAATAATATGCTGATGGGTTGTTATCAAAAACACCCAAGGTGATTTTTTCTGCTTTCAGCATATCAAAGGCATATCGCATAGCCATCTGTATCATTCTTTTTCCGTAGCCCCTACCTCGCTTACTGTCTGCTCGTGTCAAGTAAGAAACAAAAAAAAATTAATTTTTTTTATCAATGGGGAACCTTTAGCAAGATTCCCCATGTTACTTCTTTATAATTTTGTTTTCTCGCTATTACTACTGATTATACCATCATCCAGCCTGAAAGTCATCAAAGTTCCATCTGATTTCAATATGCTCATTATCATACACCAACACATAATCAATGAGATATCTGATTACTTCTTCATCAAACTCATCCAACTTACTAAGCTTTGTTAGCTGTTCCTGCTTTGAATCAAGAAAGAGATCCTTTTGCATATCAAGTGTTTCCTGCTTCTCTGTAATCAGACTTTCTATCTCTGCGATTTTCTGCTTAACTTCTGCAGTCTTTTTTGCCATCTGATCACGAGTGATATTTGCCTTGGTATAATCGTCGTATATCTCAAACTTGAGCTTTGCATAGTGTGCCTTTGACTTTTTAAGTGATTCGATTTCCCTCTCAAGATTATCCGGACAATTACCACTATTAGTTTTTAACTCAAATTCATGCAACTGAGATAGTGCCATATTTCTAGCAATGTCCAGAAGTGCCGCTTCAAGTTCTTTACCTCTAATACGTGACACATGACCGTTATGACATCTGTATGAGGATTTATTTCCGTATTTGCAAAGTCCCTTACCACATATTCCACAGCGAATATATGATTTACGCCACTTTCCATTTGGTTTTCTCTTAGTCACTTCTCGTCTTGCTATAATCTTGTGAGCAAGCTTGAAGTCTTCCACAGAAACTAATGGTTCATGACAATTTTCAACAATTATCCAGTCCTCTTTATCTCTCTGCACAACCTGATGACCGGTATCAATATTATCAGCCGTCTTGTTATTGATTACAGAACCAATATAGACTTCATTATATAAAATCTCCATTACTGTACTGGCACTCCACATGTGCTCACCAATATCCCTTTCATAACATCTCTTAACTCCAATCTTTTGGTAATACTCAAATATGCTATCATATCCATTATTATTCAGATAATTGGCAATCTCGGTGTATTTCATGCCTTTAATAGCCAGTTCAAATATCTGCTGGACAACAGGTGCTGTTACGGGGTCAGGCACTAGCATATGCTTATCATCTTCACTTTTCTGGTATCCAAAAGGAGCAAATGCAGCAATGTACTTTCCCTGCTTAGCCAACACTGCCTTAGCTGCTCTTACCTTTTTTGATGCATCCTTACAATACAATGCATTCACAAGATTTTTCAGTGCAACACTCATACCTCCGGTTGAACCAAAGCTGTTAGCAGAATCGTAATTATCATTCACGCTGATATACCTTACCTGAAGAACCGGAAATATACATTCCATATAGTTACCGACTTCAAGATAATCTCGTCCGAGTCTGCTGTAGTCCTTCGTCACAATAACCTGAATCTTACCAGCCTTTACCAGATCCATCATTTTTACAAAATTAGGTCTGCTAAAGTCTGCTCCGGAATATCCATCATCTGAAAATTCCATTATGTTGCAGTCCTTTAGTTCAGGCAGTTTCTGGATATGATCGAGCATCAACTTTCTCTGATGGGAAATACTGTTACTTTCCTCATGAGCAGCTAAGTTGTCATCTTCATCTGATAATCTCATATAAAGAGCTATCGTCTTATCCATTGCTGCTCACCTCTCTTTCTTCTGCCACCTCAAGCAGTTCCTTAAGGAAATCATCATACAGAAGCTTTACTTCTATATTATTATCAGTAAATATAATTTCTGATACAAACGCTTCCACAAGTTCCCTTGTAAGTTTCCTCTTTGACAAATACTTATTAACGGTTTCTTCCCAGCCTTCATCAATGTGAAAATCTTTCTCATAGAGACTTCTGCGGTAAAGCAGCTCAGTGATTTGAACCTCAATCTCATTTACTCTGCTTTCATACTCTTTCTGATACTGGCATAACTCTTCCGCCGTTATAAGCTGTTCCCTGTAATCTTCATACAAGCCGCTTTTGTTAGCAGTAATTCTTCTAACATCATTCTGAAGCTTTGCTATCTGTTTTGTATAAATGTCATATTGCAGGACATTCTCTTTTCTGCTGTTCATTTTCTGAACAAATTTTGTTTTTTCAATACACAGATTCATGTGCTGGCGGATAACGGAAAATACGCTGTCCATAACCTCATTGTATTCATAAGAAGATTTATTCCCGCACAATGCTGCTAATTTCCTACGCTTACTGCACTTATATATGAACTTTTCCGAATGAGTATGATGTCTGGTAACCAAAACACTTCCTCCACAACAGGCGCATTTTGTTTTATATACCAGAATATTATCCGGCTTTTTGGGAGCATCAGGGTTAGGTTTTGATGCTTCCAAATGCCTGTTCTTGATAAGTTCCATTCTTTCCTGAACTCTATAGAAAGTATCTTTATCAATGATAGGTTCATGAGCATTTTCTACTCGCTGCCACTTGGACTTATCTGTTTTTTTATTCTTTCTTCCCGTATCAAGAGCCTTCCTCTGCTTTCCATGAACAATATTTCCAATATAGTATTCTCCCTGAAGTATCTCTTTTACGTGTGAATAGTGCCATTCCCTTGCTTTTTCGGCAAACTCAGTTTTTCCGGCTTTGTAAAATCTGTATTTCGGTGGCGAAAGGATTCCTTCGCTTTGCAGAGTTTTTGCAATACCAGCATACCCTTTCCCATCCAGAAACATATTGAAAATCCTGACTACATTGTCAGATACTTCTTCATCAATCAAAAGCTTTCTTGAACCATCTGTAGCTCTGTAATACCCATATGGTGGCGTTCCTTCGCTGAAGCCGCCCTGTGCCCAAATACTATGCTTACCAGTTTCTACTTTCTTTGAAAGGTCTTTGGAATAATATTCGTTCACAATATTCTTAAGCGGTACGGATAAATCAGTTCCCGGTCTTGCAGTATCAAAATCATCTGTGATGGCAATATATCTCACATCAAGAAAAGGAAATACTCTCTCAATGTAGTTACCTGCTTCCACATAATTTCTTCCAAGCCTGCTAAGGTCACGGGTAATAACAGTATTGATTTTGCCGGCTCGAATATCCTGAATCATTCGGTCAAATTCCGGTCTTTCAAAAGTTGTTCCTGTAACAGATATATCAGCATACACACAAACTTCTACCATATCATCCTGCCCATTAATAAACTCTCTGATATATGCAATCTGTGTATCTACAGTATCTCTTTCCTTATTCGCCTCTGATTCGAATGAAAGTCTCGCATAGATTCCAACCTGATATGGTTTTGCCTCCTTATCCAGACTTAAAACTGCTTTTGTTGTCAGATTGTCAGTTGGCTCTGCAACTGCAATCGGCGTATTTTTTCTACTCTTTCTTGCCATACTACACAGCCTCCTTTAATCTGATATTCAGTTTTCCCGTACTGTCCACTTCAACAAAATGTCCCTGACTTTCTATTACATCAAGACATTCCTTGTAGCAGTCATCAAAGTCAAACACTACTTCAATGTGATTCTTATCAAATACCTTTATTTCACGGATAAGAGATACAACCACTTCCCTCGTGAGTTTATCAATGTTTTTATGTTCCGTAAAATAATCAAGCCATACAAAGCCCTTGCTCTTACGATTCAACACATCATCTATTTCCAATTCAATCTGATGAATAGCAATCTCAGCATTCTTTTTCCTCTGCTCATATGCCGCATGAAGTTCCTTGTAATCTTCCTTTGAAATAATACCATCCTTCATATCCTCATAAAGCATTCCTCTGAGATCTGCACATCTGTCTACTTCTGCCTGTTTCTTTTCACGCCTTTCCTCAAGCTTTTTCATATCCAGCTGCTGAAATGGCACGTTGCCGATAAAAGAAAGAATTCTTTTAAGGTCAATAATGTTATCAATATGTGTCTTCAAAAGCTCCAGCACTACTTCTTCCAACTTATCTGTGGAAATTCTGTGATAGCTACACTGCTTTGAATCCTTATGGGTAGCACACAGATAATAGGCATAAGTTTTCCCGCCGACTTTTGAGGTTTTTCTTACCATAGGAACACCACAATCTCCGCAAGTCACAACACCAGACAAAGGATAAACTTCTTCTCTGTCAGGCGATGTCCTTGTATCCATAGCAAGTAATCTTTGTACTACTTCAAAATCTCTGTCCGTGATAATCGGCTCATGGTTCTTTTCAATTCGTACCCAATCACACTCTTCCTTTATAATGGTCTTTTTCACCTTATGATTTGGTGTGGTCTGCTTTCCCTGAACAAGATTTCCTATATAAATCTCATTTGTCAGGATTCTTCTTACCATAACTGAAGTCCATTCAGACTTTTCCTTTGTCTTAAAGCAGGTCTGATAATTACTTCCCGTACTTGCCTTATACTCAGCCGGTGGCAGTATTCCCAAAGAATTAAGTTCAGATGCAATGGCATCCTGACTTTTTCCATGCAGCTTCATTCTGAAAATA
>JBGVLD010000065.1:0-4211 GCA_045124075.1 Agathobacter sp.
TAGTCCCTCCCTCTTTAATCGTCTTAGTAACTGATAGTTCAGATCATCTAAGATCTCAGCTGTAAGTTTATTATTTATAAAATCATAAAAAGCATCCCTTTTCGGTTTCTCACCTTGTGTGAGCCAAATGAATGCCAAGTCTCTTTCACATAATTCAACAATACGGTCAATTTATATCTCGACTTGGTTATCTTCAACCATGCTCCCATAAATTCATATAGTAATTTCTTAATCATTTTTTACCCACCAACCTTGACCATTTTTGTAACCATTCCTTTTCATAAAAGGCTCCAACACAGCAATTTATCCTTTGCTAGGTATTTCAACACCTTCCGATTGAAGAATACAAAAAATTCTTTTTCGCAACTTATCAGCTAATGCAAACCACAATTCTGTCTTCTCCACAGCCTGTATATGTTCTACTGTGCCTTCGGCGAAATCATATTCTTCATCTTCAATCCACCAAGCCTTATTTTCTGCTATTGCAAATAGGGATGCCAACTCTGATTCCGCCACACATTCTTTTGCAGCTATTTCTGCCATTTCTAATGTCATATCCGGAGTAGGTTCACTACCCATAACAATAATATCTTTATCTACCTTAAAATCTTTCATATATCTTTTTAATACCAGGCAACCATTCCTTTTTCCGGAATAATGCCTTTTTCCAACTCATCTCTAACTTTTCGAATGGCGTGATCCACGTAATAATACCATTCCTCATCCTCAGTTGCTATTGGAAGTTCTTCTTCTGTTAATGGTGGTTCTCCATTTTCTGCTCGCATTGCGTTTATAGCATCCCGCATTGCGTTCAACTCGCTTGCAGAAGTTCTACAAATATGATCTTCTTCTGCAACCACCTCAAGCAGAACCTCTCCCGTTGTTAACAATATACTAAATATTCCAGGCTTACATTCTCTATGATTCTCTGGAAAATATTTGTACACCACTTTATCTGAAGTTTTGCTTTCAATCTCAAATGTAACCATATTCGTTTGCCGATAAAACGGCCACCTCCTAAATCACTTTATTTTTTAGGATTATATTTTCCTTTTGTTGCAACAACCACTACAATACTTGCAACTGCTCCTGCAGCACCCGCCGCAGCTTTCAATCCATTTTTAACCCCCTGTACTTGAGCGTTTCTACAAGCCCACATTTCTTATGTTTATATCCTTCCGGAAGTGACTTTTTATTCCCATTCTTTTGACTCCTTTCGTTGCAAATTTTGTCATAATATGATATTCTATAAAAACCTTTTACAAACATATACGGAGGTCCATATGGAGTACAATTCATTAAATAACTTGAACGATAACGATAAGTCTTCTTTGACTTCCGTTTTTCAAGGCATATTATTAAGTTTAAAACATATTTCTGTAACGAAAGCAGTATCATACCTACGTTACATACCTGAACAATGTCGTATGCATCATAATTCTTTAGAAAATAGAAAGATTCGTGATGCACACCCTAAAAAATTTCATCCTGTTAAGCCGCAAAGAGGAGAAATCTATAATGCCTTTATTACTGAAGGTGTTGGAAGCGAACTATGTGGTAATCACTTGGTAGTTATCATTCAAAATAAAAAAGGTAACATCTATAGTGAAAAAGTAAATGTCCTTCCTATCGAAGGAAATGGGGCTAAAATCAATCCAAATTATCAAGTACGTCTATCTTCCAGCGATCTATCATCCGGTTCTTTAGATAAAGATCCTTCTCGTATAATTGTTACTGATATTACTACTATTGACAAAGCTCGCTTAGGTAGAAAAATCGGATGCTTAACTCCAGAATGTCTTGCTGAGGTTGATAAATTGTTAAGGAAACATTTGGAGTTATAATTTGTTTCAGCCATATTGACATTTCTGCTGGAAATGCTATAATTTAAGTGTAAATAAGTTATCTAGCTTCGTGAGAAGCATTGGCCGTATGGCTTTTCTAGAAAAAGAGTTGTGTTATGCAACTCTTTTTCATATTTTGCATATACTGTATAAGTGATCTAGTCTGTTTTACAGACATTGGCACAGCTTTTTCTAAAGGCCCTCTGTTATATCAGAGGGTCTTACTTTTTAGAAAACAAGAATTCCCCTGCCATCATATACACTTCCCTCGCTGCCCTGATTACGGATTGCACGGTCAAGTGCCATAACGGTTGCTACTGCTGCATCGATTTTCTCTGTAGATTTTTCCTTATCCATTTTGATATTTCCGGCAGGGTCTTGTCTGACATACACATTATCCATCATCCACCGGAGAACCTTATGTCCACCGTGGGCAATTCGCTCCTCAAGAGTAAGTTTCATAAGCTCCTTTGTTGGCGGACTCATATCTTTATATCCCTGTCCGAAAGGAACAACGGTAAATCCCATACCTTCCAAATCCTGTACCATCTGCGTTGCTCCCCAACGGTCGAAAGCAATTTCTTTTATGTGGTACTTCGTTCCAAGTTCCTCTATAAACTTCTCTATAAAACCATAATGAATGACATTTCCTTCCGTAGTTTCAAGACACCCTTCTGCTGCCCACACATCATAAGGAACATGATCCCTTCTAACACGGAGTCTCATGTTATCTTCCGGTATCCAGCAATATGGTAAAATGATGTATTTTTCTTCATCATTTCTTGGTGGAAACACAAGTACAAATGCCGTGATATCCGATGTACTTGAAAGGTCTAAACCGCCATAGCAGGTTCTTCCGATAAGTTCCTCCTCGTTTACGGGAAATGCACACGCATCCCATTTATCCATCTGCATCCAACGGGTAGACTGCTTTACCCATTGGTTTAATCGAAGTTGCCGGAAGATATTTTCTTCTGCAGCATTTTCCCTTGCACTGATATAGGCATTTCGAACCTTTTCAATATCGATGGTTTCTCCAAGGGAAGGATTGGCTTTATACCATGTGGCTTCGCTCGTCCAGTCATCCTCATCGGATGCACCATAAATCACGGGATAGAATGTCGGGTCAATTTTCCTGCCTTCTATAATGTCAACAGCTTTTTGGTGCTGTTCAAAGCAAATCGAATTCCTGTCTGTTCCGGCAGTAGTAATCAGAAAATATAAAGGCTGGGTTCTGGCATCACCGGAACCTTTTGTCATAACGTCAAAAAGTTCTCTGTTCGGCTGTGCATGAAGTTCATCAAAAATAACAGCGTGTACGTTCAGACCATGTTTGGTATATGCTTCAGCTGATAACACCTGATAGAAGCTGTTGGTCGGTTTATACACAAGCCTCTTAACCGACATCACTGGTTTAATTCTCTTTTTCAAAGCAGGACACTGATCCACCATATCCACAGCCACATCAAATACAATAGATGCCTGTTGGCGGTCGGAAGCACAGCCATACACTTCTGCTCCCCATTCTCCGTCACCGCAGGTCATATATAATGCAATGGCAGCCGCCAGTTCCGACTTTCCATTTTTCTTCGGAATCTCACAGTAGCAGGTATTGTACTGCCTGTAGCCATTTTCCTTAACCGTACCGAATAGTGTGCGGATAATCTCATCCTGCCAGGAGAGAAGTTCAAACGGAACTCCCCTCCATTTTCCTTTGGTGTGCTTCAGGCAATTGATAAAGTTGACCGCATGATCCGCTTTTGTCACATCATACATTAACTGCCACCTCCCTTAATCAAGAGAAGTTCCATCGCATCACTTTCTTTGTCCTCAGCTGTATCTGCAACAATTCTGCTTCTCGCAGAAGGAGTAAGCCCAAACTGCTCACAAAATTTATTCATAATCTTAAGATAGGTCTGTGCAATGGATACCTGTGGCACCTGCTGCCAATAGCCACTCGGAGTCTTCACAATCGTTCCATGCTGCGTGATAAATTCCTCTGCTTCTTTCCACCTTGCATATGCCTGACAGTATCCGGCAAAGGCAGCCATATCAATCTCCGTAAGAATCCCCAACTGTTCCAGCTGCTTGCTCATCCTTTTCCATTCTTTTTTCGCCTCATCCTCAAGCCATGACGGACAGCATTCCATATTTTGAATCTCCTGTTACATAGAACCTCTGCCCTTTTTGTGAAAAAGTATCCTTTCGCCAAAATGTATATTTCCCATTCTCCAAAGCCTATCCCCTGGGGTAAATCTCCGATTATATCATCACTCTACGGAAACAGAAACACACATCTATTTTATTCCAAAAATGGCGAAATCCTTTGATTTATTGGGCTTTTCTTGACAGAAGGCAGACTGTCTC
>JBGVLD010000066.1:0-5594 GCA_045124075.1 Agathobacter sp.
AAATATTAAAGGAGGTAACAACCATGGCTTTTAATAAGGCAGCTGATCACGAAGGTGCTTCTATGAAGAGAAGACCAATGCGTAGAAGAAAAAAAGTTTGTGTATTCTGTGGTAAAGATAATACCATCGATTATAAAGATACCAACAAATTAAAGAGATACATCTCTGAAAGAGGAAAAATTCTTCCTCGTCGTATCACAGGAAACTGTGCAAAACACCAGAGAGCTCTTACTGTTGCAATCAAGAGAGCACGTCACTTGGCAATGATGCCATACGTTTGCGAATAATCGCGATAAGCGAAGAAAATAGAAAAGGCCGTATCGTCCGGGACAAATTTAATTTATTTGTCATCCGGTGATATGGTCTTTTTTATATATCAGGAAAGACCTTGTCACGCTAACGCGTGAAAGTCTTTCTGATATATAAAAGACACTTCGTGTCAACAATGCGCAGCTACTTTGTACACTATTTCACTAAGCTCGAAAACACCTCGCTAAGTGAAATATGCGTCGCGGAGAAGAATTTTGTTGCTTTGCAACACCGCTCGCGCGCGGAGACTGCGCGAAGCGCAATCTTTTTTATTTGAAGAGCAAAGCGAATCACAGGTGTTTTCTATTTCTAAAAATTCCTCTTGACATCTATATCGGCTGCCGTTATACTGCATATATCGGTGACCGATATAACGTCGACCGAAAGAACAGATAGGAATGGGAGGTCAGCAAATGTCACATATGGCGCTTACAGAAGCGGTCTATTACATCCTGCTGTCTTTAATGGAGCCGATGCATGGTTACGGGATCATGCAGAATGTGGAACATCTTTCCAATGGCCGGGTAAAGCTGGCGGCAGGAACTTTATATGGAGCGATCAACACGTTGCTGGAGAAAGGATGGATCGTTGCGCTTTCTGGAGAGACCAACAGTCGGAAGAAGGAATACCAGATTACCGAACAAGGTAAAGAAATGCTTCGGGTGGAACTTCTTCGTTTAAAAGAGCTGATGGAAAATGGAAATCGCATATTGGAGGAGGAACAAAATGAGAAGAATCGTTCATAAACTCATATGGGTCTGGAACTTCGATAAGGAAGAGAAGTGGCTGAATGAAATGGCAGCAAAAGGTATGGCATTGGTGTCAATTGGTTTTGGCAAATATGAATTCGAAGACTGCGTTCCAGGCGAATACAAGATTTGTATGCAAATGTTGGAAAAGAGAGCAAGTCATCCGGAAAGTCAGAAATATATGGAGTTTCTAGAAGATACGGGAGCAGAACATGTTGGAACCTTTAAGAACTGGGTATATTTCCGTAAGAAAGCAGCAGAGGGAGATTTTGAACTGTTTTCTGATCATGAATCCAAAGTAAAATATCTTAAGCGGATTATTCAATTTGTTGCATTGGTTACGGTTCTGAATTTATTGGTTGGAGCATATAATATGTTTTTTGCATATGAATTAAATAGCCCGATTAATTATTTGGGGCTGGTCAATATTTCGCTTGGAATATTGGGAACGTTTGGAATGATTCGCCTTACAAGAAAGCGCAAAAAAATTCAGCAGGAAAGTCAGTTGTTCGAGTAGATGCATAATCAAGGAAAGGTGCATTTTAGAAAACATAAACAATGATTAAAAAGAAACAGGAGGAAACATACATGATACTGGAACTGAAAAACATTGAAAAATTCTTTGGAGAGAAACAGGTTCTCACCGGAGTGTCTTTTCAGGCAGAAGGCGGCAAGGCCTTTGGTCTGCTGGGCAGAAACGGAGCGGGAAAGACCACATCTATCCGAATTCTTATGGATGTATTCCCTGCAAATAGCGGGGAAGTGCTGATCGACGGTCAGCCTATTGACTATAGCAAAGTTCAGATTGGATATCTTCCAGAAGAAAGAGGGCTGTATCCGAAGAAAATCATCATCGATCAGCTTACTTATTTTGCGGAGTTAAAAGGAATGAGCCATAAAGAAGCAATAAAATCCGTAGATTACTGGCTGGGAAGACTGGGAATGACAGAGTACCGCAACAAGCGTCTGGATACTCTGTCAAAAGGAAATCAGCAGAAAATTCAGCTGATCACAGCCCTTGCCCACGATCCAGACATTGTTATCTTAGATGAGCCTTTTTCAGGTCTTGATCCAGTGAATGCCATGTTATTGAAGGATGTGGTAAAAGAGCAGATTTCAAAAGGAAAAATTGTTCTTTTTTCCAGTCATCAGATGAGCTATATTGAGGAATTCTGTGACAGTATTGCGATTCTGAACTCTGGAAAAGTGGCTCTTAGTGGCGATCTTCGGGATATTAAGCGTAACTATGTGCGGGATCGTTTAGTAGTTCGTACTGAGAATCAGGACGCAGTAAAAACAGATTTCGGCAAGAACTGCACTGTTATGGAAAATGGCGATTTGATGATTCAGCTTGCTTCAGCAGATGAGAAGAAAGCTATGATGAAACGCCTGGTAGAAAATTACGATATTGATGAAGTCAAGGTGTTCGAACCATCTCTCAACGATATTTTCGTTGAATATGCCGGCGATGCCGTAAAGGAGGACTAAGCAATGAGACAATTTGGAAAAATATTTAATTTTGAACTCAAATATTACCTGAAAAATAAAGTGTTTGTGGGAGTTACTCTGTTCCTTGTTATTGTAATTGCAGGAGTAATGTTTCTCCCAAGAATTATGAGTGCTTTTGAGACAGAGGAAAGTGAAACTACAGAACTCGCTGCAACAGAGCTATCTGTTATGCTTGTAAAAGCAGAGTCGCCAGAGCAGTCCGAAATGGTAAAAGAAACTTTTGCTGCTGCTTTTACAGAATATGAGGTGCAGGGCACAGAGGAAGACATTGAAAAAATTAAGGAAAAAATCGTCTCTGGTGAAGTAGAATGTGCCTTCGTTATGACCAGTGCTACTTCTTATACTTATTATGTAAACAATCTTTCCATTTATGATGCCAATACAGCTATTGCCGACGAGGTACTGCAAAACATTTATCAGATGAATGCCATGGTGGGAAGCGGTATGACAGTGGAGCAGGCAGGAGAAATTATGTCCATGCAGATTGAAAGCTCTACAGAAAGTCTTGGCGTAGACCAGATGCAGAATTATTGGTACACTTACATTATGATTTTTGCTTTGTATATGGTACTTCTTCTCTATGGTCAGATGGTAGCCACTAATGTAGCCACTGAAAAAAGTTCCCGAGCTATGGAAGTTCTTATTACAAGTGCAAAACCGGTCAGCATGATGTTTGGTAAAGTAATTGCATCCTGTCTGGCAGGACTGATCCAGCTGGTTGCAGTATTTGGAGCAGCTCTTCTTTGTTTCAATATCAATAAATCCTATTGGGGCGACAATATGATCATCAATTCAATCTTTGATATGCCGCTGTCCTTGTTTGGATTTATGCTGATTTTCTTCGTGCTGGGATTCTTTATTTACGCATTCCTGTATGGAGCAATCGGCTCTACAGCATCTAAACTGGAAGATATTAATACTTCCGTTATGCCAATTACCATGCTGTTTATCGTTGCATTCTTTATCGTAATGTTCTCTTTTGCATCAGGGGATGTGGACACCACATTAATGAAGGTGTGCTCTTATATACCATTCACATCACCAATGGCAATGTTTACCAGAATTGCTATGAGCACGGTGCCATGGTATGAAATCGTTATTTCCATCGCAATTCTGATTGCCTCTGTTATTGGAGTAGGTGTGATTTCTGCGAAAATTTACCGTGTAGGTGTTCTACTCTATGGTACTACACCAAAGATTGGTTCTATCATTAAAACTGTTTGCAAGAAATAAAAAGAATAGGAATCTTTTTCTGGGAAGCTTATAAATAAAAACTATAACCAGCTATAAAGTTTAGAAAATTGACAATTGACGGCTCCTGAAATACACTATAGAAAAAGATAAACCTACCAAAGTGGTAGGAAAGAGAAAGGAGCGTAATGCTATGAAACGCAGACTGGTGAATAACTCAATGTGTATTATGATGTGTTGTTGTCAGGTTGTATGTATGAATACAGCTTAGTTTCTGATGCATTATGATACCTTGAGAGAATTAGACTCGTAACAAAAGCAGGTACCATAATGGTATCTGCTTTTTGTTACGAACGATAAATTAAAAAAGATTTGGAGGACAAAAATTATGAGCAAAATTGTAGAAAGTTCAGTAGAATTAATCGGAGGAACACCAATATTAAAAGCAAGCCGTTATGCGGCAAAAGCAAATGTAACAGATGCAACCATCTATGCAAAACTGGAATATCTTAATCCAGCAGGTTCTGTAAAGGATCGTATTGCACAGGCAATGATTGAAGATGCTGAAAAGAAAGGAATCTTACAGCCGGGAGCAACCATTATTGAGCCTACATCAGGTAATACAGGAATTGGTCTTGCAGCAGTTGCAGCAGCAAAAGGATATCAGGCAATCTTTACCTTACCAGATACCATGAGTGTTGAAAGAAGAAATCTTTTGAAAGCTTATGGTGCGAAACTGGAACTGACTGAAGGTGCAAAAGGAATGAAGGGAGCCATCGCAAAAGCAGAGGAATTAAAGGAATCCATTCCTGGTTCTGTTATTCTGGGACAGTTTGTCAATCCAGCAAATCCAGCAGTTCATAAAGCAACAACAGGTCCAGAAATCTGGAATCAGACAGAAGGTAAAGTAGATATTTTTGTTGCCGGAGTTGGTACAGGTGGAACGATTACAGGTGTTGGAGAATATCTGAAAGAGAAAAATCCAGAAATTAAAGTTGTAGCAGTTGAGCCAGCAGGAAGCCCAGTACTCTCAAAAGGTACTCCTGGAGCTCATAAGATTCAGGGAATTGGAGCAGGATTTGTGCCAGAAGTATTGAATACAAAGGTTTATGACGAAGTCATTACTATTGAAAATGAAGATGCATTTGCAGAAGGAAAAGCATTTGCAGTCAGTGAAGGCGTTCTGGTGGGAATTTCTTCCGGAGCTGCTTTAAAAGCAGCGACAATCCTTGCAAATCGTTCAGAAAATAAAGGAAAAAATATAGTAGTACTGCTGCCTGATTCAGGAGACCGCTATTTATCTACCCCATTATTTAGTGGAGAATAAGAGCTTATTCTAAAAAGTGGGAGGTGTTAGCTTTGCCCGAATCAGATGAAATAAAAAAAGAGTCATATTTGGAGATGATAAATACTCTGGTCAAAGATATGAAATACGGAACAATTACCGTGATAGTCCAGGATGGAAAAGTAATCCAAATTGATAAAACAGATAAAATCAGATTGAAAAGCTGACCGGAAAACCGGAGGTTTTTTATAGAGAATATTCTATAAGGAACCTCCGGTTTTTTGTGGTCACAGACATGTCGGTGTGAATGTCCAGAGGCAATCTCCCGACTGACTGAAAATATTAGAAAAGGATGCTGTAGCCGCTGGAAAGGCATAGGTTTGCAAAACCGAAGTTGTTGGTTCGAATCCAACCAGTGTCATGCACAGAAAAAAGGATGATAGAATATGCTGGTTTTACGGGATGACATAATGAAAAAGATTTGCTCTCATGCACAAAACGAGTATCCGAAGGAATGTTGCGGAATTTTGTTGGGACAGAGGATGAGAGAA
>JBGVLD010000067.1:0-2222 GCA_045124075.1 Agathobacter sp.
TCAATTCCCAAATCTTCGTTATAGTCCTTCTCGATTTCTAACTCCCACTCTTCTCCGTCTGGTTTCAAGATATTTACTACCAGGTAATCATCATTTGCCAGAAAATGATAATCAAACACATCCTCCATCTCCATTCCGTTAATGGAAAGCAGGATATCACCTGGTTCTATTTCCAACTCCTCAGCAATACTACCGGGAGTGATCCGATCTATCACATGTTGCTTCTTACTCAAAATGGTTCTCCTTTTTGTATCGAAGGGCACAGCTTTGCCTTATTATAAAATATATAATAATCAATTTCTTAAAAAAAAACAACCTGGAAAATAGACCTTCGCAAATTAAAAGCAGGTTCAAATTGAACCTGCTTCCATTCTTATCATCAATTGTTTCTCTTCGAAATATTTTTAACGGAATATCCTAATTCCTTTTTTCATTAGCACTCTCCTTGCACTAATTCTTATAATTTTCCAGATCCTCTTCTGATTCAATAAATCCAATATCGATCAGTGCCTGGATCAGATTGGTACAATCTTTTCCAATGGTCAGATAAGCAGTATTTGTGCTTACTCCTTCGGATAAATACTCATTCCATCCATGATAACTATTCCGTTTTGCTTCACTTTCATTATACATAGACAGGTTTAACCATAATTCATAAGTATCCTTATTAATTTCTTCCTGATACTTTTCATACTGAGCATAATATTCTTCCGAATACGCTTCGACACTGCCCCCATAATTTATAATATAATACTCTTCAAAATACGCATCACTATAATAATTATATTTCTGCACTGCACCACTTAAAATATCCTGCACTGCTGCTTCATATAATTTCTGAGCCTCTGACTGGGTCAATTCTTTACAGTCATAATAGCTTGAATAACCATCATTCTGCTCCAGATAATATTCCAAATAACCATCTACAATTACAGATTCTTCATAAGGAGAACCAAAAGTATAATCCAGATAATGTTCTGGTGACTTCTCATATTCCTGAAGTTTTTCGAACAGAATTTTTGTAGTCTCATTTTCCGGTATCTGATAATCTCTATCCACCAAATCTCCATTTTTCAGGTAATATGTAATATTCATCCAATAAGAAGCACCATCATAACTCATCCAGTCAATATTTTTATACTCATCTAAATGATCTACAATATTCTGATGAAGTGCCAGAACCAGATCCATTTCATCCTCTTCCAGATTCATCCAATAATTCATATCAATGGAAATGCTTTCAATGTCACCTTTTTCCGGTATATAACGCTCCACTGTATTAATACTTAAATTGATTCCCAGGAACGTCACCAGCATAAAGGCAGCAAATCCACCAAGCTCCAGGAATCGTTTCTTCTGAAAGACTTTAAAGCTTTTCTGTATGCACATATCTGTGATAAAGAAGAAAATCGCACTTACGATGATCACTGCAAAAAACAATCCCACTTTTGATACTTCAAGAGAAAATTCTTCCAGAATGCTACATAATGCAACTCCCAGGAAATATCCTGAAAATGCACCAATTCCCCAGCGAACGATTGGTTTTAACCATGGAACGGTAATCAGATCGCCTGCATTCTCTATATGGCGTTTCTTATAAAGGAAATAGGATACCACCAGTAAAATGACCGCTGGAATCAGATATAATGCAACTGCTTTTCCTCCGTGAAGCACCAGTCCGCTGCAATACTCATAAAAATCTACATCTCCCCGCACAGCCACTTCTGTATAAACAGGTTCCATACAAAGAACATTCCATAAATAGTGGGCAGGAGCCAACCAGGTTGCATCCATATATTCCAACATCGTGTAAAAACTGATTCCATATCCAATAAAATCAACCACCATGCCCACTGCAATCCTGATAATATCGTATAAGAAGATAATTGCCACATAATAAAGAGGAGCAGCAAACATCTGTCCTGTTAAAAATGTACAGAATACTGCAACACTAAAGAAGAAGAAGGAAACTCCCATGCTAACAAGAAGCCACATAGCAAGATATTCCACTCCAGATGCCCCGTATGCCAAACAAACAAATACGTTTATCATAAAAGTAATCAACTGTGGCACGAATAAAAAAGTAATCCCACTTAACAGATTCGTTCCAAACAGTTCCAGTCTTGTCACAGGAAAAGCATGGATCATATTCGCGTTCTTTGACACGGAAAGGTAATTAAACAGTGCCATTGCCGTAAGAATTGCCATAATAATAGAGGTTA
>JBGVLD010000068.1:0-8639 GCA_045124075.1 Agathobacter sp.
GAAGCTGGTAATGTTGTTACAGAAAAGATGGATTATTCATGGACTGATGAAACAACAAAGAAACTTCAAATCACATCGTTTACAGCTTCTGTACCATCACCACAGAAGAACTATACAAGAATTACATTGACTGCAAACGCAACAGGTGGAACTGGCGAATTACAGTATCGTTTCTACAGAATAATTGATGGAAAAACAACCGTATTCCGTGATTATACAACAGCAAACACTGCGATATGTAATCCGTGTGTAGCAGGAAACTATACAATTTATGTAAATGTAAAGGATGAAGCTGGAAATCTGGCAACCACAAGCATGTCTTATACTTGGGAATAGAATCCCCCACGATCACACAAAAAGTTAATTGTACTACTTATCAGGTGCCGGAGCGACAGCTCCGGCACCACTTTTCTCTGAAACTGAACTAACACATTTTCTTTTCTCCGCATATCATAAAGAAACTTACTTTTCAGGAGATTCCGAATGAACTATCAATACGACTACTCTGTTATTGGCGGCGATGTACGTCAAGTCTATCTTGCAGAAGAGCTTGCTCAGCATACAAACCGTATCTGCTGCTTTGCTCTTTGCTCATCTCCCAATGAACGCCATTGTTCCAGCGTTTCATCAGTATACGAAGCTGCCTCCCTGACAGAATCCTGCAGCGCATCCCCCTGTATCGTATGTCCGATTCCATTCAGTAGAAATGGACCTTTTTTGAATCAGTCTGCATTTGATGAAAATCTATCCATATACCAACTCCTTTCTAACCTAAGACCTGGCCAATCTTTCTTTGCCGGATGTATACCTGATGATTTTAAAACAACAGCTGAAGAAATTGGTGTCCATATCTTTGACCTGATGTCTGATCCTTCACTCTCACTCTTTAATACTATCGCCACCGCCGAAGGTGCCATATGTGAGGCAATAAAAAGAAGTCCAATAAATCTCCATCAAAGCTCCTGTGCAATACTTGGCTATGGAAGATGCGGTCGTACACTTTCTCACTATCTAAAAGGGATGTTCTGCAATATATGTGTTGTCTCCAGACAGGCAGAAGAATGTGCACAGGCTGCCCTTATCGCAGATAAAACAGGAACCTTACAGGATTTTGAATCATATGTTGATGAATTTGACTTTATCTTTAACACAATCCCTTCCATGGTTGTGCCCTCCAGACTTCTTGAAAAAATGAAAAGTTCCGTCACAATCATCGATATCGCCTCAGCTCCCGGCGGCGTAGACTTTAATGCAGCCAGAGAACTTGGAATAAGTGCCGTATTATGCCCGGGACTACCGGGAAAATATGCTCCAGTCTCATCGGCAAGAGCTGTAAAAGAAACAATTGAAAAAATCAAAGATAGTAAAGAATTCTAAAGGAGTGTTAAGAAATGTCTTTAAATGGAAAGCATGTTGGAGTAGCGCTTACTGGCTCATTTTGCACATATGAAAAAGTATTTATAGAGCTTCAGAAACTGGCTGATGAAGGTGCCATTATTCAAACAATCTTCTCAGATGCCGCAGGAACCATAGACAGCCGCTTCGGATTAGCCAAAGATTTCGTTAAAAAGGCAGAAGAAATAACAGGCAACAGACCGATGATGACCATATCCGAAGCAGAACCCATAGGGCCAAAAAGTATTCTTGATATTCTTGTTCTTTTTCCGTGTACCGGCAACACAATCGCCAAGCTTGCCAATGGCATCACAGACACCCCTGCACTAATGGCAGCAAAGGCACATCTGCGCAATAACAAACCTCTTCTGATTTCCATCTCAACCAACGATGCCTTGGGCATGAATATGAAAAATATCGGTCTGCTGCTGAATGCCAAGAACATATATTTCATTCCTTTCGGCCAGGATAATCCTAAGACGAAGCCAAATTCCATGATTGCACACACGGAGCTTCTGATTCCTTCTTTGGAAGCCGCCCTGGAAGGCAGACAATATCAGCCTATCATATGCTAACATGTAAAAAAAGGAGATTGAAAAATGTGTGGTATTGCAGGCTTTTATAACCCTGATTTTGATTACACAATGGAGAAAAGCAAATGGCAACATGTTCTGGAGGATATGAACCGTGCACAAAAACGCCGGGGACCTGATGACGAAGGGACTTATCTGAGTCCCTTATGTGGCCTGGCTCATGTTCGGCTTTCAATTATCGACCTACTTACCGGACAACAGCCTATGATTCGTAAAGAACCATACCGTGAATGTGCCATAATCTTCAATGGCGAAATCTATAATATGAAAGAACTAAAAGACGAACTATTACTGGAAGGTGCATCTTTCACTACCACCAGTGATACGGAAGTAATTCTGGTGGGATATATGCTCCATGGCAAAGATTACATTAAAAAGCTTAACGGGATTTTTGCAATTGTACTGTGGGATTCCGTTCCCGGTCAGATTCATCTGTTCCGCGACCATCTTGGCGTAAAACCGCTGTTTTATACTATAAAAAATAATACACTCGTTTTTTCTTCCGAACTCAAAGGTCTATTCGCCTATCCGGATGTTACCCCCGTTCTTGATCACGACGGACTTTGTGAGATCTTCGCGCTTGGTCCGGCAAAATCCTACGGAAAGGGCGTTTTCAAAGGTATACTGGAAGTCCTGCCGGGGCATTGTCTTACCTATAGCCGGGATTGCTGCACAACTGAAAGCTATTGGAAACTGGAAAGTCACCCCCATAAGGATTCCATGGAAAAAACAATCGAAAAGACCGCATGGCTTGTAGAGGACGCTGTAAAAAAACAGATGCTTTCAGATATTCCCATTAGTACATTCCTTTCCGGAGGTGTAGACAGCAGCCTTGTTACAGCAATCTGCGCAAAGGAGTTGAAAAAGCAAGGTAAGATCCTTAATACATTTTCCTTTGACTTTCAGGATAATAACAAATATTTTCAGTCCAATTCTTTCCAGCCCAGTCAGGATCGTCCATATGTGGAACAGATGGTTGCCTTTGCCGGTACCAACCATCGTTTTCTGGAATGCAGCAATCAGGAGCAAATAGACTACCTGTATAAAGCCGTCGATGCCAGAGACCTTCCATGTATGGCTGATGTTGAATCCTCCATGTTATATTTCTGCTCAAAAGTGACGGAATATAACAAGGTAACACTAACCGGTGAATGCGCAGATGAGATATTCGGCGGCTACCCATGGTTCCACAGCATCGAAGCATTTCAAACAGATGCATTTCCCTGGTCCATGAGTATGGAACCGCGGCAGACACTTTTAGATAACGATGTCATTCAAAGCCTCAACATGAAAGAGTACGCCCGTGCAGCCTATGAAAAAACAATTCGCGAGACTCCTCTCCTGCCTGAAGATTCACCAGAAGAAAAAAGACGAAGAGAAATTGCCTACCTAAACCTGCGCTGGTTCATGGCAACGCTTCTGGATCGTATGGACCGCACCAGTATGTACAGTGGCCTGGAAGCCAGAGTACCTCTTGCAGATTACCGAATCGTAGAATACGTTTTCAGCGTCCCATGGAATATGAAATGTCAGGATGGTATTGTAAAAGCTCTTCTCCGCCGTGCTGGCGAAGGAATACTTCCAAAGGAGATACTTTGGAGACGCAAAAGTCCTTATCCCAAAACTTATGATCCTGCTTATGAGAAAATGCTTGGAATCCAACTGAAAGAAGTTCTTGCAGATCCGTCGGCACCTATCCGTACATTATTAGACACAAAAAAAGTCCACGCCTTTATAAACAGTCCATCCGACTATGGAAAACCATGGTACGGACAACTGATGGCAGGACCTCAGATGCTGGCCTATATGCTACAGGTAAATTATTGGTTAGAAAAATATTATATTCAAATAATGCTATAAAAGACAAAGAGCGCAGGCGGTAACCACTCCGCTGCGCTCAGAAATTTCTTCTACAATATTTCAATCTTACAACTGTGCTTTTTAGTCACTCTATCATACCGGCATATTCTTATCCTTTTCTACTGAAAATTTTATTCTTAAGCACAATGCAAAAAATAATTATCCCAGCTAAAGCGCCGACACTGTCAATTATCACATCCCCAACTTGTCCTGTACGTCCATTCACAAATAACTGGTGAAATTCATCTATACACGCAAGCAGAATACAAATAATTAATCCAATTGGAACCTTATATTTACATTTCATATAGCTTAAACTCATTACGCTTAACACTCCCAAAACAAAATATTCCATAAGATGGGCAAGCTTACGAAGTATCACATTGTAACGTTCCAACTGCACATGTGATAATTGCGAAAAATCATCTACGCATATGGGCATTAAAAGTTCTGCCAGCCTACGGCCGAAGCCCTTACTAACCTGATTAGAAACATCTGTTGTCTGTGCTGATAAAATGAAAATAATACTGATCCATAATAGTGTTATTAATATCCAAAGCCATTTTTTCTTATTCCGCATCTTAAACACTCCTCTGTCCGTTCGATTCATCTCACATTTATATCGAACATAAAAAGACGGAGTTGTCTCCGCCTTTTCCTTAAAGCAAATCCTCAAAAAGATTCACTGAATATACTCCGTCTGCAATCAGCTTCTTAAAGCTCTCCACCACAGACGCTTTATCTTCTTTATAAGTCACACCGAACCATTTGTCTGTTGTCTCAAGTACTTTTACAGATACCTTATTGTCTCGTAAGAGCTGACCGATATAAATCGGGAGAAGATATTCTGCTTTCATTTCATTTCCTTCGATTCCCTCAAAAAACTCTACAAAGCCACGTTCTAATACATGTATGAATTCCGGAGTAAGTCCCCACATGTTCATAGAAACATAAGAATCTGCATCTATCGGAGCATCTTCTACTGAAGCACCGTTTTCAGTCTTCATAATATTAGACGTCTCTACCACATCCGTCAGATAACCGTTCTCGTCTACCTTGCAAATTCCACGCGTAACGCCACCATTCTCACTTAAAGTATTCCTCAAAATGAACCCTGCCATACAAAATTCATTCGATTTTTCTGGTGTGTATGTAAGCAAATACTCATGAATCTTGGCAAAAGCTTCTTTTCCATAATAGTCGTCTGCATTAATAACTGCAAATGGTTCCTGAATCAGCCCCTTGCATGAAAGTACAGCCTGACCTGTTCCCCATGGCTTCGTTCTTCCTTCCGGGACCTCTATCCCTTCCGGCAGAGAATCCAACGCCTGGAATGCATACTCAATAGAAACACCCAGTTTTTTTCCAATCTCTTCAATTCGATTACCAATCACTTCACGAAAATCTGCTTCAATGTCCTTGCGGATAATGAAAATGATTTTATTGAATCCTGCCTGAATCGCATCATGGATTGAGTAATCCATAATAATCTCTCCATTTGGTCCAACCGGCTCCAACTGTTTGATGCCTCCACCAAAACGTGAACCAATTCCAGCCGCCATAATTACTAATGATGTTTTCATTGTTTCTTTCCTCCTCATAAGTAGATAATATATTTTCTCAGTTTACACTAAATATTTTAATTTCTAAATACTGCCCTTTCATAATTAAAACAGTTGATTAAGCCACTTGTTATCTAGTTTAATTACAAGCCATCCAATCGTTATACAGCTTACTGTAACAAGGACAAATAATACAACAGGCGAAAAATCACCAATACCATTTAATCCGATTATAACGGCAGGATGTAAAAAATAAATTAGATCAGATACCCTTTTAGCATAAAACGCTTCTCTTTCTCGTTTTAACATTGGATTCCGAAGCAAATAAATCATTATCAATAACAACAAAACATATAAAAATACTGTTATAATAATATTCTTCTGTATCCCCATTTTAACAACAAAAAGAATTTCTACTAAAAACCCTGCTACAGCAACAGCCATCCCACAACGGAGAGCTTTATTTGATAAAGACTTATATTTATTTTCTAACACATGAAGAAAATATCCTTGCATAAAAAAGGGCAACGACATGAATACTATTCTACGAAGAACATTATAATACTCCCAATTAATCAAATCTCGAATGAAGGGAATATTGTTTCCTACTGCAAAATATGAACAGCCTAAAAGCCCTAATACATATAAAAATATGGAACTATACGCTAACAACTTTAATTTGCCAAACCTAAAGAATAACGTAGATATTATCAAGCAAAAAAACAATGCTGGAATATACCATAAATGATAATAACTTCCACATACAAAAAAATTAATAATTGTACTTTTTATAAAAGTAATCAGGCTTTTTCCTTCTACTAACACATGAAGCAAATCCCATAAAATGTAGATACTGCTCCAGAAAACATAGATTTTCAAAAGTTTGACTATTTGCTTTTTTAATACCTTTTTATTTTCCATTAAACTTTTAATATAGTAAAATCCTGACACACACAGAAAAAAAGGCACCGCAATACGTGGAAAAACTTGCGTTACTATCTCCCCAAGGTATCTAAACTCAGTTAATGGTTTAGTATGTACAGCAACAACTAGAACTGCACAAATCAATCTGAAAATATCAATAGAACAATTTCTTTTTCCATTCATTAATAAACTTTCCCCCACTGTTTTTTTCGAATCAGAAAAAATACATTTAATTTTAGAAATGAATACCCAACAGTCTTAAAACTCCAGATGCTACCTGACGCATAATAAGAGCTCCTGCAAGAATGATAAGCATACTAATTATTACATTCATTAGATATTTTTGCCATGATATCTTCATCACTTTAAACAAGCTACAAAAATAAATTATTTGCACAACAGAAAATAATACCGACATTAAAATTAATCCAACAAATATGTCATTAAAAATATAAGCTCCTATACCAAGTCCAACAACAAATCCAAAAGACTGTGCAATACACGAAATCATTGCATAATTTTGTTTATCCAGAGTAACCGTAATTCCCTGAGATGACATCATAAGAAAAGTAAAAAAATTCTGAAACGACACAATCTGCATCATGTTTCCCGCCATCTCATATTCTTGTCCAAAAAGAATTATAACTAAAATGTCACCAAACGCTACTAGAAAAATCATTGGAATTATGGCCACCTTCATGGCTTTTGTTATATTACGATATGTAAACTCTCCAATCTCCTCTCCCTTTCTTTTCATATCTGATACAGTTTGAAAGAAAACGCGTCCCAACGCATTGGCCAAAAGACTAATCGGTACATTTAACACCTTGACTGACACGGAATAATACCCCAGGATCTCAGCTCCAAAAAATTGCTTAATTAACAATACCGGAAGTTGATTTTTGAATTGAACAATTACATTTGTTGGCATTTGATACTGTATAAAACGTGATCTACTTTTAAAAACAATTCGATAGTCTTCAATTTTCAGCGTAAACATTTTCTTAGGCAGAAATCGTTTCATATGAATTATAGTAATGATCTGTCCTAATACTGATGCAATATAATAACCATAAGTTTTTGCACCGAACAAACCAAATACAACTGCTACTATACCAATCATCGTATTATTTATTATAGGATTTTTCATTAATATTCCGTACTTACCCTGACGATTTAGCCATGTATAACAAATTTGAGTTTGCTGAAGAGTAAAAATAAGAATTGCCATCAAAATCCCTATAAACAAACTATTTATTTCCATATCATTAGGCACTACGCAATAATACAAAAATGCAACAAATCCCGATATAGTACTTATAGCCATTACTATTGTTGTTACCACATTATACAAACGAAGTATTGCTTCATCGTCATTTTCAACCATCAAGGCATTTGTCAATCCCAAATCAGAAAACGAATTCACTATGGTAGCTACTGAATTAATCAAGGTCCAGTTACCAACCACTTCTGCACCATAAATTCTTGCAATAATAGGAAGAGTAATAAAGGATATCAGCTGACCAGCCATTGTTCCTGATGAAATTTTTGCTACGTTCATCATTTTTTTCGATAAGACTAATCTTTTTTTCTTTTCTGCCATTTTACCTACCACCTTGATCTTGATTTATATTTTTTCACCTTTTCAAGTACTGCTAAGATGTATTTTCTTGTCCATACCGTTCATATTTCTATTCTGGACAGCATCTTGTTTACATTAATTCCGATGTCTTCCATGCCAACTCCTTATATTCAGGTATTCTCTGCAGCAAATGATTTTTTATTGTTTCTTCATTTTCCAAAATCCATTTAAATCCGTCCTTTAATTCTTTCCCAGTTTTCAATTCCCGCGTAGATATGACGTAATTCTTTTCTGTTCCAAATAAATCCTGTGCAATTCCCACTGATTTTACCGAATACCCCATTACTAGAGTTGGAACATAACTAGAATATGCCGCAATTGTCGCATGTGTTCTTGCACCAATAAAAAAGCTACATTGAGAAATAATATACTTCAACTTCGGTGCACTTAATGTCTCATCCTCAATCAAAATCACTCGACCTGAACTCTGATATTTCTCAAACAGTAACTTCAAAACGCATAAGTCCTGTCCCTGCATAACATGAGGTATAAACACCACATTATACTTTGTTTTTTCAAGAATATAATCAATAAGCTGATAATAAGCCTCTAAAATCACATCTCTGTTGCTTCCATATATATCCCTTAAAACCAGACTGCTCAAATTGATACCTATCATATTATTCTTAGACCATCCATTAGGCAGTGATATTTCTTCTGGTT
>JBGVLD010000069.1:0-26338 GCA_045124075.1 Agathobacter sp.
AAGCCCCCCTCAAGATGAGATATCCCTTCCCAAGAGGAAGTAAGACCCCTTGAAGACTACAAGGTAGATAGGGCAGAGGTGGAAGCATGGTAACATGTGGAGCTGACTGTTACTAATCGGTCGAGGGCTTGATCAAAAAGATGTTTCTCAAATCTGTATGAAGTTTTGAAAGTATATAAAAAAATGACGTGATTTCTATTGCGTCTTTTTTCTATATATATTATAATTAATATGCCTTATAGGGGTGTAGTTCATCGGTAGAATAAGAGTCTCCAAAACTCCAGAGGAGGGTTCGATTCCTTCCACCCCTGCTAGAAGCACTGAGTATTCAGTGCTTTTTTCTTTATATAGATTTGCAAACTGTATTCATTCACAGTCGGATGATTTTATATTAACAAAAGATAGTAGCAAAATATGGAAGAGTAGTGTAAAATAAAATATTATGGGCATAGAAGAAGTTGAAGTAAAAAAAGAAAAACTTCATATTTCTGTTCGAAATCTTGTGGAGTTCATATTTCGGGAAGGAGATATAGATAATCGTGGAAGCCGGCTTCAAAGCGCGGATGCCATGATGGAAGGAACCCGAATTCATAAAAAGATTCAATCAGCCATGGGAGCTAGTTATCAGGCAGAAGTTCCACTTAAAATAATAGAAACTGAGGAACTATATGAACTTACGATTGATGGACGGGCTGATGGGCTTTTTTCAGAAGATGGAGTCACATGGATTGACGAGATCAAGGGGATGTATCGGAATGTAGAGAGAATGGAAGAGCCAATCTTTGTCCATAAGGCGCAGGCTATGTGTTATGCTTATATTTTTGCATGGCAAAATGAACTGCCAGAAATCGGTGTACAGATGACCTACTGCAATCTGGAAACCGAAGAACGAAAATATTTTCGTCAGATATTTTCTTTTGAAGAGATTAGAAGCTGGTTTTATGAGCTTTTAGATAAATATAAAAAATGGGCGGATTTTCAGTGTGGTTGGAGAAAAATTCGTCAGGAATCAATTAAAAAACTGGAATTTCCTTTTCCATACAGGGAAGGACAAAAACAACTGGCTGGTGATGTTTATCGAACCATTGCCCGAAAAAAAGTGTTATTTTTACAGGCACCCACAGGAGTTGGAAAAACTATTTCAACCATATTCCCTGCGGTAAAAGCCGTGGGAGAGGGGCTGGCAGATCGACTTTTTTATTTGACAGCAAAAACTATTACAGCATCTGTTGCCAGAGAAACTTTTGATCTCTTAAAGGGAAAAGGATACAAAGGAAAGGTCATTCAGATTACAGCAAAAGAGAAACTCTGTATGTGTGAAGAAATGGATTGTAATCCACTCCATTGCCCATATGCAAAAGGCCACTATGACAGGGTGAATGATGCAGTTTTCGAATTATTACAAGAGTCTGATTGTTTTACAAGAGAAGAAATTCTGGCACAGGCAGAGAAACATATGGTGTGCCCTTTTGAAATGAGCCTGGATATAGCAAGCTGGTCAGACGACATTATATGTGATTATAATTACGCGTTCGATCCTACGGTTTATTTGAAACGTTTTTTCCAGAATGGCGTACAGGGAGATTATATTCTTCTAGTTGATGAGGCACATAATCTGGTAGAGCGGAGTCGTAAGATGTATAGTGCTGAGGTCTATAAAGAAGATTTCCTGGAAATGAAGCGGATTATGAAAAATTACAGCAAGGGAATCACAAAGCTATTGGATAAGTGCAATAGACAGCTTTTGGAGATGAAGCGGGAATGTGAAAACTATGTAGTACTGGAGCAGGTGGGAACCTTCTATTTCTCCTTAATGAGGTTGGTAGGCATTTTGGATGATATATTTGCTAAAGGTGGAGAAATTCCAGAGAGAAAGAAAGTTCTGGATTTTTATTTTCAGATTCGGAATTTTATGAATATCTATGAACTGGTGGATGAGCATTATGTGATTTATTCTCAGTTAAATGAAGATGGCAGATTTATGTTGAAATTATATTGCGTAGATCCTTCTTTAAATCTGCAGAATTGTTTGGATCGGGTAAATTCAACAATCTTTTTTTCTGCAACATTACTTCCGATTCAATATTATAAAAGTCTGCTGAGTACAAAGATAGATAATTATGCGATTTATGCAAAAAGTACTTTTACTCAGGAACAGCAGCTGATTCTTCTGGCAGAAGATGTGAGCACAAAGTATACCAGACGAAATGAAGCTGAATTTGAAAAAATTGCATCCTATATTTATAAAATGGTTCAAGGAAAAAAAGGAAATTATATGGCTTTTTTTCCGTCTTATAAATTGATGGAACAGGTCTACGATAAATTTTTTGAAATGGATGATAGTGGCTGTGAAGTTCTATTACAGAGAATTGGTATGAAAGAATGGGAACGAGAAGAATTCCTGCAGGCATTTGATGAAGAACGAAAAAAGAGTTTTGTGGCATTTTGCGTTATGGGAGGCATTTTTGGAGAAGGAATCGACTTGAAAAATGACAGGTTGATTGGTGCAGCTATTGTGGGAACAGGGATTCCGCAGATTAGTAATGAACAGGAAATCCTAAAAAAATATTATGACGCTCGTGGCGGGGATGGTTTTGATTATGCCTTTCGCTATCCTGGCATGAATAAGGTGCTTCAGGCGGCGGGACGAGTGATTCGGACCACAGAAGACAGAGGTGTTATTTTACTTTTGGATGAACGATTTCTGTCCAGAGATTATGAGCTGCTTTATCCAAGAGAATGGAAAAATAGAAAAATTTGTTCCAGTGATCAGATTGAAGAATTAATAGAGTGTTTTTGGAAAGGATAGGAGAATACAGATGAGAAAGAAATCTATGGTGATTGCCTGCGGCTGCATTGTTTTAATGGTGCTTCTGCTTTTTTTGTGTGTGTTGGGAATGAAGCAGTTAAAGGCAATTGGAAGTACAAAAAAAGAAGTTACTGTTGAAAGTGTTTCGAAAGAGACAGAGGTTTCCTCTGAAGAGGAGATTGTTTATAATACCATGAATACAGAAGATATTTCTGATGAAGCCTATTATGAAATGGAAGAACAGAATGATGACAGTACTGAAAATGAAATATGGGAAAGCGAGGAACTGGAGGATACAAAAGAAGATTTAAAGGAGAAAACAGAGTCTTCTGTACAAACGAAAGAAAATGGATATCCTTACTATATTAAAGTGAATCGCCAGGCGAACTGTGTCACTATTTATGGAAAAGATGAGCAGGGAGAATATACAGTGCCAGTAAAAGCAATGGTATGTTCTGTGGGGCTTAGAGGAAATACACCTTTAGGAGTTTTTAAGACTTCTACAAAATATACCTGGCGTTATTTATATGGAGATGTATATGGACAGTATGCTTATCGAATCAATGGACCGATCCTGTTTCATTCAGTTCCTTATTATCAAAAAGATAAGTCTACTTTAGAAACGGAAGAATATAATAAACTTGGGCAGGCAGCTTCTAAAGGGTGTGTACGTCTTTCTGTAGAAGATGCAAAGTGGTTGATCGATAATTGTCCACAGGGAACTACGGTAGAGATTTATGATAGTGAAGATCCAGGACCTTTGGGAAAGCCAATACCGGTAAGAATTGATACAAGCAGCGCAAATAAGGGATGGGATCCGACAGATCCAGATCAAAGTAATCCATGGAATAGAACTATACCAGTACTTTCCGGTGTTGCGAATAAAACAGTGGAAAGATGCAGTGATTTTAATCCGTTGGAGGGAATATCCGCAAAGGATTCAAAAGGAAATACTTTATCCGTAAAAGTAGAGGGATTGGTGTTGACCGGTATAACAGGAACATACATGATCAGTTATTCTGCCACAGACGAACAGGGATTAAGTGTAAGTAAGGAGGCTATCATCACGGTGGTCGATTCCACGAATCCTGTGATTAAGATAAAAGAAGAGTTTATTATTGATGATTCTAATAAAAGCCAATTGATGGAAATTGTATGCGCAGGAACTCTTGTAACTGATAATGGGAAGAGTCTAAGCATCGATCAAGTTGAATATGATCTAGGAGATGCAAAGTCTGCTATTAAAAATGATATTTATGGGGTATACAAGTGTAGTGCCATTGTGGTGGATGGTGCAGGCAATAAATCAGATAGAGTGTATTTTAATGTAGTGTTTGCAGATCAAACAGCGCCAGTCATTCGTTTAACAGAGGAGAATCTGATTACTCAGGTTATTCGAGGACAAAATACAGAAGAGCAGATTGTGGAAGAGGCAAAAGGCAGTGCCATCAAAGTAGTATCTTCCAATGTTACGATCGAAGATAAATCATTCTATACTAATGTGCTGCAGGTGGATTCTTTTGAAAAAGAGTATCAGGAAATAGAGGATAGCACTGGACAAAAAAAGATGCTGTTGGCCAAAGTGAGAGTCAAAGTAAAGGTAACGGTAGAGGACAACTATCAGAATCGATCGGAAAAATTCATAACAGTACTGGTAGATATTCAGGATTCCTAAAAAACATTAGGGCAAGACTGTGATTAAGGAGCCTGCCAACGCTGTGAATATTAAAGCGTTGGCAAAAGTTCCAAAAACTCTTCTGTGGATGGAGAGAGAGGCAAGGTGGTGTTGACAGAAACAACCATTTGCCGGGATGGCATGATTTCTTTTGTTCGAATAATATAAAGATCCTGGGTGTTTTTGGTCAGACAATAGTCCGGTACAAAGGCAATGCCAAGTCCAATACGTGCCATATCTAACAGAAGATCATTACTGCTTAATTCAATGTCAGGAATCAGTTCTAGCTGATGTTGTAAAAAGAGCTGGTGTAGAAACTCACTGGTAGTACTTTTTCGATCCAGCATCATAAGCGGAAAGTTCTTCAGCTCATGAAAAGAAATTTCCTGTTTGATGTCAAAGTAGGCAGGGTTGGCAATGAACACATCTTTAAAAGAAGCAACAGTTTTTTGAATGAAAGAGTGGTTCAAATGGAAGTTTGGAAAATTTGTCACAATCAAATCTACTTTGCCCTGGTCAAGCAGTTCCACGCACTGAATGGAAGTGGCATTGGTAACTTTAATCGGCACATTTGGAAAATTCTTATGAAAAGTTTTTAAAAATGGCACGAGAAAATAGCGGCAGATCGTATCGCTGGCACCAATGTGAAGCTGTCCCAGTCCCAGATTGCCGGAATCCAGAAGTTGACTTTCGCCTCTGGAAATCAGGTTCATGGCAGGTTCAATGTGTTTTAGAAGAATGGTGCCGGAAGGAGTGAGCTGAACTCTTTTGGTGCTTCGAATAAAAAGGGGCTGCCCAAGTTTCTTTTCCAGTGTCTTAATTGACTGACTGACTGCCGATTGGGAAATAAATAATTTTTTGCTAGCTTCCGAGAAACTTAAAGAAGTTGCAACATAATAAAAAACTTTGTATAATTCATAATTGATATCCATATGGAACTCCCTTATTTTAAATATTGATCAGGTGCTTATGAAGTTCATTTTGCAATGAGCTACTTCTTAAAGTATAGGGAAAGCCAAGTAGACTGTCAATAGAATTTGATAAGATTAGCTTATAAATACAATTAAATATATTAATTATGCTAATTATATGGGAAATGCTATACTAAATCCATATGATAGATAGAAGTACAAGCCTGATAGGCAACTACTAATAAAACATGGAGGGAAACAAATGAGCAACGTACGTCGTGTATATGTTGAGAAAAAGCCTGATTTTGCTGTAAAAGCAAAAGAACTGAAACATGAATTCAAACACTATCTGGGAGTGAATACCATCGAATCTGTCAGAGTTCTGATTCGTTATGATGTGGAGAACATTTCCGAGGAAACTTATAAGAAAGCGTTATTAACTGTATTTTCTGAGCCTCCAGTTGATAACATTTATGAAGAAACTTTTGATTTAGGAAATGCAAGAGTATTTTCTGTAGAATTTCTGCCAGGACAGTTCGATCAGAGAGCAGATTCTGCAGAGCAGTGCGTAAAACTGTTAAATGAGAATGAAGAACCAATTATCCGCAGTGCAACAACTTACGTAATTTCTGGTAATATTACCGATGAGCAGTTCGAGGCTATGAAGAACCACTGCATCAACCCAGTGGATTCCAGAGAAATCGGCATGGAGAAACCAGAAACATTAGTGCAGAAATTCGATGAACCAGCAGATGTTATGATTTTTGATGGATTTTCTGGTATGCCAGAAGCTGAATTAAAAGATCTCTATGATTCTTTAAATCTGGCAATGACTTTTAAGGATTTCCTCCATATTCAGAATTACTTCAAGAATGAAGAAAAAAGAGATCCTTCTATGACAGAAATCCGTGTTCTGGATACTTACTGGTCTGACCACTGCCGTCATACCACGTTCTCTACAGAGCTTAAGAACGTAAGCTTTGATGAAGGATTTTACCGTGCTCCAATGGAAGAGACCTATCAGGATTATTTAAAATCCTTTGATGATCTGTATCAGGGAAGAGATGACAAATTCGTTTGTCTCATGGATCTGGCTCTGGTTGCTATGAAACGTTTGAAAAAAGAAGGCAAGCTTCAGGATCAGGAAGAATCCGACGAAATTAATGCTTGTTCTATCGTTGTTCCAGTAGAAGTAGATGGACAGACAGAAGAATGGCTTGTGAATTTCAAGAACGAGACTCACAACCATCCAACTGAAATTGAGCCTTTCGGTGGTGCTGCAACCTGTTTAGGTGGAGCTATTCGTGATCCACTTTCAGGACGTACTTATGTATATCAGGCAATGCGTGTAACTGGCGCAGCAGATCCTACTGTTCCAGTACAGAACACCATTCCTGGAAAACTCCCGCAGAAGAAACTGGTTCGTGAAGCTGCTCATGGATACAGCTCTTATGGTAACCAGATTGGTCTTGCAACTGGTTATGTAAAAGAAGTTTATCATCCAGATTATGTTGCAAAACGTATGGAAATCGGTGCGGTTATGGGAGCAGCTCCAAGACGCGCCGTACAGAGACTGACTTCTGATCCTGGAGATAAGATCATTCTACTTGGTGGACGTACTGGACGTGATGGTATTGGTGGTGCGACTGGTTCTTCCAAAGCACATAATACAGAATCTACATCTGTCTGTGGTGCAGAAGTGCAGAAAGGTAACCCACCTACAGAGCGTAAGCTTCAGAGATTATTCAGAAGAGAAGAAGTCAGCCACATTATTAAGAAATGTAACGACTTTGGTGCCGGCGGTGTATCCGTAGCAATCGGAGAATTAGCTGACGGTTTAAGAGTTGAATTAGATAAAGTTCCTAAGAAATATGCTGGTCTTGATGGTACAGAAATTGCTATTTCCGAGTCTCAGGAGAGAATGGCTTGTGTCGTTGCACCACAGGATGTAGAACAGTTCTTAGCATATGCAAAAGAAGAGAACTTAGAAGCAATTGAAGTTGCAGTTGTTACAGAAGATCCAAGATTGGTACTGGTTTGGAGAGGAAAAGAAATCGTAAATATTTCCCGTGCATTCTTAGATACCAATGGAGCTCATCAGGAAGCTGATGTTGCTGTAGATATGCCAAGCGAACAAGATAATTACTTAAGAAAGATCAATACTCCTGCAGTTGCAGAGAAGATTACAAACGGAGATATGAAGGGAGCATGGCTGGCAGAACTTTCTGATTTAAATGTATGTTCTCAGAAAGGTCTTGTAGAAATGTTTGACGGTTCTATTGGAGCTGGCAGCGTATATATGCCTTACGGTGGACGTTATCAGTTAACTGAGACTCAGAGTATGGTAGCAAAACTTCCAGTATTAAAAGGAAAATGCGATACCGTAACCATGATGTCTTACGGATTTGATCCATATCTGTCATCCTGGAGCCCATACCACGGTTCTGTGTATGCCGTATTAGAATCTTTATCCAGAATCGTAACCGCTGGTGGTGATTTCAAGAAAGTACGTTTCACTTTCCAGGAATACTTCCGCAGAATGAGTGAAGATCCAAAACGTTGGAGCCAGCCATTCGCAGCATTACTTGGTGCTTATAATGCACAAATCGGATTTGGTCTGCCATCTATCGGTGGTAAAGATTCTATGTCCGGAACCTTTAATGAAATTGATGTTCCACCAACGCTGGTATCCTTTGCAGTAGATGTTGCAAAAGAAAAAGACGTGATTACTCCAGAGTTAAAAGCCGCTGGAAACCAGCTTGTACTTTTCAACATTGAGAAAGACAAATATGACCTGCCAGTATATGTTCAGGTTATGAAACTTTACGATGCAATTCATGAGATGATTCAGAAAGGTGCAATTATTTCCGCTTACGCATTAGATGGAAAAGGTCTGGCAGCAGCAGTCAGCAAGATGGCATTTGGTAATAAGTTAGGTGTGACGATTGCTGATGAAGTTACTTCTGATGTCTTATTTGCTCCTGGATTTGGTAACATTGTTGCTGAAATTCCAGATGATAAGATGGCTACAGTAAAAGAAATTCTTGCAGCTGCTGGATTGGAGAATGTAGATTCTGTAGTTGGTTTCGTAAATGATGCTGCAACCATCGAATGTGAGAATATGGTTCTTCCAATGGAAGAGGCAATTGCAGCATGGACAGGCACATTAGAAAGTGTATTCCATACCAAAGCAACTGACGCAGCTGATACATTAGATACTGGACTTTATGATACAAAAGATATTTACGTTTGCAAGAATAAAGTTGCAAAACCTAAGGTATTTATTCCTGTTTTCCCAGGAACCAACTGCGAATACGACAGTGCAAGAGCTTTTGAAAGAGCTGGTGCTGACACCATCGTTAAGGTATTCAAGAACTTAAATGCAGAAGATATCCGTGATTCTGTTGATGAATTTGTAAAAGCTATTGATCAGGCACAGATCATTATGTTCCCAGGTGGATTCTCAGCTGGTGACGAACCAGAAGGTTCTGCAAAATTCTTTGCTACTGCATTCCGTAACGCAAAAATGACAGAAGCAGTAAACCGCCTGTTGAATGAAAGAGATGGTCTTGCCCTTGGAATTTGTAACGGATTCCAGGCACTGATTAAGTTAGGACTGGTTCCATACGGTGAGATCCGTATGCAGGATGCAACCTCTCCAACACTGACCTATAACACCATTAACCGTCATATCAGCAAGATGGTATATACCAAAGTTGTTACCAACAAGTCTCCATGGCTGGCAGGTGCAGAACTTGGAAAAACATACTGTAACCCTGCATCCCACGGAGAAGGACGTTTCGTTGCACCTCAGGAATGGCTGGATAAGCTTTTCGCAAACGGACAGGTTGCAACTCAATATGTAAATGAAGCGGGAGTTCCAACCATGGATGAAGAATGGAACGTAAATGGTTCCTACATGGCAATCGAAGGTATCACAAGCCCAGACGGTCGTGTACTTGGTAAGATGGCTCATTCCGAGCGTCGTGGAGAAAGCGTAGCTATGAATATCTACGGCGAGCAGGATATGAAGATTTTCGAATCTGGTGTCGCTTACTTCAAATAATATAAGAATATATAGCAATGCACCGGTGTATGCCGGTGCATTTGGTATATAAGGCTATTTTATGGAATCGGCACAAACTCTGGCTTCCTTCCTTTGAACACAGTATAATAAGAAAATCCGGCTTCTTTTAGAATACCTGGAACTTTCTCAAAATCATATCCCACATGCTGCGGTTTATGTGCATCAGCTCCGATGGTAATAATCTCACCACCCAATTCATAGTAGCGTTTTATAATGGCTTCCGTTGGATTTGGATGCCCCAGACCATATTTCAGACCACCCGTATTGATCTCAATTCCTTTCTCCATAGAAATAATCGTCCGTAAGATTTCATCGATTACGTCAGCGAATTTTTCATAAGAATAGAATTGATTTTTATTCGGACCGTAGCGTACCACATAGTCGATATGACCATACACGTCAAAATCAGAATAAGCGTTTAAGTTTTCCAGGATAGATTCAAAATATTCCCTGTAAGCTTCATCTTCTGTTTTCCCATTGTAGTAATTTGCATAATATGGATCAAAACCATGAACTACATGAGAAGAACCTATAATAAAGTCAAAAGGATACTGGCTTGCGATTGCCGCATTTTTTTCCGCAATCTGTGGTTGAAGACCTAATTCGATTCCCCAGTGTACGGGAAAGATTTCCTTATATTTCTCCTGAAGACGGGAAATTTCTTTCTGGCTAGAAGGAAGATCAAGAAGAAAAAGATCTGGTTCCTCTGGATAGTCAAAGTCTAAGTGGTCTGTGATACAGATTCCTTTTAACCCTTTTTCCATAGCTGCCTTTATCATGTCTTCCGGTGCGGCATCACTGTCTCCGGAAAAGTGGGTATGTAAATGAGTGTCCCAAAGCATAGTGTATCCTCTTTTCTATAATATAGGAAGAAGTATACTACTTTTGAGAAAGAAAAAAAAGAGAAGAGGAGTAATGATGAGTAAATTTTCGGAAAAGATGGGTAAAATGACTAAAAGGCACTTTTTGAAAGGGAAAAAACTGTATCTAGTGAAAAAATTAACGAACTAAGAGAAAAACACTTGAACTTTCCAGAATAATTGGGTACAATAGATACAGCTTGGGAGAAAAACCCATAATATATTTACAAATTCTAGGAGGAATTAAAATGGCAGTAAGAGTAGCAATCAACGGATTCGGCCGTATTGGTCGTCTTGCTTTCAGACAGATGTTCGGAGCAGAAGGATATGAAGTAGTAGCAATCAACGATTTAACAAGCCCAAAGATGTTAGCTCATTTATTAAAATATGACTCATCTCAGGGAAAATATGAGCATGCAGATGAAGTTTCTTCCAGCGAAGATTCTATCACAGTATGTGGAAAAGAAATCAAGATCTACGCATTCCCAGATGCAAACAACTGTCCTTGGGGCGAATTAAAAGTTGACGTTGTATTAGAGTGCTCTGGATTCTATACAAGCAAAGAAAAAGCTCAGGCTCATATCAATGCTGGAGCTCGTAAAGTAGTTATCTCTGCACCAGCAGGAAACGACTTACCAACAATCGTTTACAATACAAACCATGAGACATTAAAAGCTGAAGATACAATTATCTCTGCAGCTTCTTGTACAACAAACTGCTTAGCACCAATGGCAGATGCATTAAACAAATATGCACCTGTTCAGTCTGGTATCATGGTAACAATCCATGCTTACACAGGAGATCAGATGACTCTTGATGGACCACAGAGAAAAGGTGATTTAAGAAGATCTCGTGCAGCAGCTGTAAATATCGTTCCAAACAGCACTGGTGCAGCTAAAGCTATCGGATTAGTTATTCCAGAATTAAACGGAAAATTAATCGGATCTGCACAGCGTGTTCCTACCCCAACAGGATCTACAACAATCTTAACAGCAGTTGTTAACAAAGCTGATGTTACTGTTGAAGGAATCAATGCAGCTATGAAGGCAGCAGCTAACGAATCTTTCGGATACAATGAAGATGAAATCGTTTCTTCTGATATCGTAGGAATGAAATATGGTTCATTATTCGATGCTACACAGACAATGGTTAGCAAAATCTCTGATGATCAGTACGAAGTACAGGTTGTTTCTTGGTATGATAACGAGAACAGCTACACATCTCAGATGGTTCGTACAATCAAATACTTCTCTGAGTTAGCTTAGTATGAAAGCTGTTTCCGAGAGTTAATGGCAACGAGCAATAGCGAAGTTGGCATATTAGGCGATTGGAACATTTTAGAGTTAGAATCAGAATAGACTAGCAAAAGGCCCTGCCCAGATTGGGCGGGGTCTTTTTTAAAAGAAAAATATTAGGAGGATAATCTCATGGGATTAAATAAGAAATCAGTTGATGACATCAACGTAGCTGGAAAAAGAGTTCTTGTTCGTTGTGACTTTAACGTACCTTTAAAAGACGGTGAAATCACAGATGAAACACGTATCAATGCAGCTCTTCCTACAATCCAGAAATTATTAAATGATGGTGGAAAAGTAATTCTTTGCTCTCACCTTGGAAAAGTTAAGAACGGACCAAACGAAAAAGAATCTTTAGCACCAGTTGCAAAGAGACTTTCTGAGAAACTTGGAAAAGAAGTTGTATTCGTAGCTGATTATAATGTAACAGGCGAAGAAGCAACAAATGCGGTAGCTAATATGAAAGAAGGAGATGTTGTATTACTTCAGAATACACGTTTCCGTGGCGCAGAAGAGACAAAGAATGGCGAAGAATTCAGCAAAGAATTAGCTGATCTTGCAGATGTATATGTATGTGACGCTTTTGGTTCTTCTCATAGAGCACATGCTTCTGTAGCAGGTGTAACAAAATTCATCTCTGAAAAAGGCGGAGAGAACGTTGTTGGATACTTAATGCAGAAAGAAATTGATTTCTTAGGAAATGCAGTAGAGAATCCAGTTCGTCCATTCGTTGCAATCCTTGGTGGCGCTAAAGTTGCTGATAAGTTAAACGTAATCAACAACTTATTAGAGAAATGTGATACCTTAATCATCGGTGGTGGTATGGCTTACACATTCTTAAAAGCACAGGGATATGAAATCGGATTATCTTTAGTAGATAATGAGAAATTAGATTACTGTAAAGAAATGATGGCAAAAGCAGAGCAGCTTGGAAAGAAATTATTACTTCCAGTTGACGCTGTAACAATCAAAGATTTCCCTAACCCAATCGATGCTCCAGTTGAGACAGAAGTTTATGATGCAACAAATATGCCAGCTGATAGAGAAGGCTGTGATATCGGACCTAAGTCTGCTGAATTATTTGCAGAAGCAGTAAAATCTGCTAAGACTGTTGTTTGGAATGGACCAATGGGTGTATTCGAGAACCCAACACTGGCAGCTGGTACTCTTGCAGTGGCAAAAGCTTTAGCTGATACAGATGCAACAACTATTATCGGTGGTGGAGATTCTGCAGCAGCTGTTAACCAGATGGGATACGGTGATAAGATGAGCCACATTTCTACAGGTGGTGGAGCTTCCCTTGAATTCTTAGAGGGTAAAGAACTTCCAGGTGTAGTAGCAGCAGATGACAAATAGTCGTTAGAAGCCGGAACACTGAAGCGCAAACGCGCAATATAATCATTTAGGAGATAACAAAACAATGGCAAGAAGAAAAATTGTAGCTGGTAACTGGAAAATGAACATGACTCCAAGCCAGGCTGTAAAATTAGTAGAAGAATTAAAACCATTAGTAGTTTCTGATACAGTTGATGTTGTTTACTGCGTACCAGCAATCGATATCGTTCCTGTAGTAGAAGCATTAAACGGAACCAACGTAGAAGTTGGTGCTGAAAATATGTACTTTGAAGAGAAAGGTGCTTACACAGGAGAAATCTCTGCAGAAATGTTAGTAGATGCTGGTGTTAAGTATGTTGTTCTTGGACATTCTGAGAGACGTGATTACTTCAAAGAAGATGACGCTTTATTAAATAAGAAAGTAAAGAAAGCTTTCGAAGCTGGACTTACTCCAATTCTTTGCTGTGGAGAATCTTTAGAGCAGAGAGAAATGGGCGTTACATTAGATTGGATCCGTTTACAGATCAAATCTGATCTTGACGGAGTAACAGCAGATCAGGTTGCTTCTATGGTAATCGCATACGAGCCAATCTGGGCTATCGGAACTGGTAAAACAGCTACTTCTGATCAGGCACAGGAAGTATGTGGAGCAATTCGTGAGTGCATCAAAGAGATGTATGATGAAGCTACAGCAGAAGCAGTTCGTATCCAGTACGGCGGATCTGTAAATGCAGGAAATGCAGCTGAATTATTTGCAAAACCAGACATTGATGGTGGATTAGTTGGTGGAGCATCCTTAAAGGCAGAATTTGGAAAAATTGTAAACTACTAATTTTTCTGAAAACTGAATATGTATTAACAGGGATCAAAGGGGATTTCATTGAGTTTCAATGGAGTCCCTTTTTGTTTTGACAGAAATCCCCTATCTATGATAGACTATTTTCGATACTATGATGGTTAATACGATAGGGGGATAAAATGTTGCGGAAAAAGATTGGGAGTGTGGGAATTATTATAGTTTTTTTGTTGGTCTTGGCAATCCCATGGAAAACGGACAAGAGTATGGAAACAGGGACAACGGACGTAGAGCAGAACCAGTCCGTTTCCAAAAGTGATAACCAGCAGTCAGAATTTGGAAAAGAATACTATCAACAAATAGAGAATACGATAGACACGATATTGAATATGGGAACCAACGAATTTTTTGCTGGATATCCGGTAAATGATTCGTTTCTTCTCTGGGTGGCAGATACTTATGGGGAAGATACTTTAAAGGAGATTGCTTCTACCATGCAGACGCATTTGGAGTCGCAGGATACCTGGTATGAGTTGACCGGAAATTCCATGCATGTGTTATGGCTCTTATATGGAAAAGATATGCAGTTTGCATCATATAAATGGGAAGATGTGAAATGGATAGAGTGTAAGGATGAAAATGTAACCCGAATTGATTTTACTGGTGATATTAATCTGGATGAAAGCTGGTATACAATGACCACTTTAAGCAATCAGTCAGGAAATATGACCAATTGCATTGATGAGAAAATTCAGCAGGAACTACAGAACGCAGATATTTCAGTGATTAATAATGAGTTTACCTTTAGTGACAGAGGAGAAGCACTGAAAGGAAAAGCCTATACTTTCCGGGCAAATCCAGATAAAGTTTCACTGTTAGAGACTTTTGGGGCAGATGTTGCTTCCCTGGCAAATAATCATGTATATGATTATGGACAAGACGCATTATTAGATACCATAACAACTTTGGAAAATGCGGGAATTTCAACCATTGGAGCTGGAGAAAATATTGAGGAAGCAAAAAAGGCACAGTTTGTAGTAGCAAACGGGAAAAAAATAGGTTTCGTTTCCGCTACGGAGATAGAAAAATTTTATAAATATACAAAAGAAGCAACTAGTACAGAGCCAGGTGTGTTAAAGACTTTGGATCCGGAGAAGTTCCTTTCTGCCATAAGGGAAGCAGACAGTCAGTGTGATTATGTGATTGTATACGTGCATTGGGGAATCGAAGGCTGGAATCAGTATTCCACAGGACAGAGAAACCTGGCGGCTCAGTTTATTGAAGCTGGTGCAGATGTAGTAATTGGTGGACATCCTCACAGACTTCAGGGCATACAGTTTATTGACAATGTACCGGTAGCTTACAGCCTGGGCAACTTCTGGTTTTCCACAGGAACTTTATATACAACGATTGCCCAGATTCAGATTGAGAAGACAGGGGAATTATCTTTACAGATGATTCCATGTATACAGCAGGATGTAACTACCAGAATGCTGATTGATTGGGAGGAGAAAGAAGATTTTTATAATTATCTTGCAGATGTCTCAACGAATATTGCAATTGATGAACAAGGAAGGATTTATGACACTACATCTGCGGATTTCAATGTAGATCAATTGGAGAAGGTGTTCTATTCAGGCAAGGTATATAAAGATTGGCAGGATGATGTAGATTTGGATGGATATACAATTGATATTGTAGGAAACCGAACTTCCTGATTACAGGCAAAGGAAGACTTTGCTGGAAAAGACTTGCAATCACACAAAAATATTGTATTATATATAGAAGAAAAAATATTAAAGAAGAGAGAGGAATCACAAAATGAGTAAGAAACCAGTTGTATTAATGGTACTTGATGGATATGGTTTAAATGACCGTACAGAAGGCAATGCAATTGCAATGGCAAATACCCCGGTAATGGACAAGTTAATGAAGGAATGTCCATTTGTACCAGGTAATGCATCAGGAATGGCTGTAGGTCTTCCAGATGGGCAGATGGGTAACTCAGAAGTTGGTCATATGAATATTGGTGCTGGACGAATTATTTATCAGGATCTTACCAGAATCACAAAATCTATTCAGGATGGAGATTTCTTTGAAAATAAAGGATTATTACAGGCAATCGAGAACTGTAAGAAAAATGATTCTGACCTTCATTTATGGGGATTATTATCTGATGGTGGTGTACACAGCCACATTTCCCATGTATATGGTCTGTTAGAGCTGGCTAAGAAGAATGGTCTTTCCAAAGTATATGTACACGCTTTCTTAGATGGTCGTGACACACCACCAGCCTCCGGTAAAGATTATGTAGCACAGTTAGAAGAGAAGATGGCAGAGATCGGCGTAGGTAAAGTTGCTTCCCTTTCTGGCCGTTATTATGCAATGGATCGTGATAACAACTGGGATCGTGTAGAGAAAGCTTACAAATCCTTGGTAACAGGAGAAGGTGTACAGGCAGAAAGCGCTGTAGCGGCTATGGAAGCTTCTTATGCAGAAGGAGTAACGGATGAATTCGTACTTCCTACTGTAATTGTTGAGAATGGTAAACCACTTTCCGTTGTAAAAGAAAATGATTCCGTTATTTTCTTTAACTTCCGCCCAGACAGAGCAAGAGAAATGACAAGAGCATTCTGCGATGACGATTTTACAGGATTTGACAGAGCCTTTATTCCACTTACCTTTGTCTGCTTTAAAGATTATGATGAGACAATTCCAAATAAAGTGATTGCCTTTGAGAAAGAATCCATTACTAATACCTTTGGTGAATATCTTGCAAAATGTGGTAAGAAACAGCTTCGCCTGGCTGAGACTGAGAAATATGCTCATGTTACTTTCTTCTTTAACGGTGGAGTAGAGGAGCCAAACGTAGATGAAGCCCGTTTACTTGTAAACTCTCCAAAAGAAGTTGCAACCTACGATTTAAAACCAGAAATGAGTGCTCCAGAAGTTGGAATGGACTTAGTAGAAGCAATCAAATCTGATGATTATGATGTAATTGTAATTAACTTCGCTAATCCAGACATGGTAGGTCACACAGGTGTGATTCCTGCAGCAGTAGCAGCAGTTGAGAAAGTTGATTCCCTGGTAGGTGACGCTGTAGAAGCTGTTAAAGAAGTAGGCGGTGTAATGTTTATCTGTGCAGACCATGGTAACGCAGAGAAGATGGTTGATTATGAAACTGGTAAACCACATACCGCACATACAACAAATCCTGTTCCATTTATCCTTGTAAATGGAGAAGAAGGATGGAAACTTCGTGAGGGTGGATGTTTGGCAGATATTGCTCCAACACTGCTTGAAATTATGGGATTAGAGCAGCCTGCTGAAATGACAGGTAAATCATTATTAGTAAAATAGATTACACACTTAGGAGGAATCAACATGAAAGAATTTAAACCTTTTAAAGAGGGAAAAGTAAGAGAAGTATATGATAATGGAGACAGCCTGATTATTGTGGCAACAGACCGTATTTCAGCTTTTGACGTTATCTTAAAGAATAAAATTACAGATAAGGGTGCCATCCTTACCCAGATGTCAAAATTCTGGTTTGATTTTACAAAGGATGTTCTTCCAAACCATATGATTTCTGTAGATACCAAGGATATGCCTGAATTTTTCCAGCAGGAACAGTTCAATGGTAACAGCATGATGTGTAAGAAACTGAAAATGCTTCCAATCGAATGTATCGTTCGTGGATACATTACAGGAAGCGGATGGGCAAGCTACAAAGAGAACGGAACCGTATGTGGCATCACTCTTCCAGAAGGTCTAAAGGAATCCGACAAACTGCCTGAACCAATTTATACTCCAAGTACCAAGGCAGAGATTGGAGATCATGATGAGAACATTTCTTTTGAGCAGTCTGTGGAAGTCTTAGAGAAGATTTATCCAGGAAAAGGTCTGGATTACGCAACTCAGATTAAAGACTGCACCATCGCACTTTACAAGAAATGTGCAGAATATGCATTAAGCAAAGGTATCATTATTGCAGATACCAAATTTGAATTTGGACTGGATGAGAACGGAAATGTAGTTCTTGGAGACGAAATGCTTACTCCGGACAGCTCCAGATTCTGGCCATTAGAAGGATATGTACCAGGACAGGGTCAGCCATCTTTTGACAAACAGTACGTAAGAGACTGGTTAAAAGCCAACCCTGACAGCAATTACTTACTCCCGGATGAAGTGATTGTAAAAACAGTAGATAAATATAAAGAAGCATACGAGTTACTGACTGGCACCAAATTTTTTAGATAATGGAGACATAAATGAATAGAGACGTTCTTTTTAACAGTTGCATAGAGGAAGACGAATTACATGAAGAATGTGGAGTCTTTGGAATTTACGACTTTGATGGAGGGGATGTAGCATCCACCATTTATTATGGACTATTTGCTTTACAGCATAGGGGGCAGGAAAGCTGTGGTATTGCCGTAAGTGATACCAATGGTCTAAAAAGGAAGGTACTTTCTTATAAGGGGATGGGGCTTGTTAACGAAGTATTCACACCGGATATTCTGGAAGGAATGAAGGGGGATATTGGAGTTGGTCATGTGCGGTATTCAACAGCCGGTTCTTCTACCCGGGAGAATGCCCAGCCACTTGTACTGAACTATGTGAAAGGAACGTTGGCGTTAGCTCACAATGGGAATCTGATCAATGCCAATGAACTGAGAGAAGATCTGGAATACACAGGAGCAATTTTTCAGACCACCATTGATTCAGAGGTAATCGCCTATCATATTGCAAGAGAGCGAATTAACTGTGGTTCGGCAGAAGAAGCAGTAAGACGTGCCTGCATGAAGTTAAAAGGAGCTTATGCCCTGGTGGTAGCAAGTCCTAGAAAACTCATTGCAGCCAGAGATCCTTATGGACTTAAGCCTCTTTGCATTGGAAAAAGAGACAACTGTTATATTGTAACTTCAGAGACCTGTGCTCTGGATACAGTAGGAGCAGAATTTATTCGTGATGTCTTACCGGGAGAAGTAGTAACGATCACTCCGGATAAGGGAATTGAGTCAGATATGACTATGGCACTGCCAAAAAAGCAGGAAGCCAGATGTATTTTTGAATATATTTATTTTGCCAGACCGGACAGCCACATTGATGGCGTCAGTGTCTATGCCAGCCGAATCAAAGCAGGACGTTTCCTGGCTCAGGATTCGCCAGTGGAAGCGGATCTGGTTACTGGTGTACCGGAATCCGGAAATGCGGCAGCACTGGGATATTCTTTAGAATCTGGAATTCCCTATGGTACAGCGTTTGTAAAGAACACCTATGTAGGACGAACCTTCATTAAGCCGAAACAGAGCAGTAGAGAATCCAGTGTTCAGGTCAAATTGAATGTTTTAAAAGAAGCAGTGGATGGAAAAAGAGTCATTATGATTGATGATTCCATTGTTCGGGGAACCACTTCGGACCGAATCGTCCGTATGTTGCGTGATGCAGGTGCAACGGAAGTACATGTAAGAGTAAGTTCTCCGCCTTTCCTTTGGCCATGCTATTTTGGAACGGATATTCCTGCCAGGGAGCAGCTGATTGCTTATAATCGTTCGATAGAAGATATCTGTAAAGTAATCGGAGCAGATTCTCTGGGATACCTGAATATTGAGCGGTTAGAAGAGATGTCCGAAGGACTTCCAATCTGTAAGGGATGTTTCAATGGAAAATATCCAATGGAGCCGCCAAAGGAAGATATTCGTGGAGAGTATTTTGATAAAGAGTCAGATTTGGCAAAGAAACAGATGTAAATTGATAAATAAGGAGATTAAATATGAGTACAGATAGATATACCAGCCCATTGTCAGAGCGTTATGCCAGCAAGGAAATGCAGTATATTTTTTCACAGGATATGAAATTCACTACCTGGAGAAAATTATGGATCGCTTTAGCTGAGACAGAGATGGAGCTTGGCTTATCCCAGGATGGCAAGCCTGTAATTACCCAGGAAATGATCGATGAATTAAAAGAGCATGTAAATGACATCAATTATGATGTGGCAAAAGAACGTGAAAAATTAGTTCGTCATGATGTAATGAGCCATGTATATGCTTATGGACAGCAGTGTCCAAAAGCGGCAGGAATTATTCACCTTGGAGCAACATCCTGCTATGTTGGTGACAATACCGATATTATCGTTATGAACGAAGCTATGAAGCTGGTTCATAAGAAATTAGTCAGCGTTATCGACGAATTAGCAAAATTCGCAGAGAAATACAAAGATCTTCCAACATTGGCATTTACGCATTTCCAGCCAGCACAGCCAACCACAGTTGGAAAACGTGCGACACTTTGGTTACAAGAATTCTTAATGGACTTAGAGGATCTGGAATTTGTACAGAGCACTTTAAAGATGTTAGGTTCTAAAGGAACAACTGGAACTCAGGCAAGCTTTTTAGAGTTGTTTGATGGAGATCATGATACCATCGACAAGATTGATCCAATGATTGCTAAGAAAATGGGATTTGAGAACTGTTATGCAGTTTCTGGACAGACCTACTCCAGAAAAGTGGATACTCGTGTAGTAAACGTACTTGCCGGAATCGCTGCAAGTGCTCATAAAATGTCCAATGATATTCGTCTGTTACAACACTTAAAAGAAGTAGAAGAACCATTTGAGAAGAACCAGATCGGTTCCTCAGCTATGGCATATAAGAGAAATCCAATGAGAAGTGAGCGTATTGCTTCCCTTTCCAGATATGTTATGGTGGATACTTTAAATCCAGCAATTACCTCTGCAACTCAGTGGTTCGAGAGAACCTTAGATGATTCTGCTAACAAACGTCTTTCTGTTCCAGAAGGATTCTTAGCAATTGATGGAATCTTAGACCTTTGCTTAAACGTAGTTGATGGACTTGTAGTATATCCAAAAGTAATCGAGAAACACTTTATGGCAGAAATTCCATTTATGGCAACCGAGAATATTATGATGGATGCGGTAAAGAAAGGTGGAAACCGTCAGGAACTTCACGAGAAGATCCGTACTCTTTCTATGGAAGCAGGAAAGACTGTCAAAGAAGAAGGAAAAGATAACAACCTGATTGATCTGATTGCTGCTGATCCATCCTTTGGATTGACCAAAGAAGAATTACAGTCTACATTACAACCATCTCTTTATGTGGGACGTGCACCAAGACAGGTAGAAGTGTTCTTAAGAGATGTGGTTGCTCCAGTTCTTGAGAAGAACAAAGATGAATTGGGTGCAACTGCAGAGATTAACGTATAATTGCATAAAATGTGGTAAATATGGAAAAAATGCTTCATGAGAATATAGGCTCATGGAGCATTTTTAATTTACTGGAAAATTCTCCTGTAAATTAAAATGCTTCGCGAGGATTGCACTGCGGCGGAAAGGAAGATGTAGCAAATTGCGACCCGCCGCAGGCGGGAAATCTGGCAGAGCGAGATTTTATTTTGGAGGTATTACATGGAAAAAACACAGATTACGAAAGTTGTTGGAAGAGAAGTTTTGGATTCTAGAGGAAATCCAACCGTAGAGGCAGAAGTAACCTTATCCGATGGAAGTATTGGCAGAGGAATTGCCCCAAGTGGAGCTTCTACAGGAGAATTTGAGGCATTAGAGCTGCGTGATCAGGATAAAAACCGCTATCTAGGAAAAGGTGTTACAAAGGCAGTTGCAAATGTAAACGGCATTATCAACGAAAAGCTCCAGGGAAAAGATGCAGAAAACATAGAAGAAATAGATCATGCAATGATAGAATTAGATGGCACAAAGGATAAATCAAGATTAGGTGCAAATGCAATTTTAGCAGTTTCGATTGCCTGTGCCAAGGCGGCAGCAGTGTCCAGAGGCATCTCATTGTATCAGTTTCTGGAGAAAGATACAAAGAAAATTCTACCAGTACCAATGATGAATATTTTAAATGGTGGTGTTCATGCAAAAAATACGGTAGATTTTCAGGAATTTATGATCATGCCTGTGGGAGCCAGTTGTTTTAAAGAAGCTCTTCGCATGGGAACGGAAGTTTACCATTCTTTAAAGAAAATCCTGCAGAATCATGAAAAAGCAACTGCAGTGGGAGACGAAGGTGGCTTTGCACCGGATCTAAAAGACGCTTTTGAGGTGTTTGATTATCTGACAAAAGCAGTGGAAGAAGCAGGCTATAAGTGTGGAGAGGATATTGTTTTTGCCATGGACGCAGCTGCTTCAGAATTATATGAAGAAAATTCTGGGCTGTATTATTTTCCTGGCGAAAGTGAAATCCTTTGTAAGATACAGGAAAGAGCAGCCGGAAGAGGAGAAAGTAACTCTCGGGCAATTGTACCAGATACACAGAAATGTTCTGTTATGCGAACTACTGATGAAATGATCGAACTTTACGAAAAACTCTGTAATAAGTATCCTTTGTATTCTATTGAGGATGGATTAAATGAAGAGGACTGGGAAGGTTGGAAAAAGCTTACAGAACGTCTTGGCAGCAGGGTACAGTTGGTAGGAGATGATTTGTTCGTAACAAACACAGAGCGTCTGAAAAAAGGAATTGAAAAACATTGTGGAAATTCCATTTTAATTAAGCTAAATCAGATTGGAAGTATTACCGAGACGAAAAATGCTATTGAAATGGCTCATAAAGCAGGATATACCGCAATTTCCTCCCATCGTTCCGGAGAAACAGAAGATACAACCATTGCAGATATGGCAGTTGCTTTTAACTGCGGACAGATCAAGACTGGAGCTCCATGTAGAACAGACCGTGTAGCCAAATACAATCAGCTTCTTAGAATCGAAGAGGAATTGGGAAGTGAAGCAGTTTATTTAGGAATACAAATTTTAAAAAAATAGTTGAAAACTGGAAAAGCCTGTGGTACAATAACTAAAGTTATGTAGGTCAGAATCAGGAGGTGGGAATCGTGGCAGTTTTAAAGACGATTTTAACTGTAGTTTTTATATTAGTTAGTATTGTTATCGCAGTTGTAGTTTTGATGCAGGAAGGAAAATCCGCAGGACTTGGTGCAATCGCTGGTGCAGCAGACACTTATTGGGGAAAGAATAAAGGTCGTTCCATGGAAGGTGTTTTAGTTAAGATTACCAGAGTATGTGTTGTATTATTTATCTTACTTGCAGTAGTACTGAATATGGGTATTTGGTAAAATGAAAGCTGTCGTATATCGGCAGCTTTTTTCTTTGGTCAAAACACCTTATTTTGGCACAAAATAAATCTGCTTGGACATAGTGTATGTTTTTTGAAGGAAACGGGAAGAATTGTTTTATGAGCGAAAATTTTGAAAGACGAAAAAAAATTGTATATGATTTTATCTGCAGTGACTTATATGTTCCCATGAAAATCAAGGAGCTAGTCATTATGCTTGAAGTATCAAAAAATGACCGCCCTGAGCTGGAGCGGGTACTGGAAGAATTGATTGCAGAAGGCAAGATCACACTTTCCAAGCGGGGAAAATATTCCAAAGCAGAAATAGCTCAGAAAACGGGCACTTTTACTGCTCATCCGAAAGGATTTGGATTTGTAACCATTGAAGGAGAAGAAGAGGATATATTTATTCCTCCTACAGAAGTAAATGGTGCGCTGCATATGGATATCGTAGAGATTTCCGTAACTCCTGCTTCTGTGGGAAGGCGCAGAGAAGGAAAAGTTCTAAAAATCCTGGAACGAGGGATGAAACAGGTAGTCTGTACCTTTGAGCAGAGCAAGAACTTTGGTTTCGCGGTGCCGGACAATCCAAGATTTGACAGTGATATTTTCATCCCCCTGGAGCGTTCCAAAGGGGCGGTATCTGGTCATAAGGTCGTAGTAGAGATTACCAGTTATGGTGGAAAGGGTAAGAATCCAGAAGGAAAAGTAATTGAAATCCTAGGACATATTAATGATCCGGGAACGGATATTTTATCTATTGTTCGAGCCTATGATCTTCCGGTGGAATTTTCTGAGAAGATTATGCATCAGGTGGAAAATGTGTCAAATGCTGTATCAGAGGCGGATATGGCGGGACGAATGGATCTTCGGGATTGGCAGATGGTGACCATTGACGGAGAGGACGCCAAAGATTTAGATGACGCAGTTTCCCTTACTATGGAGGGAGAGAATTATGTTCTGGGTGTTCATATTGCAGATGTGGCGAACTATGTACAGGAGCACAGTGCGTTAGATGTAGAGGCGTTAAAAAGAGGTACTTCTGTCTATCTGGTCGATCGTGTGATTCCTATGCTTCCCCACAAGCTTTCTAATGGAATCTGTTCCTTAAATGCCGGAGAGAACCGTCTTGCATTAAGCTGTATTATGACCATTAATCCAAAGGGCGAAGTCATTGATCATAAGATTGCAGAAACGGTCATTAAGGTAGACAGACGTATGTCCTATACCAATGTAAAAAAAATCCTGGCAGACAAAGATGAAGCAGTGATTGCGGAATATCAGGAACTGGTGCCAATGTTTGAGAGGATGGAAGAATTAGCATCTATTTTGCGGAAAAAGCGAATGAAGCGTGGTTCGATTGACTTTGATTTCCCCGAGACTAAAGTCATTCTGGATGAGCAGGGAAAACCGGTAGAAATCAAACCTTACGACCGAAATGTGGCCACTAAGATTATTGAAGATTTTATGTTGATCGCAAATGAGACCGTTGCTCAGGATTATTTCTGGCAGGAAATGCCATTTGTCTATCGTACCCATGAGACACCGGATTCCGAGAAAATCCGTAAACTTTCTACTTTTATCAATAACTTTGGTTACAATATTCATTTGGGTGGAGATGAGATCCATCCGAAGGAGTTGCAGAAATTACTGGAAAAAATTGACGGAACGGATGAAGAGGGCCTCATTAGCCGTTTGACCCTGCGTTCCATGAAACAGGCGAAATACACCACTTCCTGTACGGGACATTTTGGATTGGCCACCAATTATTACTGTCATTTTACCTCTCCAATCCGCCGTTATCCAGATCTGCAGATTCACCGGATTATCAAGGAGAATCTGCGAGGCAGAATGAATGAGAAACGCAGAGAGCACTATGAGCACCTTCTCATAGAAGTTGCCAAACATTCCAGTGAAATGGAACGACGGGCTGACGAGGCAGAAAGAGAAACTGTAAAACTCAAGAAAGCTGAGTATATGCAGCAGCATATTGGAGAAACCTTCGAAGGGGTAATTTCCGGTGTAACAGAATGGGGATTTTTCGTGGAACTGCCGAATACTGTGGAAGGTCTGGTAAGAGTGACAGCCTTAAATGACGATTTTTACCAGTATTATGAAGATACCTATGAATTAGTTGGAAATGCTACCAACAAGCGGTACAAATTAGGGCAGAAGGTTAAAGTAATCGTAGATTCTGTCGATAAAGTTACAAGAACCATTGATTTTGTTCTGGAGTATTGATTTTTCTAGAAGAATCATATATTATCTTAGGTGTTGAAAATTTTTCAACACCTATCAAAAGAGAGGAGGATGCCAGCCATGGCAAAGGAAGCAAAAAAGCTGATTGCGAATAATAAAAAAGCGCGTCACGACTATTTCCTGGAAGAGATTTATGAAGCTGGTATCAGCCTTCACGGAACAGAAGTGAAATCTCTTCGTATGGGCAAATGCAGTATTAAAGAAGCCTTTATCCATATTGAGGATGGTGAGGTCATTCTTTATGGAATGCATATCAGTCCTTATGAGAAAGGGAACATTTTTAACAAAGACCCTCTTCGACCAAAGAAGCTTCTCATGCATAAGCAGGAGATTCGTAAGCTGGTGGGAAAAATTGCTCAGAAGGGTTACACAATTGTGCCGGTTGAGGTATACTTTAAGGGGAGTCTGGTAAAAGTCCAGATTGCTCTTGCAAAAGGTAAGAAACTGTACGATAAGAGACAGGATATTGCCAAGAAAGATCAGAGAAGAGAAGCGGAACGGGATTTCAAGGTCCGCAATCTCGGATAAAAATTATAAGGGCTAGTAAAGGTTTCGACGGGGATCGTGAAGCTGGAGAAGCGAGCCGCAGGGTGATGCGTCAAATCCCAAATTAAAATTAAACGCTGAAGATAATTTAGCATACGCTGCCTAATGGCAGCAGTCTGACCTAGAGCACCTACACTTTAGGACCCAGGCTTCGACTATGTAGGAAACGACATTGGTAAAGCTTTGAGCCAGTGGGCGTATCATGAAGCTACTAAAGCCTGAATTGTGCCTATGCAAGTCAGGTGGAGGGAATGTTAAAACACAGGCTACGCTCGTAGAAGTACAGGGGATTGGTTTTCGGACACGGGTTCGACTCCCGTCTAGTCCACTTAAAGCGTTAGAAACGAACCCAGCGGGTTCGACTCCCATCGGATTAAATCCACTCACAAGCCCAGTAAAATGAAGTTTTACTGGGTACATTTTATTTCACTAAGTTTGGGAATACCTTGCTAAGTGAAATACTTTACATTTTCCATATGGAGAAAAAGTTATCTCAAATATCCAAAAAAAGGAAAAAAATGATGGTAAAAATTCAATGATTTTTCTGCATATGTCCAACGAAGTAAAATATGCGTTTTTTTGAGCTGAAAATAAGCGGATTTGAAGAGAACGGAGATTTTTTTGGACATAGAGTCGCAAAAAAATTGTATAT
>JBGVLD010000070.1:0-21828 GCA_045124075.1 Agathobacter sp.
AAATTGCTACCTATTCCGGTGCGGATATGATTATTACAAACGGAGAAAATGTTTCGATTGTGGAAGATATATTGGAAGGAAAATCAGTAGGAACCTGTTTTCATGCTGCAAAAAACCATGCATTTTCTTTATCACAATGTAAAGGAAAAATCGTAATGTCTGATGGCTATCTTGGATACTGGAGATACCAAGATTTATTAGAACATGGTGCTGTTGGATTCATTACATATAGCGGAAATGCCAACTATGCAGACGAAGAAATCGATCAAAGAGAACTTCGTGCATTTGTAAGTAAGGGTAACAAGATTCTTGGTGTAAATATTAACGCCAAAAATGCTATCAAACTCATTGAATCCAATGCAAAAATGGCAAAAATTGTGTTAGACCAAGACGAATACAAAGCAAACTCACACAACGTTATTTTAGAATTACCAGGAGAAATTGAAGATACGATTGCTTTCACAGCTCACTACGATTCGACATCCCTTTCAGAAGGTGCTTACGATAACATGTCTGGCAGCATCGGTCTTCTTGGCATTGCAGAAAAATTTGCAAAAGAAACTCACCGCCACTCGCTTCGTTTTGTCTGGTGCGGTTCAGAAGAACGAGGTCTTCTCGGTGCAAAAGCTTATGTTGAAGCACATGAAGAAGAATTAAAGAATATCGTACTCAATATTAATCTTGATATGATTGGTTGCATTATGGGCAAATTCGGTGCTTGCTGTACAACAGAAGAAAAATTAGTTCACTACATCCAGTACCTTGCTAAAATTGAAGGCATGGCGCTTCGTGCTTATCAAGATGTATATTCAAGTGACTCGACTCCATTTGCAGACAAAGGAATTCCTGCTGTTTCATTTGCACGCTGGGCGCCTGAAAATACTGCAACAATCCACAACTCTTATGACACTGCAAAAGTTATGAGTGCAGCGCAAATGTTAGAAGACATCGACTTTATCAATGTATTTGTAGATAATATGGCAAATGCGAAAGTCTGTCCTGTAGAAAGAGAAATTCCAGAAGATATCAAAGAAAAACTAGATTTCTACAACTGCAGAAAACGTGATCCAAAACAAAAGCATAATAAAAAGGATTTATAATAAAACAAGTTAATTCGTATTTATTGTTCTAGGAGGAAAAACATGCTTACTGTAAAGTACAATTATGAAAACAAGAATGAACTTTTAAAATATTTGAAAGAAGAAGATTTAAAACTTTTCAGCGATGCATATACCTATGCATCTAAATCAGGTGATGGTATTTTGGCTATCGAAGACAAAGGCGATTTTGCTGAAGTTGATTTGTTTGACTGCGAAATTTTCTGCAGCAGAAGTTTTATAGTGGAAGATATCCGTGATATTTTTAAAGCTTTGTGTGAAAAATTCCCTGGAATTGCACTGTCTGGCGATTACGAAATACAACTTAAATACTCCGACTATATTGTTGAATTTTCTTATGGCGTAAAAAGCAAAAAATTCAAGGAAAACTTTCTTTCCCAGTGCGAACAGTGTGGCAAAAAAGCTGTTGCAGACAAGTTCCTTATAAGCAACGACGAAACAACTGCAGGTATATGTAGTTTCAAATGCGCTTTCAGATATCTTTTTAATGTACAGAAAAATGAAGACGGAAAAGGTTATACAGGATATGACGAATTTGTTTCTCTTGAAGATTTCGACGAAGACTGGGAAGACTGGTTCTGGGATATGTTTATCGAAAATATCGACAAAGTGCTGACCAAGAAAAACGCCGAACCCGTACTGGAATTATTGACTGAAGAATGCGAAAATGAAGACGTTATTGATGCTGTTGAAGAATGGATTGACGAAAATATTGAATAGCTATCCCTAAGTAGTATAAAAAGCAAAAAAGGTTTCGGATTTTTGTCCGAAACCTTTTTATAAAACCTGATCTTAATGACATTGGCCTATTGGCATCCTCTTTTTTAGAGTTCATATAACTCTGTATATTTCTTTGTAAGATATTCAATATAATAATCTGGATTAAATGCTTCTCCTGTTGTTTCTTTCAGAAGTTCTTGTGATGTCTTTGCACCGCCATATTGGTGAATATGTTCTTTTAAGAATTCACGAATTGGAACAAGATTTCCTTCTTTCATATAGTCACGGATTGGCATTACACCTTCCATATGATGGAATAATTGTGCTGCAATTGCACTTCCGAGTGCATATGATGGGAAATAGCCAAACATACCACCTGACCAATGCATATCCTGTAAAATACCCACCACATCATTTTCTGGTGTGATTCCAAGATATTCTTCATACATTTTGTTCCATAATTCTGGAAGTTCTTCCACTGTTACCTTATCTTCCAAGATTAATTTTTCAATTTCATAACGAATCATTACATGGAATGGATATGTAAGTTCGTCCGCTTCTGTTCTGATGAATCTTGGATGAGAATAGTTGATTGCACGATAGAACTCTTCTGCTGTTACATCTTTCAGTTGTTCAGGAAAGAATGCTTTTACCTTTTCCCAGATTGGCACCCAGAATTCACGACTTCTGCCAATATTATTTTCATAGAAACGTGATTGCGATTCGTGCATGCCCATAGAAGTTCCACCACCAATTGGAGTCAATGTGATGGCATCATCAATTCCCATTTCATAAAGTGCATGACCGCCTTCATGTACTGCGGAAAAGATTGCATCTTCTAATTTATTTTCATGATAATGGTTTGTAAAACGTACGTCATGATTGTGAAGGTTTGTTGTAAATGGATGTTCACTTTCTGCAATTGTACCGCGATTAAAATCAAATCCGATATATTCTGCCATAAAGTGGCTTAATTTCTTTTGTACTTCAATATCATAACTTTCATGTAAGAAATCTGTTTTGATCAAATCTTTCTTTTCTCGAATCTGTTGCACGAGTGGAACTAATGCGCTGCGAAGTTTTCCGAAGAATCCATCTAAAATTTCTACTGTAAATCCTTCTTCAAAATCATTTAAAAGAACGTCATATAATTTTTGTCCTTCTTTTTGTTTATAGCCAGCAAATTTCTTTGTATAAGCGATGATTTCTTCTAACACAGGTGCATAAATGCTGTAGTTATCTGTGTTTTTGGCTTCTTCCCAAACTGGCGCTGCCTTTGTCAAAAGCATTTGATAAGCTTGATATTCATCTGCAGGGATGATTTCTAAGTCATCAAATTATTTTTTCATTTGTTTTACGATTGCCTTTTCGTAAACACTTAATTCTGTCTGTGCTTCTTCTTTGGAAAGTTCTGTCAAAAGTCCCTTAATCTCATCATTGATGATCGTGTTGTAGTATTCGCCAGATAGGATGCCCATAGCTTTTGCTGTAAAATCAATTGCTTCCTTTGGCGCAGCTGTACTGTTATCCCAGCTGAGCATTGTAAGGGCTGTGCGATATGCATATGCTTTATCAAGATATGCTTGTAATTTTTCGAATGTCTTATTCATAATGAATCTCCTTTTATGCAAAATGAGGATGTCAGACCAATCCAACATCCTCATATTTTATTAGTCTTCAAATGTTTCTTTTAATTTGTCCATGAAGCCTTTTTTCTTAGATTTCTTTTCTGGTTCGCCTTCTTTTCCTTGATTCAAAGAATTTCCAGTTAATTCATCAAACTTACGAAGTAATTCTTTCGCTTCTGAACTTAATCTTTCTGGAGTCTGGATTACCAATGTTACATAGTGGTCACCACGAACATCTTTGTTACGAAGAGAAGGTACCCCTTTTCCTTTTAATCTTACTTTTGTATCTGTCTTTGTTCCAGGTGCTACTGTATATAACACATCTCCGTCTACTGTCTTGATACGAACGTCTGCTCCAAGTGCTGCTTGTGCATATGTGATTGGTGCAGTAGAGAAAATATGCATGTCTTGACGTCCGAAAATTGGATGTCTTGAAACAGTTACTTCTACAAGTAAATCGCCTCTTGGTCCGCCATTTGTACCTGGCTCACCTTTTTCACGGATACGAATGCTTTGTCCGTTATCAATACCTGCTGGAATTGTTACAGAAATTTTCTTTTTCACAGATGTATAGCCTGTTCCGCTACAGCTGTTACATTTTTCTTTGATAACTTTTCCTGAACCGTGACAGTTTGGACATGTTTGTACGTTTTGTACTGTACCAAAGAATGATTGTTGAGTATAAACCACTTGACCTCTACCGCCACATTGTGGACATGTCTCAGGTGATGTACCTGGTTTTGCACCAGTTCCATTACATGTTGCACAAGGTTCTTTGAGGACAACGTCTAATTCTTTTTCACAGCCAAATACTGCTTCTTCAAATGTGATACGGATACCTTTGCGGATATTAGCGCCTTGTGTTGGACCATTATAACTACGTCCTCCACGTCTTGCACCGCCTCCAAATAAGTCTCCAAAAATGTCACCAAACATATCACTAAAATCAGCGCCGCTAAAATCGAATCCGCCAAAGCCACCGAATCCGCCAGCACCGCCGCCACCGCCTTGTTCAAATGCAGCGTGTCCAAATTGGTCGTATTGACGACGTTTATCTGGATCACTAAGTACGGCATACGCTTCTGATGCTTCTTTGAATTTCTTTTCTGCTTCGGCATCTCCTGGATTTACGTCTGGGTGATATTTTTTGGCTAAATTTCTATATGCTTTTTTCAGTGCTGCATCGTCAGCATTTTTATCTACTCCGAGCACCTCGTAATAGTCTCTTTTTACTTCAGCCATAATACTCTGCCTTTCTGTTTCACTATGTTAAAATAACCTTCCTATAATCAAGGAAAATCTGCGAAACCTATCTCTAGGTTCCGCAGAGCATATCCATTTTTACAAATATTAGATTTCTTTGTAGTCGCCGTCTACAACGTCATCTCCGTTAAATCCTTCTGGAGCTGGACCAGCTTGTGGACCTGCACCTTGTGCTCCTTGAGCTGCGCCTGCTTGTTCATACATTTTTGAGAATACTGTTTGAGCGCTGTTCATTAATTTTTCTTTACCAGCTTTGATTTCTTCTACTTGAGCGTCTGTCATAGCTTCTGGTGTAGATTTTGCTAAGATATCTTTTAAAGCTTGGATTTCAGCTTCTACGTTTGCTTTATCTTCTGCAGATACTTTGTCGCCAACTTCTTTTAATGCTTTTTCTGTTTGGAAGATCATAGCGTCTGCATCGTTTCTTGCATCTACTGCTTCTTTACGTTTTTTATCTTGTGCTTCGAATTCAGCAGCTTCTTTTACAGCTTTTTCGATATCAGAATCTGACATGTTTGATCCAACTGTAATTGTGATGTGTTGTTCTTTACCTGTTCCTAAGTCTTTAGCAGATACGTTAACAATACCGTTAGCATCGATATCGAATGTTACTTCGATTTGTGGGATTCCACGTGGGGCTGGAGCAATTCCGTCAAGTCTGAATTGACCAAGAGATTTGTTATCTCTAGCGAATTGTCTTTCCCCTTGAACTACGTTGATATCTACTGCTGATTGATTATCTGCTGCTGTAGAGAAGATTTGACTCTTCTTTGTAGGGATTGTTGTATTTCTTTCGATTAATCTTGTAGCAATACCACCCATTGTTTCGATTGATAATGAAAGTGGAGTTACGTCAAGTAAAAGGATATCGCCAGCACCAGCATCTCCAGCTAATTTACCACCTTGAACAGATGCACCTAATGCAACACATTCATCTGGGTTAAGAGATTTGCTTGGTTCTTTTCCTGTTAATTGTTTTACTTTATCTTGAACAGCTGGGATACGTGTTGAACCACCAACTAATAATACTTGACCTAATTCAGATGCTGAAAGACCTGCGTCTGAAAGAGCTCTTCTTACTGGTTCTGCTGTTCTTTCTACTAATACACTTGTTAATTCATCGAATTTAGCTCTTGTAAGGTTCATATCTAAGTGAAGTGGACCTGAAGCGTTCATGCTGATGAATGGTAAGTTAATGTTTGTTGTTGTAGCTGAAGATAATTCTTTTTTCGCTTTTTCTGCAGCTTCTCTTACTCTTTGAAGAGCCATTTTGTCTGCTGATAAATCAACACCGTTAGTTGCTCTGAAGTCGTTTACGATGTAATCAACGATTTTTTGGTCGAAGTCATCTCCACCAAGTCTGTTATCACCAGCTGTTGATAATACTTCGATAACACCATCACCGATTTCAATGATAGAAACGTCGAATGTACCACCACCTAAGTCGTATACCATGATTTTTTGTTCTTTTTCGTTATCAAGACCGTAAGCTAATGCAGCTGCTGTTGGTTCGTTGATGATACGTTTTACATCAAGACCAGCGATCTTACCAGCATCTTTTGTAGCCTGACGCTGAGCATCGTTGAAGTAAGCAGGAACTGTAATAACAGCTTCTGTAACTTTTTCACCAAGGTAGTTTTCTGCATCTGTTTTTAATTTCATCAGAGTCATAGCAGAAATTTCCTGTGGAGAATATGCTTTTCCATCGATGTTTACTTTGTAATCAGTTCCCATATGTCTCTTAATAGAAGCGATTGTCTTCTCAGCATTAGTAACTGCCTGACGTTTTGCAGGCTCACCGATCAATCTTTCTCCTGTTTTTGTAAATGCTACAACAGATGGTGTTGTTCTTGCACCTTCCTGATTTGCGATAACGGTTGGTTTTCCACCTTCCATAACAGCTACACAGCTGTTTGTTGTTCCTAAGTCAATACCAATAATTTTGCCCATTTTATTTTCCTCCTATTTCTATATAGCGATTGATTATTTTAAATTACTTTTGATTGATTTGATAATATAACTTACTATTTACGAATCTACTGCACAACGGCTACCATACTGTGTCTTACCACTGTATCCTTATAAGTATAACCTTTCATAAGTTCCTGAGCTACAATTCCGGATTCATATTCTTCACTTTCCACCTGCATGACTGCGTTGTGGAATTCCGGGTCAAATTCTTTTCCAAGAGCTTCAATCGGCTTTACTCCTACAGATTCCAATTCTGTCATAAGCTGTTTGTACACCTGTGACATTCCCGCCACAAAAGCATCTTCTTTGTCAGCTTCTTCTACTGTCGAAAAACCTCTTTCAAAGTTATCAATGATTGGAAGTACTTTCTCAATAATTGTTTTAGCGCCCATATCGAACATCTGAGATTTTTCTTTCTCACTTCTCTTACGGAAGTTCTCGAATTCTGCCATCTGACGTTTTACTTTATCTGTCAGCTCTTCAATCTGTTCGTCTTTTTTGTCTTTTTTCTTTTTAAAGAAGCCTTTCTTTTCTTTTTCAGCCTCTTCGGTTTCTTCTGCTTCTTCTGTTTCTTCTTCTACTTCTTCTGAAGAAGTTTCTTCACCGGCTGCTTCCCCTTCTCCACCTTCGGTTTCACCGGAAGGATTCTCTTCTGTCTGGTTATCAGCAGCTTCGTTCTCTATGGTTTCATCTACCATTTCTTCTACATTTTCCATGTTCTGGTTCTCCACGTGATTCCCACCTTTCTAAGAATTATCTTTCTCAAATATACCATCCAGCTGTTTCTTTAAGGTCTTCAGGTTATCCATTACATTCTCATAGTCCATTCGTTTTGGACCAATGATACCAATGGTTCCTTTCACTCCTTCCCCCAGCTCATAGGTTGCAGTTACAACACTGCAGTCCTGCATGGTGCGGATCGGCGTTTCATTTCCGATATAGACCTGGATTCCTGTCTCCTCACCGGAAAGTGTTTCCGATACAAGACTTTTTAATTCTTCCTTCTCTTCAAAAGCAGCAAGCAAATTGGTTGCTCTTTCCGAATCAGAAAGTTCTGGATATTTTAAAATGTTGGTTGCACCGCTGGTGTAGATTTGTAAGTCTTCTTCTTCACTTAAAGCCTGTGCCAGAGTGTCCATCACATTTCCTACAATGGAACTGTGAATTCCTGCCTGCTCTTTCAGTCTTGCAATGGTAGCAAGATTGATTTCCTCTAAGGAAAGACCATTCAATCCGGAATTCAATAAGATATTCAGTTTCAGCAGAGTCTCATTATCAAGAGATTCCTCTACGGTAATGACCTGATTCTTAACAATGTTATTGTTTAAGACTACAACTGCCAGAATCTGTTCTTCATCCATATGAGAAAGCTGAATGAATTTGATCTTATTATGATGATAAGACGGGGCTGTTACCATGGTTGCATAATTGGTATTATTGGCAAGGAGCTTAGCCACCTGCTTTAGCACCGCTTCCATCTTCTCCGTCTTCTCAATGACGAATTCTTTCATCTCCGCCACTTCTCGATCTTTCTCCTGCATCAGATGATCCACATAGAACCGATATCCTTTATCAGAAGGAATTCTTCCTGCAGAAGTGTGAGGCTGTAAAATATACCCCAGTTCTTCCAGATCCGACATCTCATTACGGATGGTAGCAGAACTTAAATTTAAGTCCGTGAATTTGGAAATGGTTCTTGACCCTACCGGTTCTCCTGTTGCCAGGTAATTTCGGATAATAGCATCTAAAATTTTTACTTTTCTTTCATCTAAATCCATATTCTCTTTGTTCATTCATTCTCTCCTGTTGAACAACTGTCCCCCATTTAAAGGATGAAACTTTTGTTGTTAGCACTCATCTGTTTGGAGTGCTAATATCTTATGTATTTAAAATAGCACCAAGGGTTTTCTTTGTCAACACCCTGGTGCTATTTTATTTTTATTTTATATTTTTCATATTTTTGATAGAATTATGCTCTTTTTTCATTAATTACCTTTACAAACTGAATCACAATGGTTGGAATAAGAGCTAAAAGAACAATCATTCCAATCTGTCCTATACTTAAAACAGATACTGCAAAGAGTCTTCTTAAAACTGGCACAAATAAGACCATTAATAAGAATGCAATTCCTGCAAAGAAAGCTCCTACACTTGCCATGTTACCCTTAAATCCAATTTTTAAGATAGAATGTTCACTCCTACAGTTGAATCCATGAAGCAGGCGTGCAAGCGTTAAGGTTGAAAAAGCCATGGTACTTGCCAAGGCTGCATCTCCATTAGAAAGCCCCAGATGGAAAGCTGTCATGGTACAAAGGGCAATGAGTCCTCCCTGAAGAAAAAGTTCCAGCATAAATTTCTTATTTAAAATACCCTCTTTCGGATCTCTTGGTTTCTTAGACAACAAGCCTTTTTCCGCTGGTTCCATTCCAATGGCAATAGCAGGAAGAGAGTCTGTCAAAAGATTCATAAATAATAAATGCACTGGTTCAAAAGGTATCGGCAATGCCAAAATCGATGTATAAAGTACCGATATAATTCCTGCCATATTACCAGAAAGAAGGAACTTAATTGCATTTTTAATATTATGGTAAACATTTCTTCCATTTGCAACAGCTTTAATTATGGTCGCAAAATTATCATCTGTCAGGATCATAGCAGCTGCATCTTTCGATACTTCTGTTCCTGTGATTCCCATAGCCACACCGATATCCGCTTTTTTCAGTGCCGGAGCATCATTGACTCCATCTCCTGTCATGGCTACGATATTTCCTTTTTTCTGCCATGCATTTACAATCTGAATCTTATTTTCCGGAGAAACTCTGGCATAGACAGAAATCCTGTCGATTTTCTGATGCAATTCTTCCTCTGACATAGCGTCTAATTCCACACCAGTAACTGCCAGATCTCCTTCTTCAAAAATACCAATCTGTTTGGCAATTGCGGTGGCTGTAATCTTATGATCACCAGTAATCATAATAGGTTTAATTCCGGCTCTTTTTGCATCAGCTACTGCTGCCTTTGATTCTTCTCTTGGAGGATCCATCATAGAGATTAAGCCTACAAAGATATAATCATTTTCATCTTCCAGTGTTAAAGCGCCCTGATTTTCTGTTTCTCTATAAGCAAATGCCAGTACACGAAGACCATTCTGAGAAAATTCCATATTTTTTTCCAGAATTGCCTTCTTATCCTGCTCCGTAATCGGACGAATACCCTCACTGGTACGAATTCTGGTAGTTCTGTCTAATAACACATCTAAGGCACCTTTTGTCATAATGGTTGGTACATCATGGAGCAGATATTTTGTCGTCATAAGTTTTCTGTCTGAATCAAAAGGAATTTCAGCTAATCGTGGCATATATTCCCTGAAAAATTCATCACTAACATCAATGGAACGAACCATTTCAATCAAACAGTATTCGGTAGGATCACCAATTCCTTTTCCCTCTACAATAGAAGAATCATTGGTCAAAATTGCATTATATAACAAATATCGATGCAGCTGATTCATTAAATCCAGTTCTTTTGGAGCAATGGTCTGTCCATCGATATAAATGTCACAAACCGTCATTTTATTCTGGGTCAAAGTTCCTGTTTTATCCGAACAGATAACAGATACACAGCCCAGACTTTCGACTGCCTTTAATTCTTTGATAATAGCATGTTCTTTTGCCATTTTCTGAGTTCCCATGGCCTGTACAATGGTAACGATAGAACTAAGTGCTTCTGGAATTGCAGCTACTGCCAATGCCACCGCAAACATTAAAGAATCCAACACCGGCATTTCCCGATACAGACTTAATAAAAATACAATAGCAGAAATTACCATAATTACCATAGCAAGCCGGCTACTGAACTGATCCAGACTGATCTGCAATGGAGTTTTCTTTTCTTTAGTAGCGTTCATTAATTTCGCAATCTTACCAATTTCTGTTTCCATACCAGTTCCAGTCACTACTACCATTGCTCTGCCGTAAGTAACCAGACTGCCGGAATATACCATATTTACCCGGTCTCCCAGCGGAACTTCTTCTGTCAGTTCCACTGCCTGTTTGTCCACATTTGTGGATTCTCCTGTAAGGGAACTTTCATTGACCTGTAAAGAGTAGTTTTCCAGAATTCTTCCATCTGCTACAACCATATCCCCTGCTTCCAGCAGAATAATATCCCCTGGAACAACTTCTCTGGATGATACTTCTACTTTCTGCCCATCACGAATGACCTTCGCACTTGGGGAAGATAAGGATTTTAAACTGTCCAGTGATTTTTCTGCTTTCTTATGCTGCACCGTTCCCAAAATGGCATTCAGTATAATCACTGCAAAAATAACAATGGTACTTTCTACATTTTCAGAGAACATGGAAATAACTGCTGCCACTATAAGAATAATGACCAGAAGATCTGCAAACTGGGAAAGAAATACCTGTAAGGTACTTTTCCTCTTTCCTTCCTGCAATACGTTCTCGCCTTTCTCTTCTAAAAGCTGTGCTGCTCTTTCTTTGGAATGACCTTGAGTCGTTACTTGCAAAGATTCCAAAACCTCTTCTTTCGTTTGTAAATAAAATTCCTTCATAGTTCCTCCTGTTCTTTTTCATTGTGCCTCGTTTACACGAAGTTTATTTTGTTTCATAGGATTTCCAGAAACCCTGCCTAATAAAACAAAAAAAGACTTTTGGTGCATGAAAAATCATGCATCAAAAGTCTGGTAACCTGATTCAGGCATGTGCTACCAAGTTAATAAATTAACCGCGATTGTTGATAACACATTAAAACTACTCCCCTTTAATGTTAGTAATTTTTATTCATTTATTGATAATATTTTAACCTCATTTCATTTTTCTTGTCAAGATTTTTTTCAAGTCTGATCATATGTGTCCAGAAAATGATGCTTCTCTCCATTCTGCTTATAAGCAACTATGGTTTCCAGATGCACATTTTCCACACTTTTAAAAATGTTTCCCTCTACAAATGGATTCACTTTTTTCAGTTCTTTGATCAATTCTTTGATCTCCACACGCTTGGAGCGGTTCTCTTCGTTATTACAGGTAGTGCAGGTATCTGTAAACTTGCAGGCACATTGGATAAAATGCAGATCATTATAATCCCGCCAAGCCTTAATATCATCCTCACGAATCAGATACAGGGGACGTATCAGTTCCATTCCTTCAAAATTCGTGCTGTGAAGCTTTGGCATCATAGTCTGTATCTGCGCACCATACAGCATTCCCATAAGAATAGTCTCAATGACATCATCATAGTGATGACCAAGGGCGATTTTATTACAGCCCATTTCTTTGGCATAATTATATAAATGCCCCCGTCTCATTCTGGCACAAAGATAGCAAGGGGATTTTTCCACATGATATACCGAATCGAAAATATCGGACTCAAAAATGGTAATCGGAATATTCAGCCTCTTTGCATTTTCTTCAATGACCTTTCTATTTGCAGGACTATATCCCGGATCCATCACAATAAATTTTACCTCAAAATCAAACTTATTGTGATGTTTTAACTCCTGGAACAACTTTGCCATCAGCATAGAGTCTTTTCCTCCGGAAATGCATACTGCAATACAATCTCCTTCTTTTACCAGCTCATACTCATTGATGGCTTTTGTAAATTTGCACCAGACTTTTTTACGAAATTTCTTTCGGATACTTTCTTCTACCTGTTTGCTAAAGTCTTCTTCTCTCGCATCCTGCATCTGATATAACAGCCAGGCTATATATCCTCCAGACAGACTGACTGCATCATATCCTTTTTCAGCAAGTTTTTCTGCCACATCTACACTGAACTGTCCTCTGCTGCAGCAAATTACAAGCTTTCTGCTATAGTCTATCCCAGCTTCCTCTTCTATGTGATCCGCGGACACAGGAATAGCCCCCGGAATTGCTCCGTGGGAAATTTCCGTTTCACTTCGGATATCGAGGATCTGGTAGCTTCCTTACAAAATAGTATTTTGCTCCATCTCTGTTGCGATTTTACTTAAATAATAGGAATCACCTACATAATCTGCTACTTTCTGTACCTCACCATCTACATAATAATGAGCCAATATAACCGCATTTTTCTCTTCTTTTAATCGCTGTATCTTATCTAAGTTGTTCATCATCCAACAATCCTTTCTTTTACTCATAACAGAGCAACTTCTCTTTTCTATATTAAATTTTTCGCATAATATTAGAATACCACCATTTCTTTCAGCTGTATAATTTCTATAACCTTTAATTTGTTATAATTTAAAACTATAGCTCAAAAAATTTGACCAGATGAAAATCTCAAGGATTTTACATCTGGCCAACCTGCCTATTTATTACAAAGTTCCTTTTTTCTTTTCAAAAAAATCATCAATTGCCTGAACGATCTGTTTTGGTTCCATGGTCTTCAGCAAATAGCCATCTGGCTTTAAAGAAGTAACGCTCATAACGCTCTCCTTGTCATTTTTACTGGTAAGGAAAATAACCGGTACACTGGAAAAATCAGATTCTGCTCGAATCATTTCCAAGACCTGACGACCATCACAAATTGGCATTTCGTAGTCTAAAAGCACCAGATCCGGATGGTTCATTGCAAGATACTTAATTGCCATTGCTCCTGAATTTGCCAGGATTACCTGGTATTTATCCTGTAGCCATCCTTTCACATTGCGAAGCATTGCTCCCGAATCATCTACTACCAGAATTTTCTTTTTCATCTGGCTGGAATCCTCTTTCAAATATTTGTCAATTTCTACTACTACTTCCTTTACATTGATTGGGCGGAAAAAGTTCTTAATAATAAACTGCTTCGGAATGACCTTTTCGATTTCCCCGATCTGATTGATATCCCCAGTAGCAAAAACTGGAATACTCTCCTCAATCACTTTATCCTTTAAATAAATGAGACCTTCTGAATCCAACTCTTCTTCATAAATCAGAACTATCTGCAGTTCCTCTTTTATTTTAGAAATATCGCTTGGATCATTCTGTGAAAAAATTATTTTATGTCCCTGTTCTTCCAGCTGTTTTGCCAGAGATGAAATCATAAAACTTTTAGAATCTGTTACTAATAAAATATTCGACATATTCTGTTCCTCCCGTTTCCTATCCTGCTTCTATCCTATTGAACTTCTATTTTCTTTATCATTTCTTCTGTTATTTTCAAAATTTCTTCCATTGCCACATCCGCCACAAAGACTCGCAAATCTTCCATGAGACTCTGACATGCTTCCGGCAACCGGCATTGTTCCAGTTTCTCCATCGCCGCATCTGCTGCATCCAGATCAAAACCTTCAATTGCCTCTTGTATTCCTTTTAAATACAAAAGAATTTCTTCCTTGGACACCTCTTTTAATTCCGCCTGAGCAGTTCCATAAGACTTTAAAACTGTCTTGTAGCTTCGATATAGAGAAAGTACTTTTGGTGTTTTCTGGTAAATTGCCTCCATGTCGTTGGCATTTCCCAGCTGTTCCAACTCCCAGAACTGTTCTGAAAGTTTCATAGCACCTATCATTCTGGCCGTATTTTTCAGTGCATGGACTTCTATTGTATAATCTCTGATTAATGCATCATCCATGCACTTTTCAATTTTAAGAGATTTTGTATCAATCAACTTATAGAAATCCCCCAGAAGACTCACAAAAAGTTCCCTTGTCCCAGAATTTTTTATTCCTTCCTTAATATCAATTCCTTCTATGCTAATTTCTTCCGGCTGTTTGATATCCTCAGAGATACCATTTTCCTCTGCAACCTCTTGCTCTATAATTAAATTCGCCGGCAGCCATTTCCGAATGGTTCTACAGATCTGCTTCATTTCAATTGGCTTTGCCACAAATCCATTCATACCAGCTTCTTCAAACATCTGTTTTGATTCCTTCATAGCATTGGCAGTCAGTGCAATGACCGGCAATTCTTTATAATAAGAATCCTCCATTTGTCTTAAGCACTTTGTCGCTTCGACCCCATCCATAATCGGCATCATATGATCCATAAATATCATATGATATTTCTTTTCCTGTATCATGACAAGTGCTTTTTTTCCGTTATCTGCAAGATCTATCTGCATTTGCAAAGGTTCCAGCAGGCCAACTGCAACCTTTCGGTTCATTTCATTATCATCTACCACCAGAATCTTTGCTTCCGGTGCTGTAAAGTTCATATTCTCATCCACTTTTTCTTCTGTTTCCAAATCTGCTGGTACAAATTTTTGAAAGATCCGAAAGAAAAATTCAGTTCCTGCTCCATAGGTACTTTTTACTTCCAGTTTTCCTCCCATCATACCAATGAGTTCACTGGAAATAGCCAGACCTAACCCTGTTCCTTCTTTGCCTTTATTTTTCTTGGTATCCACCTGTTCAAAAGCACCAAAGAGTTTCTTAAGATCTTCCTCTCGGATTCCCTGCCCCGTATCCGATACAGAAACAAATAGCATAACACCCTCTACCGTCTGATTCTCTTTCCGTATCTTAAGTTTGACATGACCTTCTTCTGTAAATTTCACCGCATTATTTAGTAAATTTATCATAATCTGCCGAATACGCAGTCCATCTCCATAAAGTTTGTCTGGCAAATTATCTATTTCATAAAAAAGCTTCACTGGCTTATCACCAATGCGATTCTGAATGATCATCCTGATATCATTTAGAATAGGCTCTATTTCATATATATCTTCCACCAATTCCATTTTTCCGGCTTCAATCTTAGAGATATCCAAGATATCATTAATCAAAGAAACCAGCGCATTTCCAGAACTCTTTATATTCGTCAGATACTCTCTTTGTTCCTCTGTCAGATCCGTTCTTAACATAATATCCGTCATTCCCACAATTGCATTCATAGGAGTTCGTATCTCATGAGACATATGAGATAGAAAAGTAGATTTTGCCGCATTGGCTTCATCTGCTTTCTGCCTTTCCTTTTGAACCTGCTGCACCAGCGCAATATCCGGGTTTTCCATAGTCAAATAAAATGACAGAGCCACCAGCATCATTCCCATTCCACTAATAAAAGCCAAAGGATAGAATGCCTGAAAAAGCATTGCCAACAATTCAATCGCCATTGCAAGACTGATTACATTTTTCTTTTTTGCATTAATTTTTTTCCAGTAACGGCACAAAACGCTGAGAATTAATAAAAGAAAAACTGCCAGAACTGCATAAAGCATATATGGTAACAGACCATAAGAATAATTTCCATCCTCTGTCTCCATGTAAGTAATTGGAAGAAAGACCGTCCCCACCATAGCTATTCCAAGAACGATCTTTCCAAAATTTGAACTCTTTATTTTCTTGTTTGTATCATCTTCAATCAACAATACGATATAAGAATATGCAAGATACAAGAGAATCATCATGGTTCCCATAAATAACCGATGAAGAATGTCATTTATCCATAATGGAATACTGTAAAGATGATTCACAGTATAAACTGTCAGTCCATCAAATGCCAGATGGAACATCGACACTATCAAGAAAAGAGAAAATACCATATGAAGCTTTGTTTTTTCTCTTTTTACTGAAAAATATATCGCTGACATAAATGCAATGACTAAAAAACAGGCAATTTCCATTCTTATCATGATTTTCTCTTATCCCCCAGCTTGTACTTATGGATAATAGTATAACATATCTTCATAAGTATTACAAAGAAAAATATGCCTTCTCAAGTTTTTCTAATGCTTCTGTTAGTGTCTTTCTCGGACATGCTACATTGATTCTTTGGAATCCTTTTCCTGCATCTCCAAATATCCTGCCACTATCCAGCCACAGCTTTGCTTTTGTAATAATCAGTTCCTCCAATTCATTTTCTGATAAATTTAATTTTCGAAAGTCCAGCCACAGTAAATAAGTTCCTTCCGTTTCCACAAGCTTGATATCCGGTATTCTCTCTTCTATGAATTTCCTGGTGTAGCCAATATTTTCACTTACATACTGGTGCATTGCCTGATACCATTCCTCTCCATGCTCATAAGCAGCCTTTGCTGCAACCAACCCCATTATGTTTAACTGGCTGTAACCGGCTGCATCCACCTGCTTTCTGAATTTACTTTTCAGTTCGGGATTCGCAATGAAGATATTAGAAACCTGCAGTCCTGCCATATTAAAGGTTTTGCTTGGTGAAGTTGCTACAATGGAAATTTCCTTATATTCTTCCTTCAAGCTGGCAAAAACATGATGTTTTCCCTTAAATACAAAATCTGCATGAATTTCATCACTTACAACAATCACATGATGTTTATAGCAAATATCTCCTAATCGTTCCATTTCTTCTTTTGTCCAGACTCTTCCAACTGGATTATGAGGGTTGCAGAGGAAAAACAGTTTAATTTTCTCCTTCACAATTTTTTCTTCAAAATCTTCAAAATCAATGCCATATCTTCCAGACTCATCCTGCTGTAAAGTATTGCTTACAATCTTTCGTCCATTATCCTCAATTACCTCGCTGAAAGGATAATACACTGGCTGCTGAATCAACACTCCATCCCCTTCTTTTGTAAAGGCTTTTACCGCCATTGCAAGCGCAAAGACAATGCCAGGGGTCTTTATTAACCACCGTCTTTCAACTTCCCAATCATAATGATTTTTCATCCACTGTTTCAGTACTTCAAAGTATTCTTCCTTTACTTCGCTATATCCGAAAATTCCATGTTCTGTCTGGTTCCAAATTGCTTCCTGAATATAGGAAGATACTTTAAAATCCATATCCGCCACCCAAAGAGGCAGCACATCTTCCGGCATCTTTCTCTGTTTTGCGAAATCATATTTCAGACAGTATGTATTCTTTCTATCTATTACCCTATCAAAATCAAGATTTTTCTCTGCCATATAACTCCTCCCGGGTCCCTTTAAATACTCTTTCAAAATCAAAAATCAAATCTTTTGCCGATTCAATTCCAACAGAAAGACGTAAAACCCTTTCATTAATACCGTTTTTTTCCAATAATTCTTTTGGAACATCTGCATGAGTCTGTGTCATTGGATATGTAATCAGAGTCTCCACTCCCCCCAGACTTTCTGCAAAATGTATCAATTTTACATTTTTTAGAATTGAGTATGCAAATTCTTTGCTTGCAACCTCAAAGGTTATCATTGCCCCAAAGCCTCTGCTCTGTTTTATCATAATTTCATATCCCGGATGGGTTTTAAGTCCCGGATAAACAACTTTTGTAACTTCTTCCTGTTTTTCCAGCCAATAAACAATTTCAAAGGCATTTTCCTGGTCTTTTTCCATTCTGACTCCCAGAGTCTTGATTCCCCGTAAAATCAGCCAGCTGTCAAAGGGCGCAAGTCCTGCCCCGGTCGTTTTAATGATAAATCGCAATTTTTCTGCCAAATTGGTATCCGAAGTGACCAAAAAACCAGAAAGCGTATCATTATGTCCTCCAAGATATTTTGTGCCGCTATGCACTACAATATCTGCTCCCAACTCCAGGGGATTTTGAAAATATGGAGACAAAAAAGTATTATCCACGATGAGTAAAAGTTTTCTTTCCTTTGCGATTTCGCTTAACTTTTTGATGTCAATTACATTCATCATTGGATTTGTAGGTGTTTCTATATAAATTGCCTTCGTATTACTTTTTATGTGTTTTACAATATCTTCTTTGCTGCAATCAATTTTTGTCACTTCAATTCCTTTTTTTTCATTAATATGGTCAAAAAGACGTACCGTTCCTCCATATAGATCTGCATCCACAATCAAATGATCTCCGGGACGAAACAACTCCATCAGTGTTGTGATTGCTGCCATCCCACTGGAAAAAGCCAGCGCATCCGCTCCATTTTCCAAGGAAGCGACCACCTTTTTGCCTACGAATTATTCCTACTGTTTTAGTATGTTATAAAGATATCATATTAGGATTTCTTTGTATAATTTCTATATCCTTTAATTTGTTATAAGTAAAAGCTATAACCATTTGACACCCTCTATTCTGGAAACTATAATAATTCTTAGACAAAAAACAAGGAGAAATTTATGCCAAATATCATTGAAATCACCGATTTAAATTCACCAGAACTGGATATCTATGCCCGACTTTCCGAGGTTCAGCTACTCCATTACTATGAACCACATGGAGGGCTTTTTATTGCGGAAAGTCCCAAAGTCATTGACCGAGCTCTGGACTTTGGATGCAAACCAGTTTCTATTCTGATGGAAACAAAGCATTTAGAAGGACAGGCAAGAGAAATCCTTACCCGATGTGGAGATATCCCTGTATTTACAGCAGAACTGGACGTTCTGACACAGCTCACTGGCTTTCAGCTAACTCGAGGAATGTTATGCGCTATGCACCGTCCTGCATTACCAACTGTAGAAGAAGTATGTGCTGGTGCCCGACGGATTGCTGTATTGGAAAATGTCATGAATCCAACCAACGTTGGAGCCATCTTCCGCTCTGCGGCAGCATTGAATATGGATGCAGTTCTGCTTACTCCTGCCTGCAGTGACCCTTTATACCGGAGAGCTATCCGGGTCAGCATGGGCACGGTCTTCCAGATTCCATGGACATTTCTGGAAAATATCGCTGAAAACCACTCTAAAAGCTGCTCTGGCGTAAATCTTCGCCCTTTACAGGAACTGGGCTTTAAGACTGCTGCCATGGCATTAAGAGATGACTCTGTTTCCATCGATCATCCTGCCCTGATGGCAGAAGAAAAACTGGCAATCGTTCTTGGTACGGAAGGAGACGGATTGGCTACAGATACCATTTCAGACTGTGATTATACTGTACGGATTCCAATGTCCCACGACGTGGATTCCCTAAATGTTGCCGCTGCCAGCGCAGTAGCCTTTTGGCAGTTGGGAAAACATTTTTCCAACACCCCTTAATTTTGGAATTCATAGAATTCGATGGTTGCAATTGACAGTCCTCTTTTCTTTGCTCTTATATGCCATTTTATGTCTATTAGCATAACTGATAAAAAAAATTTGAGAAAAAATAAGTTTCATAAAACTTTTACCATATCTTAGCCAAAATTAAGTTATACTATATATAATTTTATTTTAGTAGAAAGAGGTTTTCATATTGCTGGCAATTCATTCAAATTTCAAAAACAAACTAACGGAAACTCTAAAGGCAGTACTTCCGATTTTAATCATAGTACTCTTCCTTTGTTTCTCTATTGCCCCCATTCCACCCAGCATCTTAATGACGTTTCTTATTGGAGCCGTTTTATTAATTGTGGGAATGTTATTATTTAATGTAGGTGTGGAATTATCCATGACCCCTATTGGAGAACGTGTCGGTTCTATCATTACCAAATCAAAAAAAATCTCCGTAGTTGTTCTTATCACCTTTATCATGGGATTTGTTATTACAATTTCTGAACCAGATCTGCAGGTGTTGGCACAACAAGTTCCCTCCATTCCAAATCTGGTACTTATTCTTGCTGTTGCCTTTGGTGTAGCAGTATTCCTTGTCATTGCGGTATTACGTATGCTGTTGGGAATTCCCCTTTCCAGATTGCTGCTTGTCTTTTATGCAGCCATTTTTGTATTAGTCTTTTTGGTTCCTGGGGATTTTCTTGCTATTTCCTTTGACTCCGGCGGTGTAACGACCGGTCCAATGACCGTTCCATTTATAATGGCTTTTGGTATTGGTATTGCAGCAATCCGAAGTGATAAACATGCTGCTGACGACAGCTTTGGACTGGTATCCATGTGTTCCATTGGACCTATCCTTGCCGTTCTTGTGCTTGGAATGATTTATAAGCCAGAATCCACAGAGCAGGTATCCGAGGCGATTCCTATTATAGATAATACAGTAGATCTGTGGAAATTATTTGCCGTAGAATTTCCTGTCTACATAAAAGAAATGGCTCTTTCCATTTTACCAATTGTTGTTTTCTTCGGAATCTTCCAATTGATTTCGAGAGATATCAATAAGAGAGCTTTGATCAAAATTGCAATTGGTCTGATTTATACTTACATAGGACTCGTACTCTTCTTGACTGGTGTAAATGTAGGATTTATGCCTGCAGGAAATTATCTTGGTCAGACAATTGCAGGACTTTCTTTTTCCTGGATCATTGTACCAATTGGTATGATCATTGGTTATTTTATCGTATTGGCCGAACCCGCAGTATTCGTTCTTACCAAGCAAGTCGAAGAAATGACTTCCGGTTCCATTTCTGCCAAGGCCATGGGAACCAGCTTATCCATTGGTGTTTCTCTCTCTGTTGGTTTTGCTATGATTCGTGTATTGACCGGAATCTCCATTCTGTGGCTTTTAATTCCAGGATATCTGATTGCCTTGGTATTGACTTTCTTTGTGCCAAAAATATTTACGGCGATTGCTTTTGACTCCGGTGGGGTTGCTTCTGGTCCGATGACAGCCACTTTCCTGCTTCCCTTTGCCATGGGGGCCTGTGAGGCTTTAGGTGGCAATATTATTACAGATGCTTTTGGTATTGTTGCCATGGTAGCCATGACTCCACTGATTACTATTCAGATCATGGGATTAATTTTCAAAGTAAAGGAAAACAGATTACACAAAGATATTGCAGAGGAAAATCTTACTACCTCCCTGGATACCTATGATGATATGGAAATTATTGAACTGTAACCTTATTTTAGAAACGAGGATGATATGGGAAATTTATATTTAATGACAACGATTCTTGAGCGTAAAAATGCAAAAAATTATGATAACCTCTTCCAGGGAAACAATCTTCATGTAATTTTCTGGACCCTTGGTTTTGGTACCGTATCCAGTGAAATTCGCGACTATCTGGGACTAGAAACCTCGGAAAAAGCAGTTGCTTTCTCCGTTTTGGAAGAAGACACCTGGCTTCATACCAAACACCAGTTAGAAAAGGAACTGAAAATTGATGCCCCTGGCGGAGGTATTTCATTTATTATTCCATTGAGCAGCATTGGTGGTAAAAAAACACTACAATTTCTTTTGGAAAAGCAAGACTATCAAAAAGAGGAGGAATCGACCTTGAAGAATACTAGCCACGAACTGATTATTGTAATCGCAGAACAGGGATATACAGGACTAATTATGGATGCTGCCAGAGAAGCAGGTGCCTACGGCGGAACCGTCATTCATGCCAAAGGAACTGGAATGGAGATTGCAGAGAAATTCATGCATCTATCCCTTGCCGCAGAAAAAGAAATCCTATTTATCGTTACAAAAACCGAACA
>JBGVLD010000071.1:0-10131 GCA_045124075.1 Agathobacter sp.
TTTAGTATCTTTTTGATTTGACACCTTAATTTTACTACAAAACAGGAAAGGATTCCTTATATTTTGGGCATTTTTTGAAAGTTGTTTATGGTGATTCCCATGAAAATGGGGGTCTGTGGATAAAACTGCGGAAACTCAAGTAAGGAATGTTCTATTGATTTTTTGTGATAAAGGGGTTATAATCTTAACAAAAAAAGAACCAAAAAACAGGCAAAAACAAGTAGAAATTATGCAAAATGCACAAAAACTTGTTTTTGTCTTTGTGCAATGCCAATAAGACAATAAATGTAGTGGAAACTATTAAGTCTATTGAAGCAGGAAATATACATAAAATTGAGTAGAAATATATGAATGAAAAAGAATTCCGAAAATTAAAACGGAGCGAATTGGTTGAACTGGTTTATGAGCTGGAACTGGATCTGGAGACCCTGCAGCAGGAAAATGAGCATTTGCAGCAGGAATTGAATGAGAAAAAGTCAGAAATAAAGAACCTGATGTCTCTTGAACAGGCAATTGAGAGACTGAACAGGATGGGGTATGTCGAGGAGTTACCTGAGCCTGAGAAATTAATGGAGAACGGGGATTCAACCGTAGTAGATAAGGGTTCGGAAGAAGACAGACTGGAACAATTGTTGAAGCAAAAAGAAGATCGCTTTGAGAAAGCAATTCAGCAAATGGAAGAGAATCACAAAGCGGAATGGCAGAGAATCAAGGATGAACATCAAAACCATTAATATCGGGAGATGCAGTGAAATGCCAGAGCAGCAACGAAGGGAACCCCCGTCTCTTGAAATAGTAAAAAAAGAACGGGAACGTTTAAGAAAGCAAAAACAAAACAGGAAAACAGCTTTGAATGTGTTGGGACTATTAATTGTAGTGGCGGCCATATCTATGATAATTTCCACAAGGTTTCTTCCGGTACTTCAAGTTTCAGGAAGTAGCATGGAACCTACATTGCAGGAAGGCGAACTACTTGTTTTTACAAAAACCAACAAAATTGAATCCGGAGACGTCATAGCTTTTTATTATCAGAATAAAATTTTAATAAAGCGTGTGATAGGACTTCCTGGAGATTATATAGAAATAAATAATGATGGAAGAGTAATGGTGAATGGACAGGAAATGAAAGAGCCATATGTTGCCGATTTTTCGTTGAGTGATTGCGATATCGAGTTCCCATATTATGTGCCGAAAGGTAAATATTTTGTATTGGGAGATCATCGCACAATATCAGTAGATAGTAGAAATTCTATGATTGGTTGTGTATCAGAGGAACAGATTATCGGGAAGGCTCAGCTGAGATTATGGCCATTTCAACATATAAAAAGTTTTCGATAAGAAGAGGAACATTTATGCAGGAAAAAGAAAAGACATACTTGAAAAGTCTGAATGAAAACAAAAAAAAGAGAAGATGGGCGCACATCTTTGCGGGACTATGTGGAATTTTTGTGGCAACAGGTGTGTTTGGTGCACTTGTTCTGCCAGGTCTTGGATTGGATGGAGCAAACCAGAACCTGACCAGTGTTCAGGAAGAAGATACGATTAATCAGGGATTGGTCGTTAGCTTGTCGGCAGATGATGTGGAAGCATTTACAGGGGAAATGTTGTCTGTTACTGTAAATTCTTCTTATTCTAAAGCGAATACCGAAGGTGTAAAAGCTGCCGTACGTTTGACGATGGGAGTTCTTCCTGAAGGAGTGGCTGTAGAAGGCTTTAATGATAAGAATGAGCTGAAAGTAGTATTAAAAAACACAAATGAAGAAGAACAGCAGTATATTATTCTGAAACTCGTTAAAGATGAGGAGTCAAAAGAAACATATATTGAATATGAACTGCCGGAAGGAGCGATTGTTGAATTTGATGTACAACTGAGCTCTAAAAATGGTATTATGCCAGCAAAGACCGATGTGTCAGTAAATGTAAAAGATTATACAGTTCCGGAAGGGACAGCAGTCACTGTACCCGAAGATGATAAAGGGGTTATTCTGACTTGGAAGGCAGATCACGAGTGGAAAAATGTCGATAAGACCGTAAGTGCAGAAACTATTAAAGTCAATACGAATAATCAGATTGCCGGACAGTTGGTCTACACAATTACAGCAGAAAGCTCAAACAAAGAGGAATTTGGTGAAATCTGGACAAGATCATTAACTGTAAAAGATACCTTTACTCTTCCGGAGAATATTTCTCTTCCGGAAGGGGCAACAACGAAAGATGGAGCGGTTGTCACAAAGGATGGAACAACAATTCTTTCCTTTACTCAGCTTCAGGGTGGAACGGTTACAAGTCTTGTAATTAGTGAAGATAAAAAAACAATCTCCTATGAATTAAGTGTTCCAAATAGTTATATTGAAGATGGGGTGCCAACCCAGGAACAGGATCATTTGAAACTTGAGATGACATTGCTTACCACAAATCTCGTGTTACCAGAGGGATATAGACAGTATGATCCGAACGTAATTAAAAACGACCTTATTAAGAACCATGTAGAACTTGTCTCAGTTCCGTATCAGGAATATCCTGTAACTTCATCAAGTGATGAAGTTGCAACAGAACCAACCATTTTGGAAGAAGAGTATTCATTCTGGAAATCTTCGAATGGATCTAATTATGGGGCGGGAAGTCAGATTATGTATACACTCCGAATTATAAATGATGGAGAAATCTCGCTTCCGGTTACGGATGAAAATGGAAAGCCGTATCTGGTTACGGATAAACTTCCGGATTGTGTTTATATGACGGATGAACAGGTTGCAAAGGCTCAGGAAGAATGTGCTAAGAAGAACATGGCGGTTTCTTATGATAAAACAACCAATACACTTACATGGAATCTGGGTATACAAAGTATTGGAGTAGGAACCGAGGCAAGACTGGACTTTTGGGCTACTATAGAAGATGCGAAAACAGTGGCGAAACTTGGATTCAAAGATGGTGATCTGATTTACAATACAGCAGAATGGAGAGGTAAGCCGTCTAACAAGAACTGGGTCGCATATAACACCGCTAAACTGTATATAGAGAAAACAGTAGCAGATGCAAGTAAGGATAAAAAAGCGCAGAATGGGGAAGAACTGACTTATACTCTGAGTGTAAGAAATACTACAAATTATGAATCTATCGTAGATGAAGTGATAAAAGATACTCTTCCGGAGGGGGTTACTTTCAAATCCATGATGGTTAAGAGAGTACAAATTACGGAGACGGGAGAGCAGTTGGTTGATGGTGAGACCTTAACAGGGAATGGTACTTTTAAACTTCACGAAACAGAAGAGGGTTGTAAGAAAGAACATACAGGAACTTTTAGCAAAAATGGACAGGATTTAGAATGGACCATTGGATGTCTGCAGGCAAATGAAAGAATTGTAATTACTTATACTTGTACTGTGGATACGGATCAATTAAGTGACAAAAAGAATATTAAAAATACTGCTTCTATAACAGATGGCAGTTTCACATGTTGGATTGGAGTAGATTACCCGCTTACAGTTGATAAACAGGTTACAGCTATTACTAAGAATGATGGAGCTAAGCTGGAGGAGGTTGATCTTTTAAAGGCATATGAAGACAAAACGATTTTTGATTACAAGATTACTGTTTCAAATGCAGCAGAGCCATATGCAAGTAAGAAAGAGACCATGGTAGTGGAAGATTGCCTTCCTACAAATATGTTGCCTTATGATTGCACATTGTATCAGATTGATTCGAATGGAAAGGAAGTAGATGCTAAGACTCTTGACCTCTTTAAAGATGTTAGTAATGTTACAGATAGTTATGTCTGGTCTTGCTTTGTAAAGGGACAGCTGGATACAAATTGTACCTATTTCACCGAAATTAATGACAATAAAGTTCAGGTTGAGCGGATTGATGGAACCATTAAATTGACCTGGAACGTGAATACCCCATCGGATGGAGCAAGCTATGAAATCTCATATCGAGCACAGATTATATTGACTACTACTCAATATCTCACCAGTTTTAAGAACATAGCAATTGTAGATGGTGCGGTGGAAAAAGATGTGACTGTATATGGAGGTAGGGCATTAGGAAATATTAAGATTGCCAAACAATTCTTCTTGTATGATAATAATGATGGTGAAAAAGAGCAGGTCTTGTTGGATAAAGAAGATCCACGGTGGAAAAACATCAAATTTGAATTAACAGGTATAGATCCTGATGGAAATGCCATTGTCTTTGGTAATGATGATGAGGGTAATCCTATTACTTTACAGGAAATAACCATGGATGATTTTCAAGCAGACTGGAATACATATACAAAATATTTTTATAATATACCAGTTGGAACCTATACATTAAAAGAGACTGGTTATGAAGACAGCAATTTCCAATTATCACAACCGGAACTTGGGAAAAACTGTAATGGAAGTGGATTTGTTTGGGAAGATCGAGGTAAAAATGAAATAACCTTTGATGTAGCAATAAAGGGCTGGTCTTATGTTTACGTCAATAATAGATATTATACAAAGGATACTGTAAATCTTCAGAAGAGTGTTTATGCACTTGTAGAAGAAGATACAAATGGAAATTGGACTGCGCTGCCGGATAAGTATTTATTTGCAATTGATAATGATTCAACCAACAAAAAATATGTCATTTACAATATTACAGTATCTGCTCAAGGGGGAAGAAATATTAATATTGAGTCCCTGACAGATCAATTACCGGAGGGATTAAGTTATGTTGGTGTTTGCGCTACCTCTTATTATTTAAATAAAAATAGTTTTGTTTCAGATACACTGCTTTCTACAAATGCGAATAACTTACTGGATCAGACTATTTTAAATCAGGAAGGGGTTAGATTGCAGGATGCAGTTCGGATTAAAAGTGTGACCTGTGATGATAACAATAAAGTAACTTTTGGACTTGATTTCGGTGGCAATACCAATTCAAATGTTACTCCAAATACCTACAAACTTTACGGTGGCCGGGCATTTACCTTCCTGTTGCTCTGTGAGATTGATGAGAACCAAATAGTTGCAGGCCAGGATCTGACCAATACCGTTGAATTAAAAGTGACCAATGCAAAGGAATTAAGTGACAGCCCGGAATATCAGATGGTAAATACTCCATGTGATTCTGTTCAGAACAATGGTAAGGCAGTTGTTGTAACAGATGATGGCGCTGGAAACATGACAATAAAATCATCTGTAACAATTACTCCAGAGAATACTATTGTTCCTGGTATCGAGAAGAATGCAAAAAAATACATTTTAACAGGGACCAAAAAAGAAGAAACATTGGGAGAAAGCACAAATATTCCATCAAACTCTGCTGTCAAATGGGAGATAACTCTTCATAACAATGGAACAGAAGCAATGAGTAATTATAAGGTGGCAGATACAGTTACGTCTCCATTCCATCTTATGAACACCACGGAAGTATCCAAATTCGGAGTTTTGGCTGCGGTAAGTTATCAGTTGTATGATTATAATGGAAACAAGGTAGAGGATAAGTATTATACAGATATTGTAAGTCGTACCGTAGACAGTGCAGATAGTTCAGTGAATTCATATGAATTTGATCTTTCAGATGCGAAGTATGCAATTCCTTCTGGCTATTATGCAATATTGACGGTATATACTAATAATGTCGATGTTGACAATCAGGTTTATAAGAATACAGCAACCTTGCTTCCGACACAAAGCTTTGTAGCCAATAAGGTAAGATTCGGAGAATTGACCACAGATAGTAATGGAGTTTACAATGGAGTGGTAGCTTCTGATTATGTATATGCTTTAGGTAAGTTTGCTTCTATTTCATGGAAGACTATTACGGAAAAAACAGATACCACCAATACGGCAAAAGGAAATTCAAGCAAGAACTATATTTCTGTAGATCAGAATTCTGATTATGTTATTTATAGTAATAATATTCAGAATGTCAGTGAAAACAATTTTAATCAGGTTGTTGTGATTGATCTGATGCCAATGGTAAATGATACCGGTGTAATTAACAGAAATGATAAACGAGGCAGTGAATTCAGTGTACTCTTTAATGGCGGATTATCCATTCAGGTTCTTGATGCAAATGGAAAAGTTGTTCAAACACCTGTTCAAGATATGGATTATACATTGGAATTTTCTGCAAAGACGGGATTTACCACAAGTGATTTTGCCGGGGCTGCGAGTTCCAGCTGGCATAGTGAGTGGACACAGGACGATCGCTCCTTTAGAGTTGTTATGAATGAGGGGTTCTATCTCAATCCTCAGTATACTCTGGTTATTACCTATGAAGGAAAAATTGACTCAGCTGCAACACCGGGAACAATTGCATGGAACAGTTTCGGATATCAGTATTGTGCTAGCGGATTAGTTTCGCCGGTGCGTGCAGAGCCTCCAAAAGTTGGTGTTATGATTCCGGCAATTCCGATTATCCAGAAAGAAGTTATTGATTCTTATGGAGATGTACAGGAAAGAGATGCTGATATAGAATTTACCTTTGCATTGTGGAATGCCAGTGTTTATGAAACCGACCCAGCTAATGCGAAGATATGCGAGTTTACCATTTGTCAGGGTGGATACAGAGAATTAACTGATTTGACAGATACAAACGGAAATGAAATAAAACTTGAAAATGGAAAATCCTATGTTATTACAGAACTTACCGATAACATGCCGGAGAATTATGAAATGGTGGGTATCGGCGAAAAAGGAGGAACATTGGCAGACAGCTATGCGTTCACCTACTACAATAACAAGGATATTCGGATTCTTGCAAGGAACCTGATTGATAACTATCAGATGGAACTTCCTGAGACAGGAGGAACTGGAACAGGAGGATTTACCATCGGTGGAATTCTATTAATGTCCTTAGCGTCGTTCATGTATGGAACTAAAATAATAATAACGAAGAAAAAGGAGAGAACGAGATGAAACGTTTAAAGAATTTATGGGCATTGATTCTGACCGTGGTCATGGTTGTGGCAATGAGTATGACTGCATATGCGGCAGAAATCGTAATTAATGATGGAAATGCAGATGGATCAACCTATAGTGCATATCGCCTTTTAGATGCAGAAGTGAATGATGAGGGAGGCGTTGCTTACTCATTAAACCCTAAGTATGCAGAAGTACTGAAAGACATTGCCCGTGCAGAAGAAGATAATGAAGTTGCGTCTTATATTGCAACATGTACAGAGGCTGGAAGCATCCGGACCTTTGCAGATACTGTTTATGCCGGAATTAAGGCTGCAAATTCTGAACTTGAAGCAGATTGTACTACAACTACTAATAAATTTGAGAATATCGAGCAGGGATATTACCTGGTTGTTGAGACTGCAGTTGATGCATATGATGCTTATTCACTTGTTATGTTAGATACTGCAGGAAAAGACAGCGTAACAGTTGATACCAAAGAAGATGTTCCAACATTAGTAAAGAAAGTAAAGGAAACAAATGATACAGCAGGAACAACAACAGACTGGCAGGATGGAGCAGATTATGATTATAATGATGCAGTTCCATTTAAACTGACAGGTACATTACCAAGCAACTACGCCAGCTATCAGACCTATTACTATGCTTTTGCAGATAAATTAGCAGCTGGTCTTACCTTTGATGAAGACAGCGTAGTAGTAGCGGTCGACGGAACAACAATTGAATCCGGTTATGAGGTAGTAACTACCGGTCTTTCTAATGAATATACCTTTGAAGTACGTTTTGCAAACTTAAAAAATGTGGCAAATGTATCTGCAAGTAGCACAATTACGGTAGAATATAATGCAGTTGTAAATGAAAATGCAGTAATTGGATATGCAGGAAATCCAAACGTTGCAAAACTTGTGTTCTCAAATGATCCTTATTATAATGGAACCGGAACAGAAAGTACTTCTGAAACACCGGAAGATAAAGTTATCGTATTTACATATCAGTTAGATGTTAACAAAGTAAATGCTGCTGGAAATCCATTAAAGGGTGCAGGATTTACTTTATACAAATTAACAGGAACTGATTATGTGGCTGTTGGAAGTGAAGTAAAGGGTGCTGACATTACAACATTTGAATTCAAAGGATTAGATGCCGGTTCATACAAATTAGTAGAGACAACTGTACCAACAGGATATAACAAAGCAGAAGATACCATCTTTACAATTGCAGCAACTTATGATACAGAAAGTGATAACCCTGCTTTGACCGGACTTGTTGCAAAAGATAAAGATGGAAATACAATTTCCGGTGTAACAGAAGCAGTTTTCACCATTTCAAAAGGAGTATTTACTGTAGATATTGAAAACGTAAGCGGAATTCTTCTTCCGACCACAGGTGGAATTGGTACCACAATTTTCTATATTGTGGGTGCAGCGCTTATGATTACAGCAGTTGTTCTTTTAATTGTAAAGAAACGCAAATCAAATTAATGAAAACGTAAACAGTCATCTTACCTGGGCGGGATTTCCCGCCTGGGGAAATGTTGTTCAGGCAAAGTATACAGCGGCAGGGAGAAACTGATGATGGAAATCAGAGGGATTTTATCATGATTTCCATCGTGGGTCTCTCCGTGATACTGTATCCAACCTGTAGAGGAATCGGTATGAAAGGAGCAATAAAATGAAAAGAAAAATAACCAGTCTCCTTTTATTACTGGTATTTTTGACGGGACTTGGGATATTTACTTATCCAATTACAGCGGATCAGTGGAACAGATATCATCAAAGTAAGGCTATAGTGCGATATGAAGAAATCGTGAAGCTGGAATTTGGTGATGATTTGGAAGGACCTTGGGAAGAGGCGAGGGCTTATAATGTCTCCATAAAGAAGAATACCTTTGATGGAGATGCATTTTCTCAGGAAGAAAAAAATTTACGCGGAACCAAATACTGGTCTGTACTTAATATTGGAGACAATGGAATCATGGGCTATATTTCTATTCCAAAAATTGACCAGAAACTGCCCATTTATCATGGAACATCGGATTCCGTGCTACAGATTGGGGTAGGACACATGTCCGGAACGAATCTTCCGATTGGGGAAGAAGGAACCCACAGTGTATTAGCGGGCCATAGAGGATTGCCAAGTGCGAAACTTTTTTCTGATATTGATCAGCTGCAGATTGGAGATAAATTTTATATTCATGTGTTGGACGAAGTATTTGCCTATGAGGTAGATCAGATCCTTCCAATGATTGACAAAGATGACCATGATGCACTGACAGAAGCAATGGAAATAGAAGAAGGGAAGAATTATGTAACCCTGTTTACCTGCACACCATATGGTATCAACAGCCACAGATTGCTGGTCCGTGGAAAAAATGTACCATATTATGGCGAAGATGATGAAGCTACGATTACAGCAGAAACTATGCTGCAGTCTTTCAAAGATTACTATATGTTATATATTATTTTAATAACTTCGATTGCTATTTTCACGGCGGTGCTGATTATGATTATCCGTAGAGTGATATTTGCAATTAAAGCAAAGGGGGCAAAACATGAAAAAGATTAATTTCGGAAAAAAATATTTTGCTGGAATTGCCGCACTGGTGCTGGCGGTGGCCGGCCTGGGACTATCCTCGGCCTATGCAGGAAATGAGATTGACCTTGCAAAACCCTGTTCTTTAACTTTAGAGGTGAAAGGCGGTTCCTATTCCGAAGACTTGGAAAGTGCATCACTTTCCGCAAATATTTACAAGGTAGCGGATGTGGATGCAAACGGAGTCTATACCGATCTGGAAGAATATAAGAGTCTGAAGTTGGGAGAGACGGTCTTAACAGGCGGTGACTGGAGTAAAAAGGCACAGGATGTGGCAGTTATTGCACAGGAAAAAACTCCGGATGCAGAGATTGTCATTGCAAACGGTACTGGAAAAGCAGAAGGACTGGAAGCAGGAATGTATCTGGTGGTTGTAGAGAGTGGGGTAACAGAATGCTATGAATATACCTTCAGCCCATATCTGATTTGTTTACCAGATAATCTATATGCTCAGACCAATGATCCGAAGGATAACTATTATACCTATGATGTAACCGCAGGACTCAAGCCGGAGCAGAGCCCAAGATACGGGGATTTAAAGATTATTAAAACCCTGCAGTCCTACAATACGTCTCTTGCCAACGTAACCTTCGTCTTTGAAATTGAGGCGGTGGATGCAGAGGGAAATGTGGTATACAGCAACGTG
>JBGVLD010000072.1:0-24903 GCA_045124075.1 Agathobacter sp.
CAGAATCATCCTCTGCCTCCACTGACATAACCGCCAGTTCTGACTTCTCATCTGTTCCGATACTGGTTTCATCTGTAGTGTCATTTCCAGAAACCTCATTAGAATTGCCATCCGTTCCGTTGGTGATCTCAGATGTAGAGGATGAACTTATAGTCAGATTGTACAGTTCCATCTGCACAGAAACAGACACAGCAGATGTTTCTTCTGTTGTGTCTGTTTCTGTTGCAGATTCGCTTCCGTCCTCTGTGCCTGATTCTGCGCCTGCTTCGCTTCCGTCCTCTGTGTCCTTTTCCGTTCCTTCCCCAGACACAATAGACATGCAAAAACATGGAGCGGTATATGCTGTCCAATCCAATTCCATTGGTTCAGACTTAACAGCTGCGTCCAGAGAATCACCCAAAATAAATTGCATCATGGTATATGGATGGCCCAATTCAAGTTCATAAAGATTGTCTGTCGCATCAGACTTGGTCATCTTCACTGGCTGTTCAGCAAAAGCCACCACTTCGCCTTGTTCATTAAGCTCATAAGCATAAAGGTAAACCCCATTCTCAAGAAAACTGGATTCTGTCACGATTTTTGACGCATCAAAATAAACGGTATAGCTTGATTCACTACTTCCCATACCATCTAATGTCTCGCCTTTTACTATGTAATTCTGTCCTGCCATCAATACAGACTGCAGCACCACTACAAGTATCAGCAGAAATGCACATATTCTCTTTATGCTCAGCTTCCTCTCCTGTTTTCCCATTCTAATCATCCCAAAGAACAAAATAACCTTTTGCAAATTTACCCCAAAAATTTTTACCCAATTTTACGCACAATTAACCTATTTTGCTTTTATTTTACCCACTTTTCTGCAAGTGGTCAAGAATCCAGAAAAAATCTGTACATTTTTCACAACAAGACATATAGATTTTCTCCTTTTCCAAACATTTTATCCAATAATTATGTAAAAAAGACTTCCACGCGTTAGCGTGACAAGGTCTTTCCTGATATATAAAAAAATATCCCACAGGCTCTCTTTACAGCCTATGAGACATTTTCTTTTTCATTCTACAAATACTTCTTTTCAAACTCTTTCAATGGTACTGGTTTGCCAAAATAATACCCCTGAATATACTTAATCTTCATCTTCTTAATAAAATCAAATTGTCTTTTATTCTCTACGCCTTCTACACAGACATTCACTCCAATAGCTCCTGCCAATTCCGCCACCATCTTTACAAAAGCATCAGAGAAATCATCTTCACGAATATGTTCAATAAAACAACGGTCAATTTTAATCACATCAATTGGCATTTCACGAATATGATTCAAAGAAGAATATCCCGTTCCAAAATCATCCAGGGCAACACCTACTCCAAGGCTCTTAATCTGGCCCAGAATCATTTTCATACGATCCATATCATCCACAGCCAGGCTTTCTGTTACCTCCAATCGCAAATTGGAAGGATTAATCCCTGATTCCTTAAGTGCCTTCTGAATCTTCTTTACAATGTCATTTTGAAGCAGCTGTACTACAGAAAGATTTACATTCACCTTAAAATTTGGATGTCCTGTTTCATTCCAGTATTTACACTGACGGACTGCCTGGTTCAATACATATTCTCCAATTGGATTAATCAGCCCCAGATACTCTGCCACTGGAATAAAATCACTTGGGGAAATAAAGCCCATTTCAGAAGAATTCCACCGGACCAAAGCCTCCGCTCCAGCGCATATTTCTTTTCCGTTAGAAACATCCATAATCGGCTGATAATACACTTCAAATTCTGTACATGCATTGAGAGTTGCCTTCCTCATGTTCTTTTCAATATCCAGTCTGCGGAAGGAGGATCCCTCTTCCTTGTCATTATAAACTTCTGCGCAGTTCTTTCCTCGACGTTTTGCTGAATAAAGTGCCAGATCAGCCTTGCGGATCACTTCATCTACTGCATCCGCATCTGTTGGAAAACAAACAATTCCCATACTCATGGTACAGAAATAGTCCTCTCCCTTTAGATACCATGGTTTCCGGAACATTTTCTGGATATCCCCCACAATGCGCTCCAGATCCTGAAATTTCTCTGGCGTAACCATTACAATAAACTCATCTCCGCCCATGCGGTAACAGTGATTTTCCACTCCAGGAATTCTCTTTAAGCTATTAGAAATTGCTTTTAGCAGAACGTCGCCATACTGATGTCCCAAGCCATCATTGATATGTTTAAAATCATCCAGATCGATATACAAAAGAGCCCCCTCTTTCTCTTCCCTTTTTGCTTCACGAATCATCCGTTCCAGATCTTTTTCACAGCGCATACGGTTAAAAAGTCCTGTCAGGAAGTCATTATTCGCCTGTTTCTCTATACGTTTCTGGTATAACTTCTTATCTGTCACATCATAAACAGTACAAAGGCTGACTTCCCGTCCATCTACCCACTTAATCATGGTTTTATTCATATCAAACCATTTTTCTTCTTCTACCACATAGACTTCTTCAAAATATTTGAAACGCTTTTGCTCTTTTTCAGAAAAAAGCATTGCTTCTAATCGATTCTCCGCAATTACGTGTCGAAACAGTTCTCGGAATCGCTGATTAGAATACAACAGTGCTTGTTTTTTCTGATCACAAACATAGATTCCACATCCCACGTTTTCAAGAATGGCTTCTAAAGCTTCATAGGAACTAGCAAGGGAATCTTTTGCCAACTGTTTGGAAAGAATACTCTGCACAATTCTTTTGGTATCATTTAAGAACTTAAGATCTCTTTCTGACCATTCCCGAGGCTCGTCTACATCAAAAAAGCACAAATACATAGTCGGCTTATCACTAACTTCCACAGGCAGAAATACTGCCGCAGACATTCCCATCTCATCAAAGAATTCCTGTACTGCTTCCGGAACCGCATCTCTGGAAGAAACCAAATAATTCTTTCCGTTAAAGAATGGCACATCCTTTTTTGCCCTTCCTTCAAAAACAAAGGTTCTGGTCTTTCGGGATTCTCTGGCATACTGGCACACTGACTCCAATGCTTGATTTTCCTCTTTCAGACCAATTAGCACTCCTTCACTGATATTTAATGTTTCACAAACTTCTCTTAGAATATCATTTGCAATTTTTCCAAAAACGTGCTCAGATTCCAGCATTTTCAAAATCTGAGTCATGGTTTCAGAACGATTCAGCTGCTCCTTCGCCTCCCGCTCTGCTTCTGCGCTGGCAAGAACCGCTTCCTGAGCAATATTCTCCTCCAGCTTAATAGCAAAAAGCTGCCGGGACATTCCTTCCAGATATTCCATTGCATCGGCCATATAGCTTTCTCTTGTTAATAACATTCCCTCTGGAAGCTCTTCCAGCCCTGTCATCTTTTCCTCCAGCAATGCCGTAATGATCCATGTCATCTGAACATCTCCCGAAATATGGACTGGCAAAAGATAATGTTTCAGATATGGTCTGCTTCCTGTCATTTCGCATTTCACTTGAGCATTCTGCACTTCCATTTTGCTGCAGATTGCTTCTATGGCATCTTGTTCTGTAACAGTATCTAAAAATTCAATTTCCTCCTGTTCACCATAAAAACTGGTAATAAGCCTATTCTCCCTTCCCAGGCAGAACATATATACATGAAATGCTTTACAAAACCGGTCCTGCAATCCCTGCAGTACATCCACATCTAAGAATCCATTTCCTTTCCCATCTTGTTTCTGAAATTTTTGTAAAAACTTCATTTTATTTCCTCTTTTTCCCTTGTTCAAGTCAAGTTTTACGCTAATCCAATAATCAGAAGGTAGAACTCCCCTTTTTTCTGCATTAAGTATTCCTGCAATAATCGATATTCTTTATGAAGACGAAGCTGTTTTTTTACAAACCCAACTTCATTGGTATACATAATGACAACTCCCTTTTCCGTGAGAATCGATCTTGCCTTCGTAAAGAAATGTTCATATAGCTTGTCTATTTCTTCCTTTGTCTTCTTCCCTCTAACAGGCATGTTGGTCACGATTTCATCAAATTTATATTCATGTTTAAAATCGAAAAAATCTCTATGAATAAAATTGATCCTCCCCCCTGCAAGACAAGCATTTTCTCTCGCTTTCTCGATAGCTTCTCCAAACGTATCAGTTCCATACATTTCTCTCGCAGTTACTGCCAGATTTCTTTCGATCAGCATCGTCCCCACACCACAGAACGGATCTATAATTTGCCCCTCTGGGATCAGATAAGGCTTTGCCATTTCCATAATCACCGCAGCTGTAGATGGATGAATAGACGTTGCAATACTATTCTTCCGATAAGAGAACCTCTTATCTAGTATCGTATAGAGTTTTAATGCCGGATAAAATTCTCCTGTTTTCGTCTGTACCAAACGAATCTCTATTTCATAATCAGACGTGGAATTTACCAATTCTCCTCCTGACAGACGCTCCAGCTCTCCTGTTAATTTTCTCGTAAAACCACTTCGTTCTTCTAACGTCATAGAGCTTTTACATTCCACCCTGAAATAAAACGGTCCTTTCTGTCCATGTAAATCTTCTAAAAGTGTATAAAGATTACTATTCCAAAGTTCTTTCGCCGCCTCAACAGGTTCTCTAGAAATATAAGGACCATTTTCTTTTGTCAAATCAAGAGCAAACAATAGGTCACGGTATGTCCGAAGATTTACCAGGTCTTTCAGCCTGTTCGTTTTTACTTCCACTCCAAGACCATGAAGTTTTGCTTCTCCCACATCTACCATTTTCCGAACCACTTCTCTATAGGCGGGATTTGTCTGTAAAATTACCTTCACTTCTTTCTCCCATCCCCGGAAAATGTGAGTGGTTATTCCCTCATATCGAATGACCAGATTCTGTAAGGCTCTTCTTTCTTCATCCAGATGTTTTCGATTCAGATCGGTAGCTTCTTCTTCCATAAGAGCTTCCAATCTCATTTTCAACTGTGGTAAATAGTTTTCTACATCCAACTGAGCAAGAGCAGCTACATAGGAAGCTTTTACAAATCTGGTATCTTCTTTCTGATATGCCTCCATGATCAGAGGAACTGCCCCCTGACATTGTAGATTCCCCAGCAACAGTACTGCATTTTTTCTAGTTTTAGCATCTTCCTCATTCAAGAAAGAAAGAACCATTTCCTCCAGGTTAGACTCTTTTATTAATTCGGCTTTTATTTTATCTTCTTTTAACAACTGCCTCAATTGGCTTAAATTCGTTCTCGCATTTATCCTGTCTGCAAGCTCCCGAATAATTATATTATACTCTGCATTCTCGTTCACTGTTCGACCTGCCATTTCATTTCTACGCCCTTTTTTTCAATATAAGCTACTACATCTTCCTTAAAATTGTCCCATGCCCACTCATTCTTCACATAATATTTCGGACATTCTTTCCCCGTTACATCATAATGCCGGATTACCTGATCGATTTCCAGATGAAATTCTCCCATAAGCCATGCCGTAAGATGCACCAGAGAATCATAGGTAATATCATTAAATCTTCCACTTTCATCCGTATAACATGTTTCTATGGATATGGTATCTGCATTTCTTTGATTAGATGCATATGCAATCTCATCCAAAGGTACACATTGTATAATCTCTCCTTCCAGCCCAACAATAAAATGACTGCTGGCAGAGGCTTCATGGGTGGTTGCAATCCCTTCAAAATAATTTCTATTATTCTGAGCTGTCGTACCTGGATTTCCCACATAGTGAATCACAATTCCATTCACTTCTTCTAACTCTGTTCCTGGTCTGGAATATTCATTAATTGTAAGAAACTGTTCATCTATATCCGGGGCATCTTCCACCCCAATATATGTGATATATTCTCCGTTTCCATTCTTTCCCGTTAATTTCCCAGACAATCCATTTGCAGCTTCTGTATCTTTCCCTTTTTGAATCACAACTGCTACAATAAGAATTGCTATAATCACGAAAAATCCTAATCCTGTAAGGGTAAGTTTTCTTCGTAATTCTCTTTGACGACGTCTTCTTCTCAAACCAGGATCCCTTCTTCTGGAATAATTCCTTTTTTCGCTACTCATTACCCTTCCCTTATACACCTTGCAATACATAATTATTTAGCTACAATGTATCAAAATATTATAACACAAGAAAGTTTCTTTTTCCACTGCTAGCTTAATTTTATTACGAAGAAATTATAAAAAGTTTTCTTCCTCCCCAAAAAAGAAAATGCGGTCATTACTGACCGCACATTCTATCTGTTATATGGTTTTATTCAAAGCAAATTACATAATCTCTTTGATCCAGCCTTCCGGCGCTTCGATTCTTCCCATCTGAATTCCTGTTAAAGTATCATACAGTTTCTGGATTACAGGTCCCATTTTTTCCATTCCACTTGGAAAACAGATTTCTTTACCATGGTCGTTGATTTTTCCTACTGGAGAGATAACAGCCGCAGTTCCGCAAAGACCACACTCCGCAAATTCTTCCAGTTCTGTAAATAATACTTCTCTATGCTCTACGGTTAATCCCAGATATTTCTCAGCCACTACCATCAGAGAACGACGGGTAATAGATGGAAGAATACTATCAGACTTTGGAGTAACCATTTTTCCATCTTTTGTAATAAAGATGAAGTTCGCTCCACCAGTTTCTTCTACTTTTGTTCTTGTTGATGGATCAAGGTACATATTCTCATCAAATCCCTGATTGTGAGCATCTACAATTGCATGAAGACTCATTGCATAGTTGAGACCAGCTTTTACATGTCCTGTTCCGTGTGGTGCTGCTCTGTCAAAATCAGAAACACGAATTGTAAGAGGTTTTGCTCCGCCTTTGAAGTATGGTCCTACTGGTGTTACCAGAATCCGGAACTGATACTCATCCGCTGGTTTCACACCGATTACAGAATTGGTTGCAATCATATATGGTCTGATGTAAAGAGTTGCTCCAGAACCATATGGTGGAACCCATGCCGCATTTGCCTTTACAACCTGCTCTACAGCGTCGATAAAACGTTCTTCTGGAAATACTGGCATTTCCAGTCTCTCGCAGGAATCCTTCATTCTCTTTGCATTTAAGTCAGGACGGAAGCATACTACTTTTCCATCTTCTGTCGTATATGCCTTTAATCCTTCAAAACAAGTCTGGGAATACTGAAGTACACCAGCGCACTCATTCAAGACAATATTAGAATCGGTAATAATCGCACCGTCGTCCCATTTTCCATCTTTATAGTTGGATACATATCGATAATCAGCATTGATATATCCAAATCCAAGGTTTGCCCAATCAAGATCTTTCTTTTCCATGTTTTGCTCCTCCGTTTCTTGTAGCCTATTTGCAAACAAACTGCTCCGTTCTTCTATAACTGCATGTTATGAATCAACGGCCTTTTATTAATTGAGATAATTCTAGTACAATCGTTTTCATTTGTCTAGATTATCCTCGAAATTTTACTATTGCCAAAATTCATAAGACCCATAACTTTTAGATTATAACGAAAGCAATTCCATAATATCTTCCTTCAATTCTTCTTTTCTATCTTTTAAAAGAAGCAGCCGGTTGTACTTATAGTAAGCTTCATTCCCCGTTTCCTGTACAAAACGAATACTATAGAAACCAGCGGACAGTTCTGATAGAAACATGACCATTTCCTGGCTTTCTCCATACACTGCTCCAAAAAAGGAGAAACTGTTAGAAAGATGTTCTCCTGTTAAAACAACTGCTTCTTTTCGTTTTTCCTCAGTTTCATCAAAACGCTGTTTTACCAGAGTAAAATCATTTTTCGGATCATTGGTTCCATTCTGTGCCAACATGGTCTTTAACTTCTGAATTTCTGCAATGACCAAAGCTTGTACCTTCTGCTCTTCTCTGGAAATCATTCCAGCTTTCTTTTCATGAGCAAGCTTCACATTTAACGTTTCTGCATAACGATCCAGAAGTTCCATGGCGGTGCCTCTTTGAGCCTTTAAATCTTCCCTTAAGAATTTTAGCTGTTCTAGCACTTGTTTTGTCTTATCCAGCATATAGGCATAATTTCGAAATTCCTGATTCAGACTTTCCACGATCAAACCAATCAAACTTAATTTTTCATCAAATGGGGCATTTTTCAGAGACAATGTCTCCTGGGGAATCACACCTTCCAAAATCTTTGGAATCTGATAGGTATCCGCATATTTATGATAAAGTTCATAGTAGTTCGAAAAATCCCTGGCAATCTCTTCATCCTGCACATACTGAACGATCAGTTCATAAGTAACTGGAATCTGCAATTTTTCATATGTCAGAATCATCTGGGATAAATCCTCCCAGCCTCGTGCTGTCACAAAACGCTTTCCATCCAGATCCGAAACCACTGAATAGAAATTCTCTTTTTTAATTTCCAGATAGGAAAGGATACTTCCTGCGATTCCCACACGGTATGCATATTCCTTCCATACGTTGTAATCTTCCTGAAGGTCGATTCGTTTTACACGGTCATAGGTTACAATATCAAAATCACGGACAGATTTGTTGTACTCCGGCGGATTTCCAGCTGTTACAATCACAAATCCTTCTGGAATCCGATGATTTCCAAAAGTCTTGTACTGTAAAAACTGCAGCATAGTCGGAGCTAAAGTTTCTGACACACAATTGATTTCATCCAAAAACAAAATTCCCTCTTTTATACCAGAATTTTCAATCTGCTCATAAATGGCGGCAATGATTTCGCTCATGGTGTATTCTGTTACTGAATAAGAAGCACCTGCATATTCCTTTTCTTTTATAAAAGGAAGTCCAATAGCACTCTGTCTTGTATGGTGGGTAATCGTGTATGCCACCAGATTGATTCCACACTCTCTTGCCACCTGCTCCATAATGGCAGTCTTGCCAATTCCCGGTGGTCCCATAAGAAGCACTGGCCGCTGTCTTTCAATTGGGATTGCATAGTTCCCTGTTTCATCTTTCGCCAAATATGCCAGCACTGTATTTTTTATTTCCTGTTTTGCCTCTTTAATATTCATGCCATTCTCCTGTTAGTTAACAAATAATTTGATTGCCCAATCCGGCACATCTTCTTCTCTAAATTCTTCCTCTGTCCAGAACACAAATGCCGTATCATAAGGTGTTGCTTTTTTCGGATACGTACCAATTCCATCTGTAAAGTACATGAGTCCTTTCAGGTTCATGAGAATTCCTTTCCTTTGCAATTCCTCCACATAAGAAAAGACCGGGCGAAAATCCGTTCCATATCCTCCCTTCACCTCAAAGTTATGAGCGTATTGATTCAACTCCTCCAGCCTGGTGATTCGAATATCATTCTGCACCTGATTGTCACACTCGATAATATGAATGTTCACCTTATCAAAAAAATTTTCCTGACTGCTCAAAACTGCTCCAGTCTCATTTAAAAATTCCTGCACCAATCCTCTCTGACAAGAAGCAGATGTATCAATAGCAATGACAAGTTCCTCTATCTTCTTTGACTCCCTATATTCGTTCTCTTCGATTAAAGGCATATTTCCATACATGGACAAACCGTACATATAAAAATTATAGTCAAAGGAATCCAGATCTATTTTGGTCTCTTCCCTGATTACTGAAAACTTCTTTAAAAATTCCTTATATCTGATTCGCTTCCGATTCTCCATAGAAAGAAAATGAAGCAGGGAACCAGTGTCCTTTGCAGCTTCCTTTGAAAAAGTCTCCAAGTCTGTCTGAATTCGTTTGGAATGTTCTTCCCACTCTTTTTTCTTCTCCTCAAAATCCGCAGGTTTATCCAGATACACATCCTTAAAGTTTTCGGGCTTGCTTTCCTGTTCCTGCTCACTAGGCAGCTGCGGATTTGGATTTTCCATTTCAGGAGAATTCTGATTCTGTTCTTCCTGCGGTTCCTCTCTCATCCGCTCCCAGAAACTGTGATCACATAATGCGAACTCCTGCCGCAAAGCTTCTTCCTGATAAGGATCTCTTTTCTTTGTAATAAAGTAATGATAGATTTTTTCCGCGCTCAGCACTTTCAAATCTTGTTTTAATTTTTCGTACCAACCCTGTCTAAAATCAGACGTCACCTGCCATATACAAGGATAGTCCATAGTGTCCACCACGGACTCTGCCGCAATGTCACAGCTTAAGTCCCAGAGTTCTACATCCTCATGTTCCTTAGCAGAAAACATATGTCGAAAAAGACAATGCATCAGCAAATGCATATAAGTACGATTTAATTTTTCCGGTTGTTCCAGATATAGCCGTAATAAATAGTTGGGATTAAAACGAATAAATGCCGCATCAGTTCCTACCCTTTTGGTAGAAAGATCCATGCGATAATCCAGACTGCTTAATGCCACCCCCATAAAGCGCATAGAAAGATACAGTTCTGTTCGACACTCATTTAAAATTTTCTGTCCCATCTGATCCAGTTCAATTCTTGTTTTCATCTTGCTTCCATTCCCTATTTTCGTCTATCCTACATTTGCTGTTCTATTCTACCACTCATCCAATTCAAAAGAAAGGGGACTTTGCATATCTGAAACGCTTGCCGCATCCCTGTGAAAATGTTCTCTGTCATATTCTAAGAACATGGCTGTATATTCCGTTTTCTTTCCAGCAACAGAAAAAGCCATTGCTTCCTGACAAGCCTCTTTTGTCAAGAGCACCTGTTCCAGTAAAAAACTAATCTTTTCGTATGCATTCTCTTCTATCAAGTCCGTCACCAGCCAAAGAGAACTTTGCAAAAGAAACTGTTCATAATTTTCTTTTGCACCATTCTCCAGTTCATAAGGATACATAAGACGATCAAAAGCAATATCCGCCGCCACTCTCCGATCATCTGTTACTGCTTGATAGAACAATCCATCATAAGCTCTAAAATCAATCCCTTTTCTTGTAACGCACTCTCTATAAGGATAGCCAGCACCTTCAATTTTGTGATGTAGCACTCTAGCCTCCACATCTTCCACAAAATCATAGACGTAAGAAGGAAATGTAAGCTTAATTTTTCCTTTTTCTCCGAACATTGAACCATGCAATGTAAAATGAAGGGTTCGATCATTGTCCGCTAATAAATCTTTAACCACCGTATAATTTCCCATATATAGGTGTACTTCCAGAAAAGAAAGACTTTCACACTGCTTAATAACTCCATCATAATAGTCCTCTACACCATCACAGAGAGTCAGTTTCTTCAATCCCGTACAGTTGTAAAAAGCATATCTCCCCAAACTGTAGATTTCATTTGGAAGAACTGCTTCTTCTATTTCTTTTCTTCTAGAGAAAGCACTTCTCCCAATGGCTCTTACTGGAAGCCCCTCTATCTGTTCTGGAATCAGAAGCCGTTTTACGCCTTCTTTTCCTCCAGAGATTTCTATATATAATTCATTCTTCTTATCTTTCTTCTTATTATAAATAAAATCCATTTTATTTGTTTTCTTTCAGCCATGCGGCTTTCAGTTCTCCTATAAAATAAAGTGATCCAAAGGCGATGGTCTTATGTTCCCTGTCTAAATTGGAAAAGCAAAGAAAAAGTCTGTTTTTTTCATCCTGATTTATTTCTTCCTTGCACAAGCAGGTTGCATTGATACCCACTTCTCTTATCTGGGCTGCCAGTTCTTCTGCCTGAAGTGCCCTACTACTATCCGGCGTCACAGTTCTAAAGTCTATCGCAACCGAAAGCAATTCTTTAATCATAATTAAATAATCTTTATCCGCCATAACCCCCATAATAAAGTGGAATTTTTCTCCTGGATAGAGTTTTTTCAAGCTAGAACACAAAGCGTGGACCCCATGCCCATTATGAGCGCCATCCACCATAAAAAACGGCTCTTCTGACAAGATTTCCATTCGTCCTGGCCAGCTGGCTTCTTTAATTCCTTGAGGGACTGCTTCTGAGATTTTTTGAGAAAGCTGTGGAAATTTCTTTGCAACAACTTTTGCACAAACCATTGCTGCAGCCCCATTTTCATATTGATATTCCCCCTGCATGCGAGGTTTCATAGATTCAACCACTTTTACATCATCTGGCTTCACAAAAGAAATTCCTTTCACTTTTTTCTCTTTTGCTACTTCTACAAAAACTTCTGAAACTTCCTCTTCCTGCCTCTGAGATACTACAATGGAATTTTTTTTTATTATTCCAGCTTTTTCTGTTGCAATTTTTTCCAGAGTGTCTCCCAATATATCCATATGATCAAAGCCAATTTTAGTCAGCACTGCGGCGATGGGAGTTCCTAATGCGTTGGTAGAATCCAAACGACCTCCCAACCCTGTTTCCATAATGGCAATTTCTACGTTTTGCTCCGCAAAATAAAGTACTGCCATAAGTAAGCAATAGTCGAACATCGTAAGAGAAACTCCAAATTCTTCCATCAGAAGCAGATTTCCTAATCTGGTCACATCTTCTTTTGATATATAGATTCCATTTACCATGATTCGTTCTTCAAAACAGATCAAATGAGGAGATGTAAACATTCCAGTCTTCATTCCTGCCTTCTGAAAAATGCTGTTTAAAAATGCACAGGTAGACCCTTTTCCATTGGTTCCAGCCACATGAATATAGGGAATATTCCAATCTGCAAACATTGGATGCTTTAACGCCTGGGCAGTCACTTCCACTCCCGGCAAATTCCCGAACCTTCTGGCATTTTCAATTTTACTAATTACTTCTTCGTAACTATAACTCACGAGTTCCTCCTATTGTGCATCTTCTTCCTGTCATTTTCTCCATTCTCGAAATGCAAAAAAAATTAAAAAACCTCTGCAGATTTCTTTTTATATCCACAGAGGTTATTTTAACACTATTTTCAATTATTCCAAGTACTAAATCTGAATTTCTTCCTTTTTTAAAACAGTCTGTACTCTTTTACAGCTTCCCTTGAAATCTACACCGCCAGTATTACACCACCATCGTTAGCGTACATACTGGAAATTCCTGCGGTATTTACCACAATGATATTCTTGAATTTGGCGGCTTTTTGGATTAAGTCTTTCACAAAAGCAGCTTTATCCGGTGCATTGCAATGAGAAATTGCAAGAATTTTCTCTTCTGTATTCTTAGTAACCCGAATCATTTCTTCAACCATCTTAGACAGTGCTCGCTTCATCCCCCTTGCCTGACTAAGCTGCTTAATGGTTCCTTCTTCTGTTGCTCCCATAACAGGTTTGATGTTTAAAGTGCTAGCTACAAAAGCTTTTATATTGCTTAATCTTCCGGTCTTGCGAAGGGTTTCTAAAGTTTCCAGAACAAAAAAAGTATTCATAGAAGCTATATACTCATCTGTCTTCTTTACAACTTCCTCAAAAGAAAGCCCCTCCTCTTCCAGTTCCTGTATTTTCAGTCCAATAATAGTTTCTCCAATTGACGCAGAACAGGAATTAAATACATGAATATTCTTTTTTGTTCCATACTCTTCTTCAAATAAATTCGCACCTAAAACCGCACTGTTATAAGAACCGCTTAATTTTGCAGATAAAGTTACCACATACACATTTTCCGCTTCTCCTTCATAAGCCTCCATATAGGTTTCTGGTGATGGACAGGCAGACTTTGGTCCTTTCGGACTCTCCTGGACTCTTCTTAAAAAATCCAACTGATCGAATGTCTCATCATCAGTGATATGATATCCGTCAATTTCAATTTCTAAAGGCACATTGCAAAAATGTGGATCCTGTTTCACGTTCTCCGGCAATTCTCCACAACTGTCAATTACAATTTTGTACATAATCATGAATCCTTTCACACAAATTTATCTAAATTTTATTCATAAGTTTTTCTTTCTAGAAAAAGTAGTTTTGATTACTACGTCATATTAACATGAAAACCTATATTTGAAAAGAGAGAAAAACTAAATTTATAAAAAATATAGCTATATAGAAAAAAATCGAGTAACTGCGTTAGTTATGGACTCTATATCTTCACTTCCCATAAGCTCTCTGGCCGAATGCATAGCAAGAAGTGGAATTCCAATATCTACTGTTTTGACTGGCAACAAGGTAGATGCCACAGAGCCTAATGTTCCACCGCCTCTTACATCTGAACGATTGAGAAAACGCTGCACTGGAATCCCCCCCTCTTTACATATCTGCCACAAAATTCCAACAGCCTCGGAATCCGTTGCATAAGACTGGGAACAGGCTTCCTTGATACAAAATCCCTGTCCTAAAATCGGCTGATTGGTAATATCCATTTTTCCAATTTTATTTGGATGAAGTCCATGGGCCACATCCACAGAAAGAAGCATTCCTCCATATATTGCCTGCTCAACTTCTTCATCCCTATTTTCCAGAAGAAACAGCACTCTCCTGAGCATATCTCGAAGCAGAATAGATGCAGCTCCCTGCTTACTTTTATTTCCAATTTCTTCATGATCAAAAAGTGCAATCAAATTGATTCCAGATTTTCTCTGTTCATTTTCCATTGCAAGTGTAAGAGCCGCAACAGAGGTCTGATTATCCAATCTAGGAGAAGAGATCATGGTATCTTTGATGCCTACATAACACGGCTCTTCCACACAGAAAGTATTCAGTTCAAAATCTAGTATGTCATCTTTTTCAACTTGTAATTCCTGCGCCAGGTAAGACATAAAATAATCTGTATTTTTTTCCTCCTCCGGAATGAAATCCAAAATTGGCATGAAATCTATCTGTGGATTGAGTTCTACCCCTTTATTTACCTCCCGGTTCATATGAATCGCCAGATTCGGAATAGTCAGTATAGGCTTTTCTGATTTAAAGTAATGAATCTTCGGCGAAAAAGGATTTTCTCCTTTTGTTACCACTCTCCCTGCCAATCCCAAAGGCCGGTCCAACCATGTATTTAAAATTGGTCCTCCATAAACCTCTATGTTTACCTGGACATATCCCTTTGTCCTAAAATCTGGATTTGGTTTTATTCGAAAACAAGGATAATCCGTATGAGCCGCCGCCATTCGAATCATATCCCCCTTTTTATAATCCTCTCCTATATGAAAAGCAAAGAGAGTTGTTCCGTGATGCTTTACCAGATACTTTCCACCCTTCTCCAAATTCCAGCTTTTCTCATAATCCAATGGCAAAAATCCATTTTGCTCTAATTCCTCTGCAACGGTGTTTACACAATGAAAAGGAGAGACACCTTCTTTTAATATATGAAATAAAAATTCCTTTTCCATTCTTCTAGCCTCCGTGATTTCTTATAGAATTATTCTACCATAACCGTAGAATTTGTAGTAAAATATTTTTATTAGTAATATCATTTCTATGGAACAAGAATGAAATGGAGGATACAAATGCTGGCATTAAAATTAACTGATGTTAAGGATTTTATGAATAAATTACTTCGTTCGGAGACCTTTGACAACTTTCTTCTGCAGGAAGCTGTCATTTCCAGTGCTGCAAATTACGTAATTGACGGACGGATGAACCAGGAATATTTTTCCGTGGAAGAGCTGGAAGATGCCCAAATCATGGATTACCCTTTTCTTCCTTTTTCTATGCTGCGCGGAAACTGCTTTGATCTAATCAAAGGCAAGAAAACACCTGCTTCTTTTCGATTCGTTTTCCTTCTTTCTCCGGAAAACCAGAAAAAAACACTGGAATCTCTTCACAGCTCCTTTACAGAAAAGGACATTCGTGGATTTTTCTTAAATCTAAAATATCAAAACCTGACCCTGACCTTGACTACCGGTGTCTCATACCAGATTTTTTCTATGGATAAATCATTGGAAAATGAATGGGATAAGCTTGTCATTCGCTTTTTAAAACAACAGAATATTGCATTTGAAGAGTTATAAATTTATCACTTTACTTTTAGAAAGGGGTATGCTATTCTAAGCATAGTTGCATCTGCAACAGTAATATTTATTGGAGGTACTTTCGATGAACAAAGGTACAGTAAAATGGTTCAATAACCAAAAAGGTTACGGATTCATCACAGGAGAAGATGGAAATGATGTATTCGTACACTACTCAGGACTGGAAATGGAAGGATTCAAATCCTTAGAAGAAGGCGCAGCTGTTGAGTATGAAATCACAGAAGGTGCAAAAGGTCCTCAGGCAACCAGCGTTAAAGTTGTACAGTAATGCAAATTGCCCTAATCTAAGTTTCTATGTACCTTTTTCTTTATAATCATATCGTTTTATTCAGAAATAAGATATAAGATACCAGGATTATATTTTTACTAACCGAGATGAGCCAAAAGGCTCATCTCGGTATTTTCTATTTATCTGGTCAACTCTTCTGCAAGCATATTCAGCTGCTCTGTGCTTTCCTCATTTAAAGCAGACATGATTTTTACACTCGTCTCTGTAAAAGTCAGGTTCTTACTCTTTTCCAAGCTGTCTCTCATAATTTTTGCCGCAATAGGTGCCCAGCTTCCGTTCTCAATCAAGGCTACTGTTCTGTTTTGGAAATTTCGTTCTGTTAAATGATCAATAAATTCTCTCATAAATGGGAAAATATCACCATTATATGTAGTTGTTGCAAGAACAATCTTGCTGTAACGGAAAACATCTCCTACTGCCTGTGCCATGTCACATCTTGCCAAATCATGAAGGATCACTTTTTTCGCTCCTTTTTCCTGTAATTTTTCCACAAGCTGCAGAACTGCATTTTTCGTATTTCCATAAACAGAAGTGTAGGCAACCACAATCCCCTCTTCTTCAGCCTGGTAGCTTGACCAGGTATTGTATAAATCAAGATAGTAACCAAGATTTTCAGTTAATACCGGTCCATGTAGAGGACAAATGATTTCAATATCCAACCCCGCTGCTTTTTTCAAGAGGTTTTGTACTTGAACACCATATTTACCAACGATACCAATATAATAACGTCTTGCTTCGTCTGACCAAGGTTCATCTACATCAAGTGCACCAAATTTACCGAATCCATCTGCAGAGAATAAAACTTTATCTGTGCTGTCATAGGTGACAATAACTTCTGGCCAGTGTACCATTGGCGCCGTTACGAAGGTCAGTTCATGCTTTCCAAGAGAAAGTGTATCTCCCTCTCCCACAACAATCTGTTTATCACTAAAATCGTTGCAAAAAAAGTTCTTCATCATAGCAAAAGCTTTTGCAGAAGAAACGATTTTTGCCTCAGGATAAGCTGCCACAAAATTCACAATATTGGCAGAATGGTCTGGCTCCATATGTTGAACAATCAGATAATCAGGTTTTCCATTTCCAAGTGTATTCTGAATATTATCCAGCCATTCCTGAGTAAATTCAGCATCAACAGAATCCATAATAGCAATCTTTTCATCTATAATGGCATAAGAATTATAAGCCATTCCATTAGGAACTTTATACTGCCCTTCAAACAAATCAATTTCATGATCATTCACACCAATGTATTTAATATCGTTAGTGATATTCATTTCTTATTACCTCTCTCATTGCATTATTTTTCTATAACTATATTACAAAAATATTAAAGTTTCAATGTATTATTTTTTTACTCAATGATTCTTCCATCTGTGGAAACCGTTACCACCTGCCAAGGAATAAATTTGCCGCTTGCCTGCAGGGCACGCTTTACAGCGTTCTCAATCCCACCACAACAAGGAACTTCCATTCGAACAACTTTCACGCTCTTGATATTATTGTTTGCAATGATCTGGGTGAGTTTTTCAGCATAATCTCCCTCATCCAGTTTTGGGCAACCGATTAAGGTAATATGCTTTCGAATAAACTCATTGTGGAAGTTACCATAAGCAAAAGCCGTGCAATCAGCTGCAATAAGCAAATTCGCATCCTCAAAATATGGCGCGTTAACAGGAACCAGCTTAATCTGACATGGCCACTGTGAAAGCTGGCTGGTAACAGGTGTTGTCTTTCCTAAAGAAGCAGTCGTCTCACGTTTAATTGCCTGAGATTGAGTTCCTGGACAACCACATGGCTGCTTCACACCAAATTTTTTCATTTTTGCCTGACGAACAGCTTCTTCATCATATGCAGGCGCTTCCCGTTCCTCAAACGTAATCGCATCCATCGGACAAGCTGGAAGACAGTCACCAAGACCATCACAGTAATCCTCACGAGTGAGCTTTGCTTTTCCATTTATCATTTCAATTGCACCTTCGTGGCAAGCTGCTGCACAAGCACCACAGCCATTGCATTTTTCTTCATCAATTTTAATTATTTTTCTAACCATAATATCCTCCCATACTATCTCTCATTCATTAATAACTTTCTTGCTTTTCTGAGAAAATTCTAGTATAGTGAGCATAATAAGTATGTTGATATTTCAACAAAAGGAGAAAAAATGAAAAAATATTTTGAAGTCTTACGAAAATGTCCTCTTTTTAATGAAATTGAAGACGAGAATCTAATGAAAATGCTTAGCTGCTTTGGGGCAAAGGTGGAATTTTTTGATAAGAAATATACCATTTTTGCAGAAGGCAACCCTGCAACATATATTGGAATTATGCTCTCCGGTTCTGCACAGATTGCTCAGGTGGATTATTTTGGCAACAGAAGTATTCTTTCTACTATTGCTTCCTCTGAGGTCTTTGCTGAAGCTTTTGCCTGTGCCGAGATCCGTTCCCTTCCAGTATCGATCATAGCAAATGAGCCTTGTGAAGTCATGCTGATTGACTGTTCTCATATTCTGCACACCTGCAGCAACCATTGTGGCTTCCATCAACAACTGATCTTCAATCTAATGAAGGATCTGGCTTCCAAAACAATCATGTTCCAACAGAGGATTGAGATTACCTCCAAGCGTTCTACCCGAGAAAAACTCATGACCTATCTGATTCTCCAGGCAAGGAAGGTAAGCAGTGATAGTTTTGATATTCCTTTCGATCGGCAGGAACTTGCTGATTACCTTGAAGTCGACCGAAGTGGTCTATCCGTAGAAATCAGCAAACTTCGCAAAGAAGGGATTATTGAGAATCACAGAAAACATTTCGTGCTTTTATGATGGAATCACTAAGAAAGAAACAACACTTTATCTGCCTTCTCTTTCCCATAAACATTGGCATATATAGTCTGGTATTCTTCTTTTGCTTCCACTAAATTCATCGCATTTCCCATCCTAACGAAATACTTCTTTGATGCTGTCATAGTGCAGGAAGATTCCCTGATCTGCCAGTTCTTTGATCTCTTCTACTGTCGCCAGCCGGTAACCATTGGTCTCCCCTTCCTGTAAATGGATATCTTCTTCTGTAAAGTCCATTTCAAAACGATAGATATCCACAAAATAGTTATCTCCTTCACCTGGATTCTCTCTGTGATAAGAAAATTCGTATCCACCAGCTGCATTGCTGACATCCAGTCCCGTTTCTTCCATGATTTCCCTTTTTACTGCATCAATAGACTCTTCTCCAGCCATTGCTGCACCACCAGATACTTCCCACCATCCTGGTGCCCAGGCTTTGGTCATAACACGCTGGGTAATCAAATATTTGTGATCTGGTCTGGCAATCACACCTAATACAGTAAGATGATATTCTCCATCCTTTAAGCACCAGTCATTTCTTTTCATAGTTCTTCCTGTACGCTGTTTGTTACTGTCATAAATATCCCATAATTCCATGTTCAAAATTCTCCTTTGCTACTTTTTCCTGTGTATCTATCCAATTTAGAAATCTAAAGCAAATCTAAAACAATTTGCAAGAAATTTTAGAATTGTTTTTTAATTTGGACACATATAAGACACATTTTCCGGGTATATTAATACTTGTAAACGGAAGACATTCCTTTACATTATTCCCTTTTTATTAAACATTTTCATAACTAAACTCCTCGAAAAGAAGCCCTTTGTCCCCGCAAAGCGGCTTCTTTTCACGTTTATAGAAAACTCTTGTTGCGCACCTTGCTAAAGATTCTGCAAAATATAATTCGTTATGATTTTATTTATAACATCTTACCCGTTTCTGATAAGCATGTCAAATAATATGTTCCGTCATATTCTTTCGATACCACTTCGGTAGGAGCGTGTTCTGGCATTTCTCATTATGGCGTTCTTTAATTTCCATCGTCTGAAAATATTGCTTCCACAATATTTCAAAAACATCCCTGCATTCCGAAGTGTCCATTTTAAATTCTTCTCCTGTCACAAAAAAACAAGGCGAAAACGTCTTATGCACCATAGCATAATTTCTTCTTTCATCAAAGATAATGAAGTTCTCATTTGGGAAACGGTCTGCAAAGTGTTCTGTCATAAGAGGAAGCACATTGCATTTGGGCTCTATTTTTGCATAGAGGAATTTTCCCATGTCTGTAAATCGTAGGAATTCTTTAAAACGATAGCCCTCATTAGAAGCTTTCCGGGATAATTCCATGACCCGCATCACATACGGATCCGATAAATGTTCACCAATTCCGCTTCCTTTCTTAAATCCCCTTACCAAATATCCCAGCACCACACTGGCTCTCTCTGGATCATAATGGCACAGCGCATAAAATAAGGTACTGTAAACGGATCTTCCCAGCCTTGTCTGAATCGTGTGGATCGTCTTCTCTGCCTTATCAAGATTCGTCTGAATCGAAATCTCCGTAGCAAACAGTGTCAGCTCCCCTTCCACTCCAATGGCAATCGAGATATTGTCCTGATACTCTCCTTCCATGCGGTTCTTATATACAAATGCGTCGTAAATTGCTGTAAAAATTCCTTCCATGGTATCTTCGCACCTAAGAATGAGCTGCTCCATGATATTCTCCTTCTATATTAATCGCTTTCTCTGTCATGGCGAAAAATCAATCATGCATTTCCCGCCAGATGATATGGCATAGTTGTATCAAATAAAGACATCTGCTGCCAGTTGCCTTGACTTCCATCTGGAAGCAGCAACTGACCTTTTGGTTCATTATAGATTAAATGCCTGGTAATATATTGCTCTTCTATAGGAGTTCCATACAGCATTCTTCCTCTGCAGGTCACAAAATACTGAGCCCTCTTTAACACAACTCCCATTTTTTTAAGATCAAAAAAATCTAATGTCCCATGCTTTCGAGCAGTCATGATCCGTTTTGCACTGGTGGTTCCAATGCCCGGAACTCGAAGTAACGTATAATAATCAGCTTTATTGATCTCCACTGGAAAGAACTCCAGATGTTTGACTGCCCAGAAGCATTTTGGATCAATCTGTTCATGAAAATTTGGATTCTTCTCCGACAATAACTCATCTGCTCCAAAACCATAGAACCGCAGAAGAAAATCAGCCTGGTACAAGCGGTGTTCCCGAAGCAACGGCGGTTTCTGTCCAAAAAGCGGCAGACTTTCATCCTGATTTGCATTTACAAAACCAGAATAGAACACTCTCTTCATCTCAAACTTCTGGTATAAAGCTTCCGTTACAGACATAATCTGAAAATCAGTCTCTCCTGTAGCCCCAATGATCATCTGGGTACTCTGTCCTGCTGGTACAAAATAATGATTCTTGTTTCTTCTGATTTCCGGGCTATTCAAGGAACTGGCCATCGTGAGATTTGGCACACTCTGGCTGCTCTCCGACAGATTTTGTGAACACTGGCTGACCATTGGCAGATTTGACGCACTCTGGCTGACCTCTGTTGAATGCCCAAACTTCCAGGATTCTTCTGCCACTGCTTCTGCCTTCTTCTTTTGATTTTTTTCCAAAATCATCTGCTGGCTCTTTCTATAATCCAATAGCTTTGCATGGCTATCCGCAATTTCTGCAATCTGCTCATAATATTGCTTCTCATCAATACAAACCCTGCTCTTCATACTGGTAATTCCATGATTCATACGGCTTTCTTTGATTCCATTCTGAATCTGGCGCATAGGGGTAAGGATATTCTTCCGAACCTTATTCGGTGCCAGTTCCCGCAATCCTTCTGCTGTCGGCAGTTCCAGATTCACACTCATACGGTCGGCCAAATAGCCCACCATCTCTACCATATGAGCTGACGCTCCCGGAATTCCCTTCACATGAATGTATCCGTTAAAATGATACTTAGTCCGAAGCAAAAAAAGCGTCTCATATAAGAGCTGCATAGTGGTATCCGGCGACTGAAAAATTCCAGAACTTAAAAATAGTCCCTCTATATAATTTCTCCGGTAAAACTCTATGGTCAGAGTACATATCTCTTCCGGTGTGAACATGGCACGCTTGACATCATTACTGGATCGGTTCACACAATATCTGCAATTATAAATACATTCATTAGTAAGAAGAATCTTAAGCAAAGAGATACATCTTCCATCCCCTGTAAAAGCGTGGCAAAGTCCACACCCCACGGTATTTCCTATAGATTTTCCATCTCCTTTTCTCTCAACTCCACTGGAAGTACAGGCAACATCATACTTTGCCGAATCCGAAAGAATCGTCAACTTTTCCATAATTCCATCTTGTAAGATTACCTGTCCCATATCATTCCCACTTTCTTTTTCTCAGCCAGCACAAACATTTGTTCTTTTCTCATTATAGCACCCAAACATACGTTTCGCAATAGTAAGTGCAGAAAAAATAGCATTTTTCGCTCCCATTCGTATCTCACAATTCAAAAAATTTCTATAGACCCAGAATGTGTACCAAGTACTCCTTCGGAGCTGCTAATTTCCAACTATATCATCCATAATGATCTTCCTGCAGTTTCTACAATGCTAGACTTCCACATGGTAAGGCAATTAAAAAGAGGTCGTTAGACATTACATATCTAACAACCTCTTGATTCCCAGAATTCCCATGCCCTTTTCTTTATTAGATAGATAAATCGGAATTCCTGTTACATCTCCGCTACATTTTGTTCCTCCTTATGAAATACCCCTATGCAAAATAGATGGGTAGATCACGAACACTGCCGCGCTGATCAAAAGATTCGCGATCAGATTGATTACCAGTCCTCCAACAACTCCGCCAAAAATCATTCCTACTACAAAGAATATAACTATTACCAGGATCATCATAAATTTCAGTACAAACTGAATCATAGATTTTACCATATCCATAGCCGTTGCCGGAAACAGAGCTTCTAACATGAGTCCTACTGCAGACAACATAAAGTCCATGGTAAGTAATGTAATATACCAAAGCAGCATGATAAGCGGATTCTCTCCTGTCAGGACCATACCAACTAAAAGCCCCGGCAGCAGATCAATAGCACTGGCATATGTACCGGCCATCATAGCATAAAATACTTTTTTGTACGGACTTTCCGGTACTAAGAACAGCCAGTTCATAGAGGTTTCCTGGGCAATTGGATTTCCATAAGTTCGGAAAAATAAAACAAACGCAATCACGCATCCTGCTCCGGTAAAAGTGTCTAATTCAAAGACCTTCACTGTCACATAAGACATGAGCAATCCAATGGCAAAATACCAAAACATTGTGGTGGTAATCTGCCCCAGTTTTGCAGTGCGGTGGCGGATATACAGTTCTTTGGTAAAGAACATTTCTGCCCCTTGGCCTTTCATGCCTGTATTTTTCTTTAACTTGGCAGAACGTTTCTTTTCCACTGCGGTCTGTCTGCCTTCCTTTGCATCCTGAAGTATAGTCTCTCTTTTTTCAGCTCCGGACATGGCGTCTTCATAGAAATCCGCCTTGATCTGCCAGATCAGATAGAACATCACTGCCATTCCTGCAATAAGAAATGCCATATAAATCAAGGAGTTTACGATTTCACCATTAACTGCACACATAATCATTCCTTTGTACCAGCCAACAATTGGAATCCATCTGGACCATTCTGCCGCAAAAATATTGTCCATCACTGCAGTAATGGATCTGTCAAATGCCAGATAACCAATTCCTGCGACTCCTGCCACAATGATTCCAACAAGAATCATAAAAGGGATGATGTATCTTTTTAATTTTTCGTGGGTGGCTGTTATCGTATATGAAAGAACTGACATAAGTTGCTTTAATAAAAGTAAGAACATCCATCCAATGATAATTGCTACAACTCCATAAAATCCTAATCCCAGATTAAGTACAAGATTTGGAATCTGGAACAAAATATACAACGAGCCCAACATTAAGGCTGCCATCTGAAAGGTCAACCGGAAAAACAGAACCGATTGGGGCTTCATAGGCGCCGTAAAAAGGAGATTCACATCTGCCATCTGGAAGAAATCAGACCCTTTCTGACTTCCACCATAAATGCCCCAGAGCAAAGCTATTATAATAAGAAGAAAGACTCCGGATTCTATCAGCTTCTTGACAAAAATAATATCTTCTTCCGTCATTTCTTCTTCATCATAATCCTCATCATTAGTAGCTTCGCCATCTTCCTCGTCTCCAACATAGGAGCCTTCATATTGAGAAGATTCTTCTATATATTCTGTTCCCGAGTCATCCGGAAAAACCATATCAATAATACTAAATGCCACTCCAAAAGTCGCACCGATTACAATGATTGCCACAAAAACTGCCGCGACCGTACTTCGGAACATTTTCTTAATAGAATTCTTAAAGGTATGCCATGCATAATATCCCCATAACTTCATAGGCTACACCTCTGTTTCTGTAATCTCAAAAAAGATGTCTTCCAGAGTCTTTTCCTGATTACCGATTTCTGCTTTTCTTACTACTGCAGCCACCTGTCCTTTTTTCATAATATAGGTGGTATCCCACAATTCCTCAATACTGTCGATCATATGGGTACTAAGAAGTACCGTGCGGCCCTGTTCTTTTAACTCCACCAACTGTTTTTTCAATTCCTTAATAGCGTGGGGATCAAGTCCGATCATTGGTTCATCAAATAAGATCAGCTTCGGTTTCGGAAGCAGTCCACAACAGATACTCAGTTTCTGCTGCATACCTTTGGAAAGTTCGTCACCAAATTTATCTTTTTTATCATCCAACTCGTACCGGGCAAGAAGCTCGTCTTTATAAACTTCATAATCCTTTAATTTATAGGCTCTTGCAATAAATTCGAGATGCTCTTCCACCGTAAGATTTGGGTAAAGGGAAGGAATTTCCGGTACATATCCCATAATTTTCTTAGCTTCCACAGACTTGTTATTCAGTCCGTCCACCTGTATCTGTCCCTGATATTTCAAAAAGCCCATGATACATTTGATCAAAGTACTCTTTCC
>JBGVLD010000073.1:0-31137 GCA_045124075.1 Agathobacter sp.
TTATGGATATTACAGGACTGCCAAAGCAGATTTTTAATTCTAATGAATTGGAATCCTATGGAGATGCTAACTACTTAAAAGGTGGAGTAGTATATGCTGATAAGATTACCACGGTCAGTCCAACTTATGCCATGGATATCATGTCACCGGAAGGGGGCGAAGGTTTAAATGGTCTGATGTATGCCAGAAGAGATAGTCTCCATGGTATCTTAAATGGAATTGATTATAAGGAATATGATCCTTCGACAGATCCTTATATAGAGGCTCATTTTGATAAGAAAACATTCAAGCTGGGGAAGGCGGTTAATAAGAAGGCTTTACAGCATGAAATGGGATTGCCAGAGAGAGAAGATGTATTCTTATTAGGAATCGTTTCCAGAATGACAGATCAGAAAGGTTTCGATTTGCTTGCTTATATCTTTGATGAGCTGTTATCAACTATGGATATTCAGGTAATTGCCTTAGGGACAGGAGAAGAGCGCTATGAAGATATGATGCGCCATTTTCAGAATAAATTCCCGGATAAGTTATGTGCCCACATTGGATATGCAGAAGAACGGTCTCATAAGATTTATGCTTCCTGTGATGCTTTTATTATGCCGTCCCTTTTTGAACCATGCGGTCTCAGTCAGATGATGGCAATGCGTTATGGAACACTGCCAATTGTCAGGGCAACCGGAGGACTAAAGGATACAGTAGATCCTTACAATGAATATGAACAGACCGGCAACGGCTTTGCCTTTGATAATTATAATGCGCATGAGATGTTATCTATTATCCAATATGCTGAGAGCGTATATAAAAATGATCTAACGAGCTGGAATGATATGGTAGTCCGGGCAATGGAGAAAGATTATTCATGGACTACCTCCGCAAAACAGTATGAGAAGATTTATGAGTCACTTTTAGAACAGTGAGATATTATCAGAAAACATTATAATGGACAAAGTATTCTGGTTCGGGTTAAAGCCTGAACCAGAATTTTTTTGCAATACTGTTCGTGGAACGATTATGCGAAGCGCAGTTTTTAGAAAATGATTTTTCCTGCCTCTTTAGAAAAATAATAGGCATGATTAGATAGAATTTCATCATCCGATACTTCCGCAGTATTCACATCTTGTACCATTTGAGAATAGAAGTCCAGATTATCAGAAGAACTGGTAGGAACGATAAGAACTTCATGAATACTGCTTGGCAGAATAATCAGATTTTGATTAAATTGTCTGGAAATGTTTCCTAACAGACCATCATAAAGAATGGTGGCAGCTCCAGCGATACGTTTGTTATTGGTCAGAATGTACATAGGTGGAACCGGAGGGCAATTGAGTTCTGAATGGCTAAGGGTCTCATTTACCAAGCTGGACAGGTTATCCAACTTGCTGGGAAGCAGCAGAGGAGTGTTCTGTTTTGCATAGGAATAAAGTTCTTCTTTTGTGACTTTCCAGTAATCCAGATGCTGGTTATGAATCAGAATCGTAGCGTGATTTTTTTGAATATTGGGAAGCATGAATTGAAAGAGAATTGCCAGATCCATGTAGCGGATATGAGGCACATCTTTCAGAAGTGAAAGGTTCTTTTCATAATTGACCAGTTTGAAAATAATATAAGGTCTTATCTTAGTAAAATCCCCAAAATCACTTGTGTTAAAATTCTCCGAAGGAATATGCTTGTGGTAGAGAAAAAGAATATCCTGTACAATCTGATTTAGAGAAATGCCTTCCAGATACTGGTGGTAATAGGGATTTAAATAAATTGCTGGAGAAATATTAGTTCCTGGTTTTCGGATGATCAGCCCCTCCAGAGTAATTCCATTATTCTTCTTAATGGATTCAATATAAATTGCGGTTTCTGGTTCAAAAATTGCAGTCATCTGTTCCTTTATGTAATTTAAAAAATCCTGATATTTCATATAACTCCTTACTATCAGGAAAAGTTGGGATTCTTGCACGAATTGTGCGGGGATAAAAGAATTCCACGGAAAACACCCGTGAACATAATGTAGCATGTTTTTTGAGAGAATGCAATTATTTTTTTGAGAAAAGAAAATTTCTAATGGGAGAATAAAAAAGGTTGATTTTGTCAGGCAGATTTGCTATCATAACTAAGTGTGAAAGAATTTTGCCAATATGGCTCAGTAGGTAGAGCAACGCACTCGTAATGCGTAGGTCAGGGGTTCGAATCCCCTTATTGGCTTTAAAAGAGGAATCTCAAGCCGAGATTCCTCTTTTATATATCAGGAAAGACCTTGTCACGCTAACGCGTGAAAGTCTTTTTAATACAGTAAATCGCTTCCTAGTACCTCCCGCTTGATGTAAACGGGATAAGTAGGCGGGCACAGTTCGTAAATATTTCCAAAGTGCTCACTTTTTTCAGAACTGGAATGCCATTTAACAAGATTAATCTGGAAGCCGCATAGTTCAATGCAGGTAATGCATTTGGGATGAACGCAGCTTCCACAGTTATAATAAGGAGAGGTGATGTCTCCCAAAGTAGGTCTATGGGTGTGACCGGTCATCAATAAACAGTGAGAATCTCTGGCATAGGAAAGATATCGTTTCTCTAATTTTTCTTTTTTTGTATTATTCCTGGCGGCGTTGGTAGGGTCTAAGACACCAAAATATTCCAGTGGAGTCCATAAGTAGCGAACCAGAAATCGGGTGAGCTTCCAGAGAACGGAGTTTCCTAAATCGGCTTGGTGGCCGTGGGTAATCCGAATGTCTTTTGCAGGGATGTGCAGATCACCAGGAGTCACACTCAGCTCATCAGCAATAATTATCGGATTTTTCCCTGATATGCCGGGGCGTAAGATAAGCCCTTCATAATACAGAAAATCGGAAAAAGGATAGGAAAGAGTTTTTTTTATCATATCGTGATTTCCATAGAGCATAAACAAACGTCCTTTTTTCTGGAATTGGATCAGTTGTTCAAATACATCTCCATGAATTTCTTTAATTTGTTTCAGCGTGTAATTTTCCCAGAGTTCGTCTCCATCTCCGTTCTCAATATAAGTAAATCCCCGTTGATAATAATATTGCAGTGCAGCGAAATAGCTGTTTGCATTTTTAAGAAAATTATCGTTATTATTTCCAATTCCCCGGTGACAGTCACTGAAAATTGCATATTTTGTTTTGGGGGTTATAGGCAGAATAGGTGCATTTGTAAAGGCATGGTCAAGGCGTTTTTTATAATTCATATATCACTCCGAAAAAATAGTCGACGTATAAAAAGCGGCAGGTAATAGTAGAGATATAGAATTTTATCTCCGCTTTTTTCATAAGGCCTTGTAATAAAGAGAAAGCATTTGCAATAAAAACAGCAGAAAAACAGAGCCAGCTGTCGAATAGCTTTTTGGAACAGAGAATAGTGCCGAAAGCTTTGGTTGAACGTGAAGTATACGGTTAATCCGTTTATTTTGTAAGAGGTATGGGGAAGGGTCTTTTTTAAACTGAACAGAAAACTGTACATCATTGAATAATCATGAAAGCGAATGGAGGTATTTACAAAAAGATTTTCTGGTTTTGAGAAAACACCCATTTTAAAAATGGTCATCCACCAGTGTCTTCTTCGTAAATAGGCAATACGGGAGTGAGAGCGGCATTTTTTTGCGTCATGACAGTTCAGTTTCATGGAAATGTAGGGCATATCTTTGGCATCTACCGCCTTGAAAAGGCCAGTGGAGTATTTTTCAGGAGAAATGATGTGATCAGCATAGTAGATACCAAGTTCGCAGCCTGTGTTAATTCCATATTGTCCTTTCCACATTTCAATGAGCCAGGTTCGATTCTGATAATCAAAATAAATGGTTTCATAGTCAAAAACCATGTTCAAGTAAGGGGCTGCAAAGTCATAAAAAGTTGTATACCCGAAATGTTTTTGCGGCGCATCCAGTCTTGCAGTGAAAATATCCTGGAAGGGATCATAGAGATATCCTGCAGGCCTTACTATTTCATTTAAAAGCAGTTCTTTTTCTTCAATGCTCAGGGAATCGATTTTTCGAATAATCGATATTTTCTTTTGATAAAATAAGAAAATAAAAATAAAAACAGGTGGTAAAATGATTGCTGGTGTAATAAAATATAAATAATCCATAATTATTTTTGGCTTTTTTACATTTTATGCAGGAGTTAAGAGTTTGGAGCCTATAAAAGGTACGAAATTTACACAAGAGATAAAAGAAAAGGAGAATAGAAATGGCAAAAAAAACAGGATTTTTAGGAGAATTTAAAAAATTTATCATGCGTGGGAATGTCATGGATATGGCCGTCGGAGTCATCGTAGGTGGCGCTTTTACCTCGATTGTGACATCACTGAATACAGATATCCTTACACCGATTCTGGGCATTTTTGGAGGGACTGATTTTTCATACTTACAGGCAACCTTGGGAAGTGGGGAGAATGCTCCAGTATTAATGTATGGTAATTTCATTACAGCAATCATTAACTTTTTAATTACTGCGTTGGTTATTTTTGGGATCATTAAAGTAATCAATAATATTAGTAATCGTTTTGCAAAAAAAGAAGAGCCAAAGGCTCCAACTACCAAAAAATGTCCATATTGTATTTCTGAGATAGCAATTGAAGCAACCCGTTGTCCGCATTGCACCTCTCTCTTAGAAGAAAAAGAATAGCAATTGAAAAAAGATTGGAAAAACCTGCTAAGTGTAATATAATAAAATGGAATGACAAATAAAAACGGAAATTAACTTTAATATATAGGAGAGAGAAAATGAACAATTATGTAATTAGCTGTTGTTCAACGGCAGACATGTCTAAGGAGCATTTTGCGGCAAGAGAACTGCCATTTATTTGTTTTCACTATGAATTGGATGGAAAATCTTACCTGGATGATCTGGGACAAAGCATGTCTTTTCCTGTTTTTTATCAGGCTATGGTGGATGGCGCAGATACAAAGACTTCTCAGATCAATGCAGAAGAGTATGAGGCATTTTTTGAGCAGTTTTTAAAAGAAGGCAAGGATGTGCTTCACGTGACTTTATCATCCGGTATTTCTGGAACTGTGAATTCTGCAAGAATTGCAATGGATGAGTTAAAGGAGAAATATCCGGAGAGAAAGATTATGGTAATCGATTCAACACAGGCTTCTTCTGGTTATGGCCTTTATATGGATAAGTTGGCAGATCTCCGGGATGAAGGAATGGAAATGGAAGAACTGGCAAAATGGGCAGAGGATAATAAGAATTCGTTGAATAGTTGGTTCTTTTCCACAGATCTTACCTTCTTCATTAAAGGAGGAAGAGTATCAAAGACATCTGGATTTATTGGAAATGTATTAAATATCTGTCCAATGATGAATGTAAATTCAGAAGGAAAATTAGTTGTAAGAAGCAAAATTCGTACTAAGAAAAAAGCAATTAAAGAAATTGTAGACATTATGGAACAGCAGGCTATAGATGGACTGGATTATACTGGAAAAGTATATATGTCTCATTCGGCTTGTATAGAAGATGCAAAGGCTGTTGCGGAACTGATTGAGAGTCGATTTACAAAAATGAATGGAAAAGTAGAAATTAATGATATTGGAACTACCATCGGCAGCCATACTGGCCCGGGAACTGTAGCATTGTTCTTCTGGGGAAAAGAAAGGACTCTGTAATTACTTTTAAAGTGGAAGGGTATTAAGAGGCAAAAGAGAAAACGAGCAGTTGGCGTTGGTTTGTTATTAGCACTGCTTATGCAGATTTATGGAAATTAAATCCAAATCAAAGAAGATATTATACTTGCAAATATAGAAGTTTTTCCCTATAATTATGTTAGGTTTGTATGTGAAAATCGGGGGGAGAAGACTATTTGCACAAATAAGCAGATTACTTAGCCCCAGTGGTTTTGTAATCTGCTTTTTATTTTGTTGCTTTGCAACACCGCTCGCGCGCGGGGGGCGCAAAGCACAATTTACGATATTTGTGCAAAAAGTATCTGTATTTATTGATCGGGAGAAAATTTATGTATGATGAAACATGGAACCGTACTTTATTAGATTATGCATTAGAGATGGTAATCATATTTAATAAGTACGGATATGTGCATTTTGCCAATAAAGAGGCTCGTCAAAAGCTGGAATATGAAGAGGATATTGACAGGGTTCATATTTCAGATATTTTTCCAACCTTATTTGAGAAGACAGAAGAAGGTTATACCTGTCATTGTCCAATGGGAGAAGAAATCCGCAGTACAATGGCCTATAGGAAAAATATGACCTGTTTTAGAGCAGAAGCCAAAATGATTCCTCGTTCCGGTAAAGAAGAAGGGATTCTTTGTATGATGAGGGATGTGTCTGGCACTTATTTTTTGGAGAAAAGAGTTCAGCAGGTGGCTCAGGAAGCGGAGTCTGCGGCTAAGGTAAAATCAGAATTTGTGGCAAATGTGACCCACGAGCTGAGAACACCGGTCAATGGAATTTTGGGAAATGTCCGGGAAATCATGGCTGTGGAAGAGGATTTGAAGAAACTTCGGACATTACAGCTGGTGGAAAGAGGCTGTAATGATATGAACAATATCATTAATAATATTCTGGACTTCTCAAAATTAGAAGCAGGGAAGTTTACGCTGGAAATGCGTAGTTTTAACTTCCGTAAGATGATCGATTATGTAAAATCCAATCATATTAATAAGATTACAGAGAAGGGGTTGGATTTCTTTGTGACAATTTCGCCGGAAATACCGGAAGAAATTGTGGGAGATGAGTTGAGAATCGTACAGATTTTAAATAATCTGCTTTCTAATGCATGTAAATTTACACATTTTGGAAAGGTTACGCTGGAAGTGTTAAAAACGGCCCAGGAGAATAACCGTGTAGAATTGTTTTTTATTGTCATGGATACAGGAATTGGAATCGATCAGGCTGATAAGGATAAGTTGTTCAAGAGTTTTTCTCAGGTAGATGCATCGATTTCCAGAAAGTATGGCGGGACAGGTTTGGGATTGAATATTTCTCAGCAGTTGATCAATCTGATGGGAGGCTCCATCAGTGTAGAAAGCCAAAAGAATCGTGGAACGACTTTTTCCTTTTCCTTATGGTTCGAGGTGCCAGAAGGTAAAATGGCGGTGGAGAAGAAAGCGGCAGCTCTATTTGCAACCGCAGCACCAGCAGAAGGTGAAAATTCCATGGACAAGGTTTGGTGTTATGGAACGAAAGAAAATTTTGATGAGATTAAGAAACAGCTTTCCAAGCTGATCTTGTCAGTAGAGATGGAAAACTGGGAGAAGGCAGAGACCTTTACGGAGTCAGTAAAACAGCTTACAGAAGAGGCATCAAAGGAAATTAAAACAGCCGTTCTGAGACTGAAAATGGCAGTTCAGAAAGGAAATTATGATAGAACATGTACTGCCCATGAGACTTTATTAAAGCTTATGGATTCGTTGAAGGAGAACATAGATGGAACAGATAAGTAAAAAGCAGGATTCTACCAGAATTTTGGTTGTAGATGATGTAGAAACAAATCGATATGTGCTTAGAAACATAATCGTGGATATGGGGTATCAGCCAGTTCTGGCAGAGAACGGGCTTCAGGCATTAAAAATCGTGCAGAGAGTTCCTGTTTCATTGATTCTTTTAGATATTTCCATGCCTGAGATGGATGGGTATGAGTTATGCAGATTAATCAAAGCAGATCCGATTCATCGTGATATTCCAATTATATTTATTTCGGCTTTTGATGATCCGGCAGATATTGTAGAGGGATTTTCGATTGGAGGAGAGGATTACATAACAAAGCCATTTATACCAGAAGTGGTAAAAGCAAGAGTTGGAGTACATTTGAAGTTTTCTCTTGCCAATCAGACTTTGCAGGAGGCAAATAGAAGACTCCAGGTATCTGTTAGCGAACAGGTTCGACAAATCGAAGCGGAGAAGAAGCGTGTATTATATGTGTTAGCTGATATTGCAACAGAAAATGCTTCTTATGAGAATGAGCATATGCAGAGACTGAAAAGCAATTGTCGGGTACTGGCTCAGGCAATGCAGCTTTCACCGCTGTTTGAGCAACGGATTTCGGATTCCTTTGTGGATACCATAGAACTTGCTGCACCTCTTTGTGATATAGGAAATATGGCAATTCCAATGGAGATTCTTCAGAAGAATTCTGTACTTACTGCAGATGAGAAAGAAATCATGCGCCATCATACGACACTGGGAGCTAAGATATTAGACAGCATTCATGGGGAAGGAGATTACAATGATTTCATCCGAATGTCCTCTGATATTGCTCATTATCATCATGAGAACTGGGATGGAAGTGGATATCCATGTGGAATCAAAGGAAATGAAATTCCATTGTCTGCACAGATCGTCTCTATTATGAGTGAGTTCTGTGCTTTGACGGAAAAGCGTTCTTATAGAGAATCTTATACAAGAGAAGAAGCTTTGGAAATGATGGAACAGGATGCTGGCAAAAAGTTCAATAAAGAGATTTTCCAGATTTGTCAGAAGATAGCAAGACAGCTTCAGTAAATATAAAAGATAAGCTGAGGAATAGAACATGCGGCAAATTAAAGTGTTAGTAGTGGAAGATTCCATGTTTTTTAGGGAGATTCTGGTAAAGAATCTGAATCAGGATCCTGCCTTAAAAGTCGTAGCGGCAGTAAGGGATCCTTTTGAGGCCAGGGATGCAATTGTAAAATACAGACCGGATGTCATGACCCTGGATATTGAATTACCTCGAATGGATGGAATTGAATTTTTAAGGAAATTGTTGCCACAGTATCCAATTCCTGTGGTTATGATCAGTGCTTTAAGCGATAAAGTATTTGATGCATTGGATGCAGGAGCAGTGGATTTTGCTGCAAAACCTGTTCTGACGGATAAACAAAAATTAGAAGAATTTGTGCAAAAGGAGCTTCCAATAAAGATAAAGATTGCTTCTACTGCAAGAATTGGAAATTTAAAATATAAGATGGAATCCCAGAATTTGGAAAGTTATATTACAAAAAATAGAGAAACGATAGTAGCAATTGGAGCTTCTACTGGAGGAACAGAAGCGATTGCTTCTGTACTCAGTGAATTTGGAACAGATATTCCTGGGGTTGTAGTAGTACAGCATATGCCCCAGGGATTTACGGAGATGTATGCCAACAGGCTTAATGACCAGTGTAATGTCAGGGTTAAAGAAGCCAAAAATGGGGATAAAGTGCTACCTGGACAGGTGTTGATTGCACCGGGAGGCGGCGCCCATATGAAACTGATCAAAGTAAATGGTGCTTATCAGGTGGAAGTGAAAAATGGTGCTAAGGTCAATGGACATCGTCCTTCCGTAGATGTGTTGTTTCAATCTGTGGCAAAGGAAGCAGGGGCAAATTCTCTCGGCATTATTTTGACTGGCATGGGTGGTGATGGAGCCAAAGGACTTTTGGCTATGCGGCAGGCAGGCGCAAGAACCATAGGTCAGGATGAATCTACATGTGTGGTCTATGGAATGCCTAAAGTTGCCTATGAGATCGGTGCTGTAGAATATCAAGAGAAATTGTCAGATATAGCAAGGAAAACTTATCAATTAATTAATAGAATGTAAAGGAGTGTATAAGAGATGAGAATCTTATTAGCAGAAGATGATTTTGTAACAAGGAAATTTATGACAAATTTTTTATCCAAATATGGTGAATGTGATGTGACAGTAGATGGAATGGAAGCGGTAGATGCTTTTATGATGGCAATGGAAGACGGGGAACCATATGATCTGGTCTGTCTTGATATCATGATGCCAGTCATGGATGGTTATCAGGCACTGGTTGGAATCCGTAACATTGAAAAGGAACGTAACATTCCAGAAGATAAAATGGCAAAAGTTATTATGGCAACTGCTTTAAATGAAGAAAAGAACGTAAAAATGGCATTTGATTTGGGATGCACAATTTACTCTGGAAAACCAATTGATCAGGATCGTTTTGAACAGGCATTAAAGAAACTGGGAATGATTAAATAATAGAGAAGTGAAACGAAAGAAGGGATAAAAAAATGGCGGACGAATTTAACACTGACGACATGCTGGACATATATTTGTTTGAGAATACCCAGCTTTTGGAACGCCTTCAGGAAATCGTTCTGGAACAGAAAGATGAGGATTATTTCGATGAGGATAGTATCAACGAGATTTTCCGTACTATGCATACCATAAAAGGATCTTCCGGTATCATGATGTTCGATGATATCACAAAGATTGCCCACAAACTGGAAGATGTATTCTTTTATTTAAGAGAATCTCATCCAGAAAAGGTTCCGCATGTGGAATTGGTGGAGCATGTATTGGATGTGGCAGACTTTATTATGGGGGAAATGGAAAAACTTCAGAATGGAGATTCTGCAGATGGAAATTCCACCAAGGCAGTAGCAGAAATTGATAAATTTTTAACAAAAATTAAGGTGGCAAATGGGGATGCAGAGGCAGGAGCAGCGGCAAAAGAACAGGAACAGCCAGCAGCACCACAGCAGTTCTATATTGCACCAATGGCAACAAAATGCAGCCATTTCTTTAAGATTTATCTTACATACAATCCAGAAATGGAACTGGTAAATGTACATGCCTATAAAATGGTATATGCGTTAAAAGAAATCGCAGAAGATTTAATGTATTCTCCGGAAGATATTATTTCAGATGAACGTGCCTGTGATGAAATCAAGGAGAATGGATTTAAACTTCTTCTTCAGACCCAGAGTACAGAGAAGGAACTGCGCAATATTATAAAACCAGGATATGATATCCAGAAGGTTGATATTTATGAATGTACTGCCAAAGAATTCCAGCAGGGATTTGACAGTGTTGGTTCAGAAATTCGTATTGATTTAGAATCCAGTGTAGAGCAAATCGAAGAGAAAGCAAAAAAAGAAGAGGAAGAGAAGCAGTCGAAGAAACAAATGGCTCCTGGTGATTTCGTTATTCAGTCCAAAGAACCAGGTAAAGCAAAGAAGCTTGCCAAGGATAAGCCGAAGAAGTCTGAGAAAGCAGCTTTTATCAGTGTGGACGTGGCAAAAATGGACATGCTGATGGAGTTAATTGGAGAATTGGTTATTTCAGAATCTGTAGTGCTTCAGAACTCGGATTTAAAAGTCCCAGGATTAAAGCTGGATAATTTCAATAAGGCAGCGGCTCAGATGACGAAGATTTCTACCGACTTGCAGAATGTTATTATGTCCATGCGAATGGTTCCGCTTACCAATACTTTCCAGAGAATGAATCGTATTGTATTTGATGTGTCCCGTAAGCTGGGAAAAGATATCGAATTCGAAATGATTGGAGATACCACAGAAGTAGATAAGAATATTATCGAACATATTTCTGACCCTCTGATGCATTTGGTACGTAATTCTGTTGACCATGGAATTGAGTCAAAAGAAGAGCGTCTTGCAAAAGGAAAAACGGCAAAAGGAAAAGTTACCCTATCTGCCAAGACAGAATCAGGAAAAGTATGGATTGGTGTTCAGGATAACGGACAGGGGCTTGATCGGGAAAAAATCATTGCAAAAGCAAGAAAACAAGGCCTTTTGGATCCAACAAAGCCAGATAGTTCCTATACTGATAAAGAGGTATATCAGTTCATTACATTACCAGGTTTTTCCACTAATGAGAAAGTTACCGAATACTCTGGACGAGGAGTTGGAATGGACGTAGTTGTATCGAATCTGCAGTCCATTGGAGGCACTTTGGAAATTGAAAGTACCCCGGGAGAAGGCAGTATCATGAGCCTTAAGATTCCACTGACCCTTGCCATTATTGATGGAATCGTGATGAAAGTGGGAACTTCCGCTTTTGTAATGGAGACTGGTGTGGTCAAAGAATTTGTCAGTGTTACCAAAGAAATGATGATCGAAGAACCAAATGGCAGTGAATTTGTTATGATTCGTGGAGAGTGTTATCCGGTTATTCGTCTAGGAGATTGGTATCACTTGAGAGATTATAAAGAAAATGTAGAAGAAGGCATGATGGTCATTCTGGAGGTAGAAGGTGAAAAATTCTGTCTTTTCGTGGATACGTTAGTAGGAAAGCAGGAAATTGTTGTTAAACCGATTCCATCTTACGTAAAGAAAGTAAGAGGACTTTCCGGATGTACGCAGCTGGGAGATGGAAGTATTGCACTGATCCTGGATGCAGCGGCAATGCTGGAATAAAAAAGAAAGGAAAGGGCTTTTATGGAAGAAGCAATCGCAATAAATGAAGCGATTTCCCCCATTGATACTTCGGAAGAGCAGGAAGAACAAAAAGGGAAATACGTTACTTTTAAATCTGGCAATGAATATTTTGGATTGAAGATCCAATATGTCAATGAAATTATTGTATTCCAGGAGATTACAGAAATACCGGAAAGTGAAGATTATATCAAGGGACTCATTAATCTGCGTGGAAAGATCATTCCTGTGATTGATGTAAGACTCCGGTTCAAACAGAAACCTTTTGAATATGATGACAGAACCTGCATCATTGTCATCAACGTAAAGTCTGTAGTAGTAGGCTTGATTGTTGAGAAAATTGCAGAAGTAGTTGAAATTGCAGAAGAAAATATTCTGCCATCTCCAACTATCGGGAGAACAGATAAAGCACAGAACAAGTATGTTTATGCCATTGGGAAAGTAGGAGATACAGTGAAATTACTGTTGGATCCGGACAGATTACTAAATGATGAGGAATTATCTGGTCTGGAACAGCATGCAGAAAATGAAGAGGAAGAAGGAGAAGAGTAAAATGAAAAATATGAAACTACATACAAAAATGATTATTAGTTATGGAATATTGGATGTACTGATTTTTGTTCTGTTATATATTGGTTACACATCTGTGCGGGATGTAATTCATGCCGAGGATCCGCAGCATTTTCTTACTATGTACAGTTATGTAACAGCTGCGATTGCTGTCTTTGCATTGATTAATGTTGTGGGTGTCAGCTATACTATGACGAAGATTTTAAGAGTTGGACTAAAATCTTTGAATGATGCGGCAGATGAACTGGCAAAAGGAAATGTTAATGTGAAATTAGAGAAAAAAAGCAATGATGAATTTGGTCAGGTCATTGAAAAATATCAGAAAGTTGTGGAAAATATCCGTTATCAGGCCATGATAACAGATGAGATTTCAAAAGGAAATCTTACAGTTGAGGTAAATCCATCCTCCGAAGAAGATGCAATGGGATATGCGTTACAGACATTGGTAGAAGGCAATTCTCATGCCATTGCTAATATCAGTGATGCGGCATTTCAGGTCATGACGAGTTCTTCTCAGGTTGCATCTGCCAGCGAAGCTCTTGCTCAGGGTTCTACAGAGCAGGCAAGTGCGATCGAAGAGATTACTGCTTCTATTGGTGAAATCGCACAGAAAACCAAACAGAATGCAAAACAGGCAAATGATGCCGCAGAATTGATGGCTCAGGCAATTGTAGATGTGAAACAGGGAAATGTACAGATGCAGGATATGGTGGTAGCCATGGAAGAAATCAACAATGCTTCTGAAAGCATCTCAAAAATTATTAAAGTTATTGATGATATTGCATTCCAAACCAATATTTTAGCATTAAATGCGGCCGTTGAGGCAGCAAGAGCAGGCGAAGCTGGAAAAGGCTTTGCAGTTGTAGCAGAAGAAGTTCGTAATTTGGCAGCAAAGAGTGCATCTGCAGCTTCTGAAACTGCGGAATTAATTGAAAATTCTATCCATAAAGTAAATGCTGGTTCGAAAATTGCGGATGATACTGCAAAAGCTCTTGAAGCCATTACTCAGGGAGTGGAAAAGAGTGAAATCTTAGTGACTGATATTGCAGAATCTTCCAATTATCAGGCAACTGCAGTTGCTCAGATCAATCAGGCAATCGGACAGGTCTCTCAGGTAGTACAGACCAATTCTGCTACCAGTGAACAGTGTGCGGCAGCCAGTGAAGAACTTTCTGGTCAGGCAGTACGCATGAGAGATCTGTTATCCGTATATCGTTTGAGCGATACGGTAAAAACGAATTGTTCTTTAGCAGTAAAGAAGGAATCTACTGTAAATAATACAGTAACCAATGAAAATATCATTTCTCTGGGAGGGGGATTTGGTAAATATTAAGGTGGAATAGCCCATGTCAGAATTTTTGGAAAAAAGTTTAAAAGACCAGAAGATAGTAGAAAGAATTATATTAGTAATTTTTACCATATATATTACGGGTTTGTCATATATTGGACTGGAGGCCGGTTGGTGGCATGGAATTCAGAGCATATATGTAATAGGACTGGTTTTTTGCTGGGGAATTCATTTGGCCCAGTTTAAAGATTATGTATTTCGTGCAAGAATTACGTCTTTAATGATGGTATTGGGTGTAGTGATGTATTGTGCAAATACAAAAAATATGATGGAATCTTCTTCTACTTTGATTGCGCTTGTGATTTTTATGAGTCTTTATGAGATTCCGGAATTAATCTATTTGTGTGTTGCCGGAACAATTTTTCTGCTTCTGTATCATGGGCTATATCTTGAAACAATTCAGTTTTCAACGGCAGAACAGAATGCGCGTATTATTCTAAAATTTGCCTCTATTTTTCTGGCAGAGTTTATTGGATTTTATCTGGTAAGCAAGCAGAGAGAAAGCAATCAAAGACAGAGGAAGACGATTGAGGATTTACGGGAAGCAGAACGTACGAGAGATGATTTCCTGGCAAATGTCAGTCATGAATTGCGTACACCGATTAATACGATTTGTGGTATGACAGAAGTGGCATTAAGAGGGGAACTGGAACCAGAAATCCGTGGACAGATTACAGATATTCAGATGGCAGGGAGAAATCTTCTTGCTGTTGTCAGTGATATTTTGGACTTTACAGAGCTGCAGGCAGGAGATCTGGATCTGGTGGAAGAAGCCTATAATATTTCTTCTACCATTCATGACGTCATCAATATGTCCTTAGCTCAGAAGAGGGAGAAGAAAATTGAGTTTATTGTGGATTGTGACGCCAATCTGCCAAGATCTCTTTTGGGAGATGAGCAGAAGATTCGAAGAGTTATCATGAATTTGGTAAATAACGCTATTAAATTTACTAATGATGGCTGTGTAAGTATTCAAATTGGCTGCAGACCAGAGAGTTATGGAATCAATTTGTTTGTAAAAGTAAAAGACACTGGAATTGGTATGAGAGAGGAAAGTCTTGAGAAACTCTTTACCTTTTTCAGTCAGGTCGATACCAAGCGGAATCGTCAGGAAAGTGGATTGGGACTTGGACTTGCAATCTCTCAGGCAATAATAGATCGGATGGGCGGTTTTATCACTGTAAAAAGCAAATATGGCAAAGGAAGTGAAATTCAATTCGTCATTCCTCAGAAAGTGCTGAATCCAGAACCAATTGTGACCTTACGGAATCTGGAACATATTAATATTGCAATTTATATTGACATGGAACAGTTTGATATGCCAGAAATCAGGGATGAGTATACCATGAACATCAAACACATGGTAGAGCAGTTGGGCGCTCAGGTACATATATGCAAAAATCTGCCGGAATTAAAGAGAAGGATGGAACGGGAGAATTATTCTCATGTCTTTATCTCTATGGCGGAATATCGTGGAAATGAAATGTTTTTTGATGAATTATCCCAGCATACCAGATTGATTCTGACAGTTGATATGGAAGAACAGCAGTTTATTAAAAACTCAAGGATTCATATTTTGCTGAAACCATTCTTTGTTCTTCCGGTTGTCAATATATTAAAAGAAAGTCTGGAAGATGTGCCAGAAATGGAGCAGATTCATAGTCATAAGCGTTTCGTTGCACCTGATGCACATATTATGGTTGTAGACGATAATCTTATGAATCTTAAGGTCATGGAAGGGTTGCTTGGGGCATATCAGATTAAAGTTACCACTGCGATTAGTGGATTTGAATGTATTGAGAAACTGGAATCCAAAGATTATGATTTTGTTTTTATGGATCATATGATGCCAGAAATGGATGGGGTGGAAACCTTAGAGCATATCCGTAATATTCCAGGGCAGTATTACAGAATGGTTCCAATCGTTGCGCTTACAGCCAATGCCTTAAGTGGTATGAGAGAAATGTTCTTATCCAAAGGTTTTGCAGATTTTGTGGCAAAACCTGTAGAAGTTTCTGTATTGGAAAGAGCATTACGAAGAAATCTTCCTCAATCTAAAATCATTGATCTGGAGGATGAGCCCAAAACAGTTCCTCAAGCGACTGTTGATTTGGCAGTAGAACTTTCTTTTGGGGATTTGAATGTAAAAAAAGGAATTGCATATTGTGGAGATAAGGATAACTATCTGGAAATCCTTAAGATGCATGCTTATGATAATACGAATCTGGATAAGATTGAGACATTATTTAATGCTCAGGACTGGAAAAATTATACCATTCTTGTTCATGCAATTAAGAGCTCCATGATGAGTATTGGAGCAGAAGATATTTCTGAAATGGCCAAAAAGCTGGAAGCAGCAGGCAAGAAAGAGGATATCTCTTATGTTAAAAAGAATCATCAGGCTATGGTAACGGAGTATCGCCGAGTAGTTCAGATTATCAAGGATGGGCTGTCAGATTCGAAAGAGGAAGAAGTCTTTGAAGAGATAGAACTTTTGCAACTGGAAGAAGAAGATTTCCAAAAATATGCGATTGCTTTTGAAAATGCTATGTTTGATCTGGATGGAGAAAAGATGACAGAAATTCTGGTTGAACTGGAGAAATATCAGTATCATGGTATGAAGTTACGGGAGAAGATTTCTCCTATCCGGAAAAAAGTGGAAATGTCTGATTATATGGCAGCGGCAGACAGCCTTATGGGATTAGGGGGAATGAATCAGTGATAGATAAAACCAAGGAACTATTTTTGGGAAGAAATATTGATTTAAGAGAACGATTTTTTCGTATTTTTCTTTTCATAGGTACCATTGTTTCTACGATTGCCGCATTGGAAGAAATGATTGTGAATCACGAAACCCTTTTTCCAGTCTATTTCTCTGTACTTGCTATTTGTTTTATAGTGGCATTGGTTGCTACCTTTAAATATCACCTTGTGTTCTTTTCTTCTGTCATCATTGGATTGGTATTGAATGTTTTTTATTTTCCAATTGTCTTTTTCTTTAATGGAACGGTAGAGGGTGGAGCAACAATCTGGTTTATTATTGGATTAGTTTATGTCTTTTTGATGTTTTCAGGAAAGAGCCTTGCGTTCTTTTTAACGTTAACAATTTTGGATCAAATTGGATGTTATGTACATGCGTATTTACATCCCGATATGGTAGGCTCATTAGGTGGAACAGCAGCAATTTATATGGATTCCGCTTTTTCTGTTATTATTGTAGGAGTTTCTATTGGACTTGTTCTGGTATTCCAGAGGAAAGTCTATGAACAGGAAAAGGCAGTAACAGAACAACAGAAAGAAGCCCTGGAAAGAGCTGCAAATTCCAAGAATGCTTTCTTTGCAAAAATGAGTCATGAAATTCGAACTCCGATCAATACGATTATTGGATTGAATCAGATGAATTTACGAGAAGAACTTCCGGAAGAAGTGACAGAAAACTGTATTTCTATTTCAAATGCAGGGGATATGCTGTTATATCTGGTCAATGATATTTTAGATATGTCTCAGCTGGAGAACCGGAAAATGAAGATCATACCAGGAGAGTATGAAACCCGGCAGTTTTTTATTAATCTGGTAGATATGTTGCAACATCGAATCAAAAAGAAAGGGCTGGATTTTTATATTGATATTGATTCAAAGCTTCCTTCTGTATTATATGGAGATGAAAAACGTATTACCCAGGTTATGATCAATATTTTGACAAATGCTGTAAAATATACAAATGAAGGAAGTATTACCTTAACTGCCAGAGGGGAATCAGAAGATGGGGAGAACCTGAAGTTTGTAATCAGTGTGGCAGATACGGGAATTGGAATACGAAAAGAGGATTTGGACGATCTGTTCGATTATTTTACAAGACTTGATGAGAACAAGAACACCAAAATAGAAGGAAGTGGTCTTGGACTTTCCATTAGTAAACAGTTGTTGGATTTGATGAATGGTCAGATTAGCGTAGACAGTATTTATACGAAAGGATCTACTTTTACCATTTCTTTAAATCAAAAAGTTGTAAATGCAGATCCAATTGGAGAATTGAATTTTAAGTCAAAGAAGAGAGTGCAGCTTCAGGATGTGTACAGACAGAGCTTTGAGGCTCCAGATGCCAGAATCCTTTTGATTGATGATGATAAAATGAATCATGTGGTTATGCAGAAACTACTGCGGGCTACAAAGGTGCAGATGGATTGTGCGGCAGGGTGGATGGAAGCGCTGGAAATGACTAAGAAGAAATATTACCATGTGCTGTTATTAGATCATATGATGCCTCAGAAAGATGGTATAGAGACGCTTCATGAAATCCGCTGTCAGGAAAATGGTCTGTGCAGGGAAGTTCCAGCCATATGTCTTACGGGAAATTTGATGTCTGGGGCAGAGGAAATGTTCCGACAGTCCGGTTTTCAGGGATATTTGACAAAGCCGATTCAGGGAGAGAGCTTAGAAGCGGAAATTCTGCAGTATCTTCCAGATGAGGTGGTGGAATATCGAAGAAATGATATGAGCGTATCTCAGTATACAGGAGAGATTCAGAATTTGGGACATCGGAAGAGAAAAGTTTGTATTACGACGGACTGTGTCTGTGATCTTTCACAAGACTATATTGAAAAATACGGAATTAAGAAACTATATTTATACATTGAAACAGAAACAGGACGTTTTAAAGATACAACGGAGATGGATAGTGATAATCTGTTTCAGTATCTGACGAATTCATCCAGTAGAGCTGTAGCAGCTAATCCAACTGTAGAAGAGTATGAAGCTTTTTTTGCAGATGCATTAACAGAAGCAGAAGATGTCATCCATATCAGTTATGCTTCAAATGTTGGTGTTGGTTATAAAAAATCGGTTACAGCGGCTCAGTGTTTTGATCATGTTCATGTAGTGAACTCTGGACATATTTCAGGAGGACAGGGAACCATGGTCTTGCATGCAGCACAAATGGCACAGCAGGATCATTCAGTTGAGGAAATTCTAGAAAAATTGGAACAGATCAGAGACAGGATTTCCAGCAGCTTTCTTCTGCCGACTGCCAATGTATTATATCAGAGATCTTTTGCAAATAGGCTGTCTGTTAAGTTGTGCGATGCCTTTCAAGTGCATCCAGTCATTCACACCAGACAGAGCAAAATTCAAATTTATGGTATGCAAACTGGAACGTTGGATAAAGCAAGAAAACGATTCATTCGAAGACAGCTTCGCTGGGGCAGAAGAATTCATACGGATTATATCATTATTAACCATGCAGCATGTTCGGTAAAAGAATTGGAAGCAATTAAGAAGGAAGTACAAAAATGTGTTCCTTTTACACAGATTATGATACAAAAAGCCTCTGTTTCTACAGCTTGCTCAGCAGGTCTTGGCTCAATTGGTCTTTCTTTCTATCGAAAATAGAATAATCCATGCACTTGAAAAATAAAACTGAGAGTGATAGGATAGTGGTTGTTGTTAAGTAGTGATAAGAAAGTAATTTGGTAAGGGTGGTAAAAATGGATATTTTTGAAGTAATTAAAGCTTTTTTGTTCGGAATAGTGGAAGGAATTACGGAATGGCTTCCTGTTAGCAGTACCGGGCATATGATTCTGTTAAATGAGTTCCTTCCTCTTCAAGTAGGAGAGACTCCAGAACAGATTGAGCATTTTTATAGTATGTTTGAAGTAGTAATCCAGTTAGGCGCAATTATGGCAGTTGTCATTTTATTTTGGAAGAAATTATGGCCTTTTGGTAAGAAAAATAATCAGGCGCCTCTGACAACCAATGGAGCAGGAGCTTGGGTAAAAAAGGATATTTTTATTATGTGGTTCCACATTTTAGTGTCCTGTATTCCGGCAATTATAGTTGGTCTGTTGTTTGATGAATGGTTCGAAGCCATGTTCTATAATTATCAGACGGTTGCAATTATGTTAATTTTAGTAGGTGTCGCTTTTATTGTGGTTGAGAATTATTACAAAGGAAAAAAAGCAAACATTAACTCTATTGTAGAGATTTCCTATCAGACAGCTCTTTATATTGGATTGTTCCAGCTGATTGCAGCGGTATTTCCGGGAACATCACGTTCTGGAGCTACTATTATCGGCGCACTTTTACTGGGAGTATCCAGAACGGTAGCAGCAGAGTATACCTTCTTTTTGGCAGTACCTGTTATGTTCGGAGCAAGTTTGTTAAAATTTTTGAAATATATTGCAGAATACGGGTTAGACTTTTCGGCATTAGGAGTTACCTGCCTTGTGGTTGCAACTTTAGTGGCATTTTTTGTTTCCATTGTGGTAATTAAATTCTTACTGGGATATATTAAGAAACATGACTTTAAAGTCTTTGGCTGGTATCGTATTGTATTAGGAATTCTGGTACTTGTCTGTGGAATTGCTGGATTGATTTAATTAAAGTTGAGATGTAGTTCGTATGTTGGAAATATATATGGCAGATATCGGTCCTTTAGAACAGGAGGATCTGTTTCAAGTGCTGATGAAACAGGTGAGTAACCAGCGAAAAGAGAAAGTACTTGCCTGTAAAAATAAAAAGGACCGCTGTCGTGCTCTGACAGCGGGATTTTTGCTAAAAAAAGCATTACAAAAGCATGGAATTGAAGAGCAGGACATCAGCTATCGGGAAAATTCCAACGGAAAGCTGATGTTGCCGGAGAATTTTGGGATTTTTTTTAATTTAAGCCATAGTGGTAATTATGCCGCCTGCGTTGTTTCCTCTGAAAATGTAGGAATTGATCTGGAGAATATGACTGAGCGTTTTTTAGGGGAGAAAGGTGAAAAGCGTTTTTCTTCTCTATTTAGAAAAACTTTGACGGAACAGGAAAAAGAGCTCTTTGAAGGGCTGGAATGGCAGGATAAAATTACTCTTTTTTGCAGAATCTGGACAAAAAAAGAGAGTTTTTCAAAGGAAGATGGCAGAGGAATGTTGATTCCTTTTTCAGAAATTGATACCATAAAGGCAGTATATAGTGTTGATTTAGAAATTTGTCCTGGATACTGGCTTTCTGTCTACCAAAAGAATCCGGATAGTCCAGAAATTATTTGGATTGATTTTTCAAAGATGTAGTGCAATAGAAATGGAGCGTTCATTATGCATGATGAATTAACAGAAAAAGATATACAGAAAATGGAAGAAGAAATTGAACACCGGAAACTGGTCGTTCGAAAAAAGGCTTTGGAAGATGTAAAGGAAGCCAGAGCTCATGGAGACTTAAGTGAGAACTTTGAGTATAAGGCTGCAAAGAAATTTAAGAATGAAAACGAAAGTCGAATCCGTTATTTGGAGAAAATGATAAAAACTGCGGTAATTATTTCCGAAGAATCTGCAGAAGATGAAGTGGGAATGAACAACACGGTGGATGTTTATTTTGAAGATGATGATGAGACTGAGACATACAAGATTGTGACTACGGTCAGGGGAAACTCATTGAAAAATCTAATCAGTAAAGAATCTCCTCTTGGTTCAGCTATTTTTGGACATAAAGTGGGAGATCGTTGTGAAGTGAAAGTCAATGATGATTATTCTTATTATGTAGTAATCAAACGAATTGAGAATACAGTAGATGATGGCAGTGATGCACTTCGTAAATTTTAATAAAAATACATTTGAGTTATGACAGGAGGAACATATGAAAGTATCAGAAATTTTGAAAGAGGACAAAGTAACGATTTCCTGCGAGATTTTTCCACCGAAGAAGGGATCTCAGCTGGAAAATTATAAAGGAATTGTAGCTGAAATGGCAGCATTAAAGCCATCTTATATCAGTTGTACATATGGAGCGACCGGAGGAACATCTGATTATACTGTTGAAATTGCAGATACCATTAATGCCTGCAATGTTCCTGCAATTGCCCATTTGACTTGCGCCTCATCTACAAAAGAGAAGGTGTTCTCTGTAATTGAAGAATTGAAAGCAAGAAATATTGAAAATATTCTGGCTCTTCGAGGAGATATTCCAGAAAATGCAGATTTTCCACTGCCAAATCAGTATCATCATGCCACAGAACTGATTCATGATATTAAGAGTCAGGGAGATTTCTGCATTGGCGGTGCATGTTATCCGGAAGGACATCCAGAGGCTCCTACTATGGAAGAAGATCTGGTGCATTTAAAAGAAAAAGTGGACGCAGGATGTGATTATTTAACGACTCAGCTGTTCTTTGATAACAATATTTATTATAGCTTTATGTACAAGGTTCTTAGAAAGAATATCAATGTACCAGTAGTAGCTGGAATCATGCCGATTACCAATGGCAGTCAGATTAAGAGAAGTATTTCTTTATCCGGTAGCCAGGTACCAGCGAAATTCTTAAGAATTGTAGATCGCTTCGGAGATGATCCTGCTGCTATGAAGCAGGCTGGAATTGCTTATGCAACGGATCAGATTATTGATCTGATTGCCAATGGGGTCAATCATATTCATATTTATAGTATGAATAAACCAGAAGTGGCAGCTGCCATTATGGATAACCTTTCCAGTATTTTTAAGAGATAAAGAACTGTATATATGGAGGAACCTATGGGGAACAGAGATTTAGACAGAGATTTTAATGAAATTGCTCAGGAAGAGGAGATGAACAGGGGACAGTCTTCTTCAACTCCAACGAAGAAAAAGAGAGGTATTTTTTCCATTGCTTTATGTTTTATTGGAATTGGCATGATGCTTTTTGCAGGTTGGAATCTTTATACATTTTTTAAAGATTATGCAGATTCCAACGCTCTTTATGGGGATTTGGAAGAAAGTTATGTTACAAAAAACACCCAGGAAGAAGACTCTCAGAATACCGAAAGCACAGAAGTAGAAGAAATTCCGTGGTATGAGATGTATACCGTAGACCTGGAAGGCGTAGAAGCAATGAACTCAGATGTAATTGGCTGGTTCGTTCATGAGACGGAAGAAATCAGTTATCCCATTCTTTTTTCCGGAGATAATACTACATATCTGCGTACAGGAATCGATATGAAACATGCCACTGCTGGAAGTATTTTTATGGAAGGAGTAAATTCTCCGAATTTTCAGGACTCGCATACCATCATTTATGGGCATAATATGAGAAATTTAAGTATGTTCGGTAAATTAAAATATTATCACGAAGACGGATATTACGAGGAAAATCAGTATTTCCAGATACATACTCAGGATACGATCTATCGTTATCAGATCTTTGCTTATGAAGTAGTGGAAGCAGACAGCTTCATCTATTCTGTACCTTATGCACCGGGCCAACAGTTTGCAAATTTCCTGGATAAGATTTACCGGAAATCCGAAAAGGATACAGGTGTTGTGGCAACAGATGCGGATAAGATTATTACGTTATCCACCTGTTCCAGCAATGATAATCGATTCGTAGTTTGTGCTGTTCGAGTAGACAGTCATGCACGTGAGATCAGTGAGCAATAAGGTCTGTCAGGAGGAAAGAAAGTGAAGAAGCCAGAAGAATTAATTAGAGAAATTACAGAATTGACTAAGGAAACAAAAGCAGGGAAACTTTTCTGGAATGTGAAATGCCAGACTACAGAATACAATCCAGAAGAAGAAAAGCCAGTGGTAGAAGAGAATGGGATTTCATGGATCGTAGATGAGTGTTATGTAGAATATAGTTGCCAGTACAAAGGCAAAGAATTCGTCATGATTTCCTATGAGATGATCCACAGTTGCGGTGAGAAAACAAAGACTACCAATATGGTATTTCTTCCACCGCTTGGAATGAGGTTCTTTGATATTCGTCAGTTGCTCCCATATGCAGTGGAAAATTCCCAGATGTTATCTTACTCTGTTCATGAGCTGTGGCTGCTTCTACTGGAGTGCCATAAGAATAATCCACAGCAGGTGGCGCTGGAGGCCACACCTGGAAAACTTGTGATTGAAGAGGATTAACCGGAATTTGTAAAGTTATTATCATATATGTGAAATCATTATTATAATCGGAAAAGAAATTTCATGGTCAGCAGGGAAGCCTGCTGGCCATTTTTATGTGGATTTCATCAAGCGCGAGTCAGAGAGAAATGTTGTGGGGATTCAGAAGAGAAAGAAAAGCGGTTTGTGGTTTTGGATCCAGAGATGGCAGATGAGAGTCTGGTAAGAAAAAGGAGGGTTGGGCATATGCCTAAAAGAGTAAATTATAACATCTGCTCTTTTTAAAATATGTTTAGGAATTATTAACAAATTTTTACATTTAATTTCGCTTATTTTGCCAATTTCTTTAAATTTGGTCTTGTACTATAATCAAATTGATACGAAAATGTGCGAAAATCGCATAAATAATAAAAAGAAAAGGAGAGGAAAAATGAAAAAGCAACTAATGAAACATGGTTTGGGTAAGCGTATTTGTAGCATTATCATGGCATTTGCTATGGTTTTCTCATTGATGCAGATCCTGCCAAACTCACTCATCACTGCTGAGGCAGGAGATGGAACTGTAAAGTTGTATTTTGAGCTGCCAGATGGAACGAGTGAGGAAGACTGGGCAGTGAATGCCTGGGGAACAAATGTTAGTGTGACAGGAAATGGCGAAGCTGCATTTCGTCCGTCTACTTGGGGAGATGGTGATACATTCCCAACATTATTAACAGATAATAATTTATCTGGATGGGGATATGTAACCATATCCGGTACAATAGATGGACTCCAGTTCGTAAATATGGCTGGAACAGAATACAAATGCTGGAATGCACAGATTACAGCACAGGGATATGAAACTGCATATTTTGCACCTGACACTGGATTATGGTATGCAGAGTCTACAAAGACCACAGAGATTAAGGAAGCAGAAGTTAGAAATATCTTTATTCTTGCAGGAGCATCTGGATTGGCAGGAAGTAATTGGGATAATAAAGATTCTGCCAATGCTTTAGTACAGGATGCTGATGATACTAACAAATTTAGTATTACATTCACAAACATTGCAGCGGGAACTTATGAGTATAAGATTCTGCAGGATCCAGAAAATAAAGGATGGGATCTTCCATGGGGCAATGGTGATAACCGCAGTATTACAGTAGAGGCTCTGTCAGATGTTACTTTTACAATTGATTTAACTGATTCTGATAAGAATGTAACTGTTGCTCAGACACCTGTTGATGACGATAATGAAGATGATACAGATGATAAAGACGTTTCTTCTTTAACTGTATCTGATTCTGTACAGCTGAAAATTGGTGATACAGTTACCAATATGCTGGTTTATATGAACGGTGTGTATGAAGTCCCAGTGGAATTGTCATCAGGTACATATGCACCAACTGTTCTTGTAAATGGAGAAGAGCACTGTGTAGGTAATGAAGTGACTGTTTCAGCAGATACAACAGTATATTTCCGTTTAAAAGATGGGGAATTGCTTGATTCTGTAAATAATAAAATTGTACATACAGCAGCATTTACAGGAAACTTTAATGGACTTGAATTTGTTGATGAGTCCAGTGCAAGATATGATATCTCTAGCTGGAATCCTGCTGATGCAAATGCAGAATTAGACTATATCGGCGGAGGTCTTTACAGCAGAACATTTACATTTAATGAACTTGCAGCTGATTTAGAACTTGCAGATACTGGATATAAAGTAGCATTTGATGATGGATGGGATTACTCCATTGGCAATGGTAGCAGTAATATTGGATTAACGATTCCAGCAGGAAGCACATCATTAACCGTATTTACAGATGAAGTTAATGGAGTTGTATATGACTCTGTTCGTACAGGTGCTTTTGAATCTGTTCACAATGATGGAAATATTGAGAGAGCACCATTTACAACTGCAATTTCTCTGATTGGTTCTGCAAGAGGTGGAAATAGTGATTGGGAGCCAGCTGCAACGGGTTGGGAATTTACACCAATTTCTGAGACTCTTTATCGTTATCAGAAGACATTTAACTCTGGTTCTTACTCTTATAAATGTGTATTCGATTATACAAACTGGTATGAAGCAGAAGGAGATCAGAGCTTTACAGCTGAAGAAGATGGCACTACAGTTATCTTCCTTTACGACACAGAAACAGGATTTTTATATGATTCAGTAAACGATGCATCAGAAGTAGCAATCAAGCTTGGCATGGAAGCAGAACCAGCAAAGATGGAAGTGAAACAGACTTCTAATGGTTCTATTGATTTTATTGCTCTTGCAGATGCAGACAAGAACGTAAAACTTGTTTATGGAAATAAAGAAGAGGTTAAAGACAAAGGCGCAGATGCACTTACTTCAGTTGCTATGAGTGAATCAGAAGATGGTGTTTATGTTCTTGATGAGGTACTTTGGCTGGGAGATGATGCAGCAGAGATCGTATATTACTATGATGTAGATGGTACAAGAACATTAGATGGATCTAATCCAACAGAAACAGTAAATGGAGCAAATTATTCTGTCTATAGTAAAGAAGAATTTACTGGTAGAACAGTAAATGTTCCAGGCACTTTCCCAGGACCAAGCTGGGATGCAGCCTCTAATGAAATGACTTATTTAGGAGATGGACTTTATCAATATACATTTAAAAATGTTCCAGCTGCAAATTATGAATTTAAAATTGCATTTGGTTCATGGACAGAAAATTATGGTGTAGGTGGAATTCAGGATGGAGCCAATATTGCAGTTACTGTTCCAGAAACACAGGATGTTAAGGTTTATTATAATGATTTTTCACATTTAGCAGTAACTGATATTGATTATGTATTTGCCGATATTTCGTTAACAGGTACAGGTATTCCAACAGGAACAAAACTGACGGATAATGGATTGACAGGAATTTACTCTGCAACTATTTCTATGACTGCAGGAATATACTCTGATGTTGTAATTTCTTATGATGGAAAAGAGTATGAATTTGCGGAGTTTACTGTAGATAGTGATAAGGATGTAACTTTCTATTTTGATCCAGTTACAGGAATTTTCTATAACAATGCATCTAATGATCCAGTAGATACAGATAAGATTTACTACACAACAAAAGATACAGAGTATAAGAGTATCTATGGTGCAGTACCAACAGAGACTGATGTAACTTTCACAATTGCTACTGGTGCTGATGTAGAGACTGCTTCTATGGTAATTAAAGGTGTTGAAAGAAAGACACTTACCATGGCGAAAAAAGGTGATGTGGTAGATGGCATCCAGAAATGGAGCGTTACAACAAGCTTTAATACAATTGGTGAAAATGATTACTACTTTGTAGTATCTAATGGTTCAGCTGTTAGTGTATATGCAGATGATGATGGATATTACGGAGAAGGAACAACAACAGATCTTACTGACATTCTGCCATATGAACTGGTAGTTTACGAAAAAGGTTATGAAACCCCAGATTGGATGAAGAACGCAGTTATTTACCAGATCTTCCCAGATCGTTTCTTCAATGGAGATACTTCTAACGACTTCGCACAGACCTCAGCAAGAGGAGAAGTGGACTATGAATTTATTACAGACTGGTATACCATTCCAGAAAATCCGGAGCAGGAAGGTCTTCTTACTCAGGAAGAATATGAAGCAACTGGTGCTTATTATGGTGATGGTCAGTGGAGTAATGAGATGTATGGCGGAGACTTTGCTGGTATCGTAGAGCGTATTGATTACCTGAAAGCTTTAGGAGTAAATGTTATTTACTTAAACCCAGTATTTGCTTCTATTTCCAGTCATAGATATGATACAAGTGATTATTCCATGATGGATCCTATTTTAGGAGATTTAGGTGACTTTACTAAATTGGTAGAAGTTGCAGAAGCAAATGATATGCATATTATTCTGGATGGTGTATTTAACCACGTATCCGATGATTCTATTTATTTCGATCGTTATTACAAATATTTAGAGGCTGGTACTGATACAATTGGTGCTTATCCATACTGGGCATATGTATATGATTACATGGCAGAAAATGATGTGGATGAAGAAACAGCAGAGAAAGCTGCAAAATCTTACTTTACAGAGAAGTATGGTATCACCGATTATTCATACACTGGTTGGTTTGATGTTTATGATACTCCAATGTCTGATGGAAATGGTGGTACAGTAAGTGATAACATTGGTCTTCGTGCTGGGGAACCAGTATATGGATATGAAGGTTGGTGGGGATATGACAGTATGCCAGTTATTATGTCTACCAATGGTTCTGAATATCAGACTGGAACTTGGGCAGAAGAGATTATTTACAATGAAGATGAAACAAGTGTAACTCAGTACTGGATTACCCAGGGGAATAACGGATGGCGTCTTGATGTAGCGAATGAAGTATCTGATGAGACATGGCAGAAGTTCAGAGAGTCCGTAAAAGCACTTGATAGTGATGCAGTTATCGTTGGAGAAATCTGGGATGATGCAACTGAATATCTGCTTGGAGATATGTATGATTCTGTAATGAACTATGTATTCCGTGGCGCTGTACTTGGATATGCAAAAGGTGGTACATCTACAGAGGCAATGAATACTTTAGAGAAGATCAGAGAGCGTTACCCTGAGGAAGCATTTTATGCAATGATGAACCTGGTAGATTCTCATGATACAACCCGTGTTCTCTCTTTCCTGGATGGAATTGAAGATGATAGAAAACAGAAAGATATAAATTCTGCTTTCCCAACATATGAGACTACTTCAGACCTTGCAAAAACAAGACAGTATCTGGTAGCATTCCTTCAGTTTACCTATGCAGGTGCACCTACAATTTACTATGGTGATGAAATCGGTATGGTTGGTGCAGATGATCCAGATGATCGTCGTGGATTTACTTGGGGTGAAGGTAATAAAGAGCTGGTAACCTGGTATGCTACATTAGCAGCAATCCGTGAGAGTTATCCAGCACTTCGTACAGGATCATTAGAAGTGTTTAATGAAAATGATGCAGTTATGTCTTATGTAAGACGCGATAATGATGATACGCTGATTGTTCTTTCTAATAATGGACAGGATGAATTAGAAATCACACTTGATTTAGATAAGTTAAATGTAAGTGCAGATGAACTCACAGACTTAATTAGCAGCAAAGAATATTCCGTATCTGGCAATACTGTAAAAGTAACAGTTCCAGCATTATCCGGTGCAATTCTTACTGCAAATGCAAAGACAATCACTGTAGATCAGGATGCATTAGCTCCAGCTTATGATGAGAGTTATAAAGTAGCAGAAAGTGTTCTTGCAGAAGCAATTACCATTGATAAGACTACTGCAAGCTTAAAGACAGGAGAAAGCTTAACACTTACTGCAAAAGTTACTCCAGATGATGCAACGGATAAGAGTGTAATTTGGTTATCTTCTGATGAATCAGTTGCAACTGTTGATGCAAACGGTAAAGTAACTGCAATTTCCGCAGGAACTGTAGTAATCACTGCAAAAGCAGCATTCTCACCAGAAAATTTGGTTGCAACATGTACAATTACAGTTACCAAGTCTGTAGAAAATAATACTCCAGAACCTAGTGAACTGGATAAGATTATTCAGAAAATAGAAGATACTAAGGAAGGAAATACAATTACTGTTACTTTGAAAAATGAAGATGGAAGCGTTTCAACTGTTGTTCCAAAACGATTACTTCAGTCTATTAAGGAAAGTGGTGTTGATGTAATTGTGGATATGGGAGATTACAGCTGGAAGATTTATGCTGACAAGATTGGTAATAAAGACTTAAAGGATGTAAATCTTGAAGTTATTGTTGATACAAAGAATATTCCTTCTGATAAGATTGATAAGTTGGCAGGAGATAAACCATATAGACAGCTTTCTATTAAATATGATGGAGAATTTGGATTTACAGCTGATTTAACAATCAAATTAGATAAAAAGTATTCTGGAAAATATGGTAATTTGTATTACTACAATAAGAATAATAAATTAGAATGTGTAGATTCTGATAAGATTAGAGAAGATGGTAGCGTTACCTATACATTTACTCATGCATCAGATTATGTAATTGTTATCGATAATGAAAGTGCAAAGGTAAGCGCTGGTGCAGACACAGGCGATGTTGCATTCCCAATCGTTCCAGTTGTAATTCTTGTAGCTGGTGCTGGACTTGCATTAATTACATTGAAGAAAAAATACACTGTAAAATAGTGTTATAAGACATTCTTTTAAAGAATGAGAGAAAGGGTCAGTTTTATGCTGGCTCTTTCTTTTATAGAGAAACTATTGAAAGTAAGTAAAATGATGAATGTAAAATTGGGCTCGTTTCTTTCAAGCAAAGACATGGGAGGAATTGCGTATGATAGCTACAAATGATGATCTGGAAGCACAGCCGAAAGCTGTGATAACCGAGAAGAAACAGAAATAAAAAGATAGCAGATATACAAAGTTATTTTATTTAGGGAGTGACAGTTTGGCTTTATAATGTTATAATGCAACTGTTTCAAACATGATCAAAAGGAAATTGACAGGAAAAGAGGAGTAAACAAATGAAGACAGTGAAAACAATTGGAAATGTATATTCTATCATCCTTATCGTTGTGTTGGCAATTTTAGCCCTTGTAATGATTGTTCCAAAGATTATGGGCTATGATGAATATGCAATGGCAAAGAAGAGCATGGAGCCGACTATTAAGGCTGGTGCAATGGTTTTTGATAAGAAGGTAGACCTAGAGAAACTTGAAGTTGGAGATATTATTACATATGAAGTTTCTGAGGATGAGCTGTTAACTCACAGAATCACTGCAATTGATGCAGAAAAGAAAACTGTAACAACAAAGGGAGACGCTAACAACGCAGAAGATGCTTCACTTGTTGCTTATAACAACATCTTGGGAAAATATGAATTCAACATCCCGTTTTTAGGTTATATTTTCCTTTTTGCACAGTCAGTTGCTGGAATCGTAGTGATCTGTGCATTACTGTTACTCTGGCTGGGGTTAAATCTTTTGCCAAGAGTAGCAAACAAGAATGAGTAATCATTGCAAAGCATAAAGATAAAGATAAAGATAAAGATAAAGATAAAGAAGAGAGGCTGTTCATAACCATATGAGTTGTGAACGGCCTCTTTTTTGAGTATATTGAGATGAAAGCATCTGTAATTCTTTTTCAGTGGTGTGACTTCCGTGTGACTGTTACTTTTTATAATGCAAGTAAATTAAAGTTAGTATCAGTTAGTATTTATCTCGTATAAATGGGAGGAGATTCTAATGAAAAAGAAATATTTA
>JBGVLD010000074.1:0-42401 GCA_045124075.1 Agathobacter sp.
TTATAACCTTTACTAAAGATTCCTTATCACATTGACATATTGGAAGATGTGATGGACAAACACAATCTAGTGCTAAATCTCTAAATTCATTTTTAACTATTCTATCTTCTAATGAGTGGAATGTTATTATACAAACTCTTCCACCTTCATTCATTATAGAAACAGCATCATCTATCATTTTAGTTATAACTCCAAGTTCGTTATTAACTTCTATTCTTATAGCTTGGAAAGTTCTTTTAGCCGGATGAGGACCATCTATTCTAGCTTTTTTAGGAATTGCCTTTTTGATTATTTCAACTAATTCTCCAGTTGTTTCAATTGGCTTTTCATTTCTTTCTTCAACTATAAACTTTGCTATTCTTTTAGCCCAGTTATCTTCTCCATAATCTTTTATTATTTTTGTAAGCTCTTCTTCACTATAAGTATTTACTACATCATATGCAGAAAAACTACATCTAACATCCATTCTCATATCAAGAGGTGCATCTTCACTGCGGTAAGTAAATCCTCTTTCTGGTGTATCCAGCTGAAATGAGGAGACGCCAAGATCCAGGAGGATTCCGTCCACCTGGTCAATCCCCAGATCCTTTAAGACCTGCTTCATATTCGAATAGTTACTTCTTACAATGGTGACTTTATCAGAAAATTCTTCTAAACGTTTCCCTGCGGCACAAATTGCATCTGCATCCTGGTCAATCCCGATCAATCTTCCGTCCTCTCCCAGGCGCTTACATATCTCATAAGAATGTCCGCCGCCTCCAAGAGTGCCATCTACATAGATTCCATCTGGTTTTATCTTTAGTTCTTCAATTGTCTCTTCCAGTAAAACCGATTTGTGTTTAAATTCCATGTAAGGCTCCTCTTTCTTCTTTGTCCCTGGTATACCTCCTAGATTCCCAGTCCAAGTTCTGCCATGTGTTCTGCGATCTCGTCCATATCGTCATAATCTCCGTTATCCATCCATCTGTCTTTGCTCCAGATTTCTACACGGCTCAACACTCCCACAGAAACCACGTCTTTGTCAATCCCTGCATATTCTCTTAAATTAGCAGGAATTAAAATTCTTCCCTGCTTGTCCACCTCACAGCTGGTGGCTCCTGCAAAGAAGAAACGCATGAACTTTCGAGCATCTTTGGAGGTAAGTGGTTTTTCACGGAAACGTTCTTCGATGAGCTGCCATTCTTCATTGGAATATACGAATAAACATCCATCCAGTCCTTTGGTCACAACAAATTCATTGCCCAACTGTTCCCTGAACTTAGAAGGTACGATCAATCGTCCCTTTGCGTCGATGGTATGATTATATTCGCCCATGAACATGACTCACTCACCTGCCTTTCCTTTCAAATTTCTATGGTTTGCCGGTAAGTATCTGTTATCCACAGATTTGTCAACTTATCCACCACTTCACACCACTTTAATGGCTATTCATTCCACTTTCCACCACTTTTCTCTCATAATACTCTAAATTCATGCTAAAATCAAGGGGATAAGCCGAAAAAGTTTACACAAAATTGACTTTTTCTAAAAGGCTTGATAACGAAAAAAAGGGCTTGTACCAGACCAAAATTTGGTCTGGTACAAGCCCTTCCTCTTACAAAACCTTATGAAATTGTGGTGGAAAGTGGGGAAATTATCCCACTTTTGCAAATTCCTGTGCATCCAGATACTGTTCAATCAGCTGATCCAGTTCTACACTTTTCTGATAATACACCTCGAAAGACTCAGTTTCTAAAGCTTTATCTAATTCCAGGCGTGCTGCTTCAATCATTTTTTTCAATTCTCTCTGTTCCTTCATATATTTTCTCCAATTGTGGTTCTTTTTTTCTTATCTTATAATGTCCTACAAGTATGCATCCCAGCGAAACTAATACAAGGAGTGCTGCAAGAGCCATAGAAACGGGATAGCCAATTACTGGAAGTAACAGCTGATCTGTTCTAAGAGATTCTATCCAGAATCTTCCCACTCCATATCCCAGAAGATACCACAGAAAAACTTCTCCATGAAATTTCTTCTTTTTAAAGAATACCAAAAGCAGAACCAGAACCGCCAGATTCCACAAGGATTCATATAAAAATGTAGGATGAGCCTGAATATAACTTACACCATCTATTACGACTATATTATCCCATTGCTGTTGAGTAATTTCATTTGTCCGGACTGCCGAAACCGGAAGCTGCATAGCCAGCAGATTATCGGTGTAGCCACCAAAAGCTTCTCTATTAAAGAAATTACCCCAACGTCCTATGATCTGCCCCAGAATCAGCCCCAAGACTGCAGTGTCGCAGAACTGTGTAAAAGATAATTTTTTCACTCTGGTAAATACAAAGACCGTAATGACTGCTGCAATAATTCCACCATAAATAGCCAATCCCCCTTCCCGGATATGAAAGATCCGAAGCAGGTCGTCTTTGTAGTAATCCCATTGAAAAATCACGTAATAGAGTCTTGCTCCAATAAGAGAAGTGACAATAGCAATTAACGCCAGGTCAAAATAATCATCTGGATTCTGTTTTGTCATTTTCGCTTTCCAGCAAGCTATGGCAATTCCTGCGAAAAATCCCAGGGTAATGACAATTCCATAATAAGCAATGGAAAAGCCTCCTATTGTGATATTTTTACCTACATGATCAAAGTAGATATGTAAATTTGGAAAATTAATATTGTACTCCATCTCTTCTCCTTTTGTATTTTGTTCTGCTTTATTGTACGACAGACTTTTGAAAATTGCAACGATTCTGTTTCGACAGCTTTCTCCATTTTTCGACAATTTTCTTACTCTTTCGACACTTTTCTGGTTTCTTTGACAAAAAACGCCCGCCAAATGGCGGGCGAAATCGGAAATTATTGACATACAAAACTTCTGCAAAGTGTATCATCACTGTTTCCAGCATCAGTTCCTGCAATCCCAATATGGTTTGCGCTACATTTCTTTTCCTCATTATAGATACAGCTGATAGCACTACAGCTTACATCCGTTTCTTTCTTTGCACATTCTGACATATTAGAAGCCCCACAGCCACATCCTTTTGGCACAAAACTGCTACAATTGGTCTCAGAAGCCTTATGGGGTTCATTTCCCTCTACTTTAATGTCATTTCTCTTACAGCTATTGTCAGAATTATACGTACAATTGATAACACTACAATCTAATTTTGTCATGATATTCCTCCCATTCCTATCTAAGTCATTCACAGGTCTGACTTGTGTCACCAGGTATTTCCCAGCTAATAAAAGTTACATCATTAGTATGAATATCATGAAAATTTTTATACTGGTTTTATTTTCCAGAATTTTTTTCTTTTGCTTCTTCCTGCTGGATTTCTTCTCTGATTTCCTTAGTACGGATTTCTTTACAGATCTGCTCTACAAATACATTCAGAGATTTGATTCCTTCATCTCCTGCAAAGCGGCTTCTTACGGAAACAGTTCCATCAGCTTCTTCCTGTTGTCCTACTACCAGCATATATGGAAGTTTATCCAGTCTTGCTTCACGAATCTTGTATCCAATCTTCTCAGAACGTCCATCAACAGTTACATCTACTCCGTTCGCTTTTAACTCAGCTGCAACTTTGTTGGCATAATCCATGTATTTTTCAGAAATCGGAAGAACGCGAACCTGTTCCGGGCAAATCCATGTTGGGAATTTTCCAGCATATTTCTCAATTAACCATGCCAAAGTTCTCTCATAACATCCAATTGATGTTCTGTGAATGATATAAGGACGAACTTTCTCTCCATTCTGATCAATATAGTACATATCAAAGTTCTCTGCGATTGCACAATCTAACTGAATGGTAATCATAGTATCTTCTTTGCCATATACGTTCTTTGCCTGAATATCAATCTTTGGTCCGTAGAAAGCTGCTTCTCCTTCTTCTTCTGTAAATGCAACCCCTTTTTCTACTAATACTTGACGAAGAGCATCCTGAGTAGAATTCCAGTACTCCTCATCTCCAAGGTATTTTTTCTTGTTATTTGGATCCCATTTAGAGAGACGGAAAGTTACATCATCCTGCAGTCCTAAAGTAGACAGACAGTGATATGCCAGGTCAAAACAGTTCTTTAACTCTTCTTCTGCCTGATCCGGACGGATTACATTATGTCCTTCGGAAATCGTAAACTGACGAACTCTTGTCAGACCATGCATTTCTCCAGAATCTTCTGCTCGAAACAGAGTAGAAGTCTCTCCCATTCTATATGGCAGATCTCTATAGGAATGTTGTTCATTTTTGTATACATAATACTGGAACGGACAAGTCATTGGACGAAGAGCAAATACCTCCTTATCTACTTCTTCATCTCCTAACACAAACATTCCATCTTTATAGTGATCCCAGTGACCTGAAATCTTATAAAGATCAGATTTTGCCATAAGTGGTGTTCTGGTACGGACATAGCCCCATTCATTTTCCTCAATGTCTTCAATCCATCTCTGGAGTTTCATGATCATCTTAGTTCCCTTTGGTGTAAAAAGAGGAAGTCCCTGTCCTACTACGTCAACAGTGGTGAATAATCCCATTTCACGACCTAATTTGTTATGATCACGCATTTTTGCATCTTCTAATTTTGCCAGATGTTCTTTTAATTCGTCTTTTTTATTAAATGCAGTTGCATAAATTCTCTGAAGTCTTGCTTTCTCAGAATCCCCTCTCCAATATGCCATAGAAGAAGAGATCAACTTGTATGCTTTGATTCCTTTTGTATTCATCAGGTGTGGGCCTGCACATAAGTCTACAAATCTGCCCTGATCATAGAAGGAAATTTCAGAACCTTCTGGAAGATCTTCGATCAGCTCTACCTTATATGGTTCCTCTTTTTCTTTCATAAGTGCAATGGCTTCTTCTCTTGGAAGGGTAAATCTTGTAATTTCGTGACCTTCCTTGATGATCTTCTTCATTTCATCTTCGATCTTATCCAAATCTTCCCTGGAAAATGGCTCAGAATCAAAATCATAGTAGAAACCGTCTTCGATAGCAGGTCCAATTGCTACTTTTGCATTTGGAAACAGTCTTTTTACAGCTTCAGCCATTACATGGGAAGCTGTATGGCGGATTACCTGTAATCCAGCTGGATCATTTGCTGTTACGATATTTAATTCGCAGTCACAGTCAATAACGGTACGAAGATCTACCACTTCTCCGTTCACTTCTCCTGCACAAGCCACTCTTGCCAGTCCTTCACTGATATCCTGTGCGATTTCATAGACACTTTTCGCCTGTTCATATTCTTTTACTGAACCGTCTTTTAATGTTATTTTCATGTTCGTTTTCTCCTTTTCTCCTTTTCCTGATATATAAAAAAGAATCCCTGGCACTACAATTATTGTAGTGCCAGGGACGAATTTTACTCGTGGTTCCACCCTGTTTTATTTTTATAAGATGCTTAAGCCATCCCTTCCGATACTGCTCATTCGCCTTCTATAAAAACCTCAACTGACGATAACGGTGTCACCGGACCGGATTAGGGTCACTCAGAGCTGGTCTTCGGCTATCTTCCCACCAGAATGTTCTCAGCAGCTGCAAGCAGCACATTCCTCTCTTGGATGTTCCAATAACTTACTCTTCTCTTCTACGCGATTTCATATTTTATTCACTAGCAGCAAACTTCTGATGCGAGAAATTATTTACCACAACATTTCTTGTATTTCTTGCCGCTTCCACATGGACATGGATCATTACGTCCAACTTTCTTGCCTACGACTACTGTACCAGATTTCTTCTGTTCCAGATAAAGAGCTTTCTTGGTCTCTTCATCAAAGATTTCATCCCACATTGGCAACTCGTAGAGCCAGTCAGCTTTGGCATCTACCATATTCTTGTAAAGTTTCTCTTTATCAAAAGCAAGATTTACATGAGTATCCTCTTCCATCGTGTCAATTGGATTTGGAGTAACAAGACTGTCGTTGATTCCATCTAAGAATCCAGCCATTTCTAAAGTAGACAGTTCATATTTGTCTGCCAGTTCCTTAACCGTTCCTTCTACCACCTCGTCTGGGTTTGTAAGGAGTTTCTCATATACCCCTTTCTCTAAAAGGAAATATCTCTGCCAGAACTTCTGTAATTCCTGCTGATTTGCTTTCTCGTTATAGGCAATCTTATGCCATTCCTGTAATAAAGCCATTTCTCTCCCACCTTTATCAAAATCGAATTACGTACATAAATTAATATACCTTTGTTATTATAGCAAAAGAGATTTCTTGACGCAAGACTAATTTTCCGCTATCATCAATATAATTATTTTAGATTACTGTTCATGCCATATCTGAGGCAGCAGGACACATTATGCAAGCTTGCTTGTAAGAATGACACTGTTTCCTCAGATGTTGTGAACAGTAACAATTTCAGAAAGGATTTGCCCTATGGATAAATTAAAAAGAATTTTCGCACTGTTGCTTGTTATCTTTCTTTTCGGATTATATGGACTGACTATCTTTTTTGCCATCACCGATAATACTGGCACTTTACAATACTTAAAAGCTTCTATTGCGGCTACTGTTATCGTACCTGCTTTAATGTGGGCTTATTCCTTTATTTACCGTCTCATTGGAAAAGGCAAAAAGCCAGAGGAATACGAAGAGGAAGAGACAAAAAAATAAAATGCATCCCAGTAGGTTCCATTTATTATTTTTTTCTCCTCATTCCCCAGATTGCAATGCCATATACAATTAAGAAAATTGGAAGAACAATTGTCATTACCAATCCAAAGGCTGTTGCAAAAGCGGTGGAAATGGTCAAATTACTTAATATCATTTCTTTCACAGGGATTACACTGCTTGCAAGTTCTGTTTCTCCTACGAACATTCCCATAATATCTGCAAACATGGTTGAGTTATTTCCAGATACAACAGAATCCGCCTCATCACTTAACAAAAGAGGTGTTCCAAATACAACCAACCGGGTGGTCTCTTCTCCCACCTCCTGATTCACTGCCAACGCAATATTAAATGGTCCATTAATATCACCCTCTTCATATTCTGAAGTTGTAATATTATTGGTAGTTGTCTTAGATACAGAGTTTTCCGTTGTAGTAAGCAGTACCTGATATTCCAATTCGGAAGTCTCGGTCTCAGTGAAAGTAAGTCCAGCTGAAGCCGCTGCGAAAATATAGCTGTCGCTGACACTATCTGTATAATCAGTACTTTCTACATTTGGAAGCAGATAGAATGGATTTCCATTGTAACTGTAGTTATCACCGTTCTCTGCCACCACGCCATCTACAATTTCAACACCATATGCTGCTAAGATTTTGTTAAAATTTGTTAAATCTGGATATGCATAATTTACGCTAATTAAGGCTTTTCCCCCAGCCTGTAAATAATTACTAACTTTCTGAGTGTCTGCCTCATTAAAATCCTGAGCAGGTGCATTAATGATAATTGCCTGGGCATCCTCCGGAACCGCCTCTAAAGTCATAAGATCCAGTTCTTCCATGGTAATATTGGCTTTTTCGATGGTTTCTTCGAAACCGCTTCCGATGGCAGTTTCACCATGACCTGATACCACATAGACTACTGGAAGTTTCCCCTGATCCATAGTTACATATTCCAAGCCACTGGTCAACTGACCTTCTGCATCATATCCAGTCAATGTGCTATCATAAGAGTAAGTAGAGTAATTCATGCTGTATTCATATTGGTAAATATCATAGTAATCAATCACTCTGGAACGTTTTTCACTGACCACAATAAGACTGTTGTCAGTTGGTGCAGAATCTGTGTACTGCTGATAAAAATATGGATTCTTTGCCGGATCTACATAAGTAACTGTGATTTTCTTAGACAAATCACAATATCTGCTTAAGGTCTTATCAATCTGGGAATCTTTACTGCTTTCAGAATTTAAGACATAGATCGTAACCTCTTCTTCCAGTCCCTTTACATATTCTTTCGTCTCATCGGTCAGCTCATAGAGCTTTGCATAGGAAAAATCAAAAGAAGAAAACTCTGCTGGCAGGGATGAAACAATCATATTTACAGCAACCGTTACTGCAATTGCCACTACAATAAATCCAGTAGAAAATACTCCCATGGAAAGTTTTTTTCTGCTGATGCTCCAGCGTCTCTTCTGAATGGACTGAACTGTCAGGAACAATAGCAGTCCAATGACAGAAACATAATACACTACACCAGTTAATTCCAAACATCCATTTAAAAAGCTGCCAAATGGCACATACAGATCAAAACAATCCAGGATTTTTGTAAGGAGGTTGCCATCTGCTGAAATCAATCCCGTGATAGAACTCATCATATAGCTAATAAATAAAACTGCAAAAGTAAGTACTGCAGAAATAACCTGGCTTTCTAAAAGCGAGGAAATGAACATCCCCACCGCCAGGCTTGCACATCCGTATAACCAGAAGCCCAGTAATGCCACGTAAGTTTCGCTCAAAGGCACAGTTCCAAACTTCATTAACAAAAGGGGAGTTAATGCCATAATGAAAACATCAATGGTAAAGGCTGATACCATAGCAAGATATTTTCCAAATACAATTCCTCCCACCGAAACCGGAGAAGTCAGCGTCAGCTGATCAATTTTAAGTCTCCGGTCTTCTGAAAGGCTTCTCATAGTAAGAATTGGTACTGCAATCAACAAAACTACAGTTATTGCATTTAATGTATAAGAAATATATGGATATCCCACATTTAAATTATAGGCGAAAAAATATAACCCATATAACGCCAGAATTGCTGCTACAAACAGCCATCCAATTACAGAGTGAAACAGGGATTTAAATTCACGTTTCCAAATTGCTATCATAATTTTTGTTCTCCTTCCTGAGTTAATTCCAGGAATACATCCTCTAATGACTTTGTTACTGTATGCATTTCAAGAATTGAGGTTTTTGTTCCTGCAAAGGCATGAAAAATGTCTTCACGAATATCTGCCCCCTGAACAGAATTGATTCTGAAATGACATTCCCCTTCTTTTTCCGCTGAAATAATTTCCATATTTGAAATCTTTCCTACAGTATCCAAGATATTTTTTGCGGTTTCCTGCTGTCCCTTTGCCACCAGCTCAATTTGCTGGGAACCAGACATCAGTCCTACCAGATTTTCTGTAGTATCACTTGCTACCAATTTCCCCTTTGTAATAATAAATACATGCTGACACACTGCACTGATTTCCGTTAAGATATGAGAACTTAAGATAACTGTGTGTTCCTGCCCCAGTTCTTTTATCAAATCTCTGATTTCTAAGATTTGTTTTGGATCAAGACCTACGGTGGGTTCATCTAAGATAATAAAATCCGGATTTCCGAGAATTGCCTGTGCCAGACCAACTCGTTGCTTATATCCTTTGGAAAGATTTCTGATCAGCCGATGCTGCACATCCCCCAGAGAAATTTTTTCAATGACCTTCTCCACTTCTGCTTTTCTGTCATTTTTTTTAATTTTCTTTAACTCAGCTACAAAAAGCAGATATTCGGATACGGTCATTTCCTGATAAAGAGGTGGAAGTTCTGGCAAATAACCGATACACTGTTTTGCCTCTTCTGGCTGTTTAAAAATATCGTATCCATTTATCTTTACTTCTCCCTCAGTCGCTCCCAGATATCCTGTAATCATATTCATGGTAGTAGATTTTCCGGCACCATTAGGACCTAAGAAGCCATAGATTTTTCCTGGTTCTAAAGTCAGGTTCAGATCCTCTACTGCTGTATGACTGCCATATCGTTTTGTAAGATGCCTGATTTCAATCATAGCATTTTCCTCCTTCATATTATGAGTTGCTCAATTGCATACTTTACAGTGTATTCATCATTTGTGTGCAGAAGCTGGTAAATTTGTGAAAAAAATGTGAATCCCGTTAAATTCTACAATACGCAAAAAACTCGTAGAACAGATTTCCCGTTCTACGAGTTTTTATTAATTCTCATTTTAATTATTTACTTTTCCATCCAAATTGTTGTATCAAGATAGCTTTTCAAAATTTCTCCCAACCGAGTAATCTGGAAAGGTTTTTGGAGATAATCAGAAAATCCTTTGTTTAAATACTCCTCTCTTACCTGATCTATCTCTTGAGCTCCCATGGCAATGATTGGAGTACGCATACAGAGTTTTTCTTCACAAAGAATTTCCAAAGTTTCTATTCCATCCATACCTGGCATAATAGAGTCAATAAATATCAAATCGTATTTATATTTTCTCGCCTTACTTATTACTTCTTGTCCGTTTCCAGCCACATCAATTACAATTCCTGACTTCTTCAGTATTTTCCGAAAACAATCTTGATGGATGATATTATCATCTGCCATAAGAATTCTGGCTTCCGGTGCATAGACCGGTAAAGATTCTGCATCTTCCGCTTCCAGGTTTCCGTAGAAATCGCTTTTTCCAATTGGATGATTGCTTACTATTCCCTGTTTTACCACAAAAGAGAAAGTAGTTCCCTTACCATATTCGCTGATGGTTTCCAGATGACTGTCCATGCTCTCTAAAAGCAGCATAACAATCGAAAGCCCCAGTCCTAGTCCGCGAACATTAGAATTTCTCTGGGAATCAAACCGCACAAAACTATCAGATATATTGCGAATATCCTCCTCTTTCATTCCAATACCAGTATCTTTGATCTGAAATTCTATCGATCCCTCTTCTTGGTTCGTACCTTCCCACATGAGAGAAATTTCTATTGAGCCTTTTTCTGTAAATTTCTGTGCATTGGAAATCAGATTTCCAACCACCTGAAGAAGCCGAGCCGCATCTCCACTTAATTCCTGAGGAATCCATTTATCAATTCTTAAGACTAGTTTTAAATTCTTCTGTGCCGCAGCATATTCTGCGTAGCAACAGATATCCTGTATTAATGAAACCGAAGAATATGGCTTTTTATCCTGCTTTATTTTCCCTTCATCAAGACTGGTAAAATCTAAAATATCATTCATCATAGAAAGAAGCATTCGTCCAGAGGAACGAACATAGACCGCATACTCTTTTATTTTGGCTTCATTACTCTCCTCTAATATCTTTTCATCATATTCCAGTATTGCGGCAATTGGAGTCTTCACTTCCCGGGATACATTGGTAAGGAAACGGGATTTTGCTTTATTGGCATCCTGCGCGCGATTCTTTGCCTGTTCTGCCTGCTGTTTTGTGCTTTCCAATTCTTCCATCGTCTGATTAAGCTTCTGAAAATTCGGTGTTTCCAGAGTGAACAACATAATGAACATAGCAAGAGATACTGCAAACATCCCCATTAGAATATCCGGAAAAAAGATTGGTTGCAACAAGCATCCGCCCATGGAAATTCCCACTCCAGTCCATAACGCTATTTTCTGCCTCTTAGAGCACCGATCATTTTCTCGAACGAAATGAATTGCTGCATAAATCATAAAATAAAACGGAATAAAAAAGGAAATCAGATAGACTGGTCCATGAATATACCGTCCTTGTTCATCAAAGGAAAATACCAAGCCTGTAAATAAATTCACAAAAAGCAGAACAAAATACAGACCACACACCACCTGATTCATTCGCATGGATAGCTGGGATTCCGGCGCATCGTAAACAAAACACAGCGCATAATACACAAATTGATAACCATATATGGCACTTACTGTCAAATAAACTGTGTTGAATATGCAATTCAACATCGGTGGAATACAAGCACCATAACTAATGGTAATTCCAGTTACTACATCCAGAACCGTGGTAAGAAAACACAAAATTACCAGTTTCCGGAATTCCCGGTTCATTTCCGTCTTAACAGGATATTGAATTACCAGGAATATATACATCATTAAGGTATATAGGGCAGCTGCCACTTCTAAGGTAATATTATACTGTAAACTCATTTTTCCTTCTCCATTATACCAAAAGAAGCCAAAGTCTCCCGACTCCAGCCTCTTTCTTCCCGCAGTGATTACATTAAGCAATCCTATTTATTTCTGTAAATAATATCATCTCTTCCCGGTCCATTAGAAACCATGGTAATTGGGAATCCGATTTGTTCTTCTACGAACTCAATGTATTTTCTACAATTCTCTGGAAGTTCTTCGTAGGTCTTGATACCACGAATATCGGTCTTCCATCCTGGAAGAGTCTTAAGAACTGGTTTTGCCTTCTCCAGCTTGCTGGTCACTGGGAACTCAGTTGTTATTTCTCCATCTATTTCATAACCAACACATACTGGAATTTCATCTAAATATCCTAATACATCCAGCACTGTAAAGGCAACGTCTGTGGTTCCCTGTAAACGACATCCATACTTAGAAGCAACACAATCGAACCACCCCATACGTCTTGGACGTCCTGTAGTAGCACCGAATTCGCCTCCGTCACCACCGCGTCTTCTTAATTCGTCTGCTTCGTCTCCGAAGATTTCACTTACAAAAGCACCTGCTCCTACTGCAGAGGAGTATGCTTTACAAACGGTAATAACCTGTTTGATCTCATATGGAGGAATTCCAGCACCAATTGCACCATAAGCCGCCAATGTAGAGGAAGAAGTTACCATTGGATAAATTCCGTGATCTGGATCTTTTAATGTTCCCAGCTGTCCTTCCAAAAGAATGGTCTTTCCCTCTTTGATTGCTTTATCTAAGAAGGCAGATACATCACATACATATGGAGCCACCATATCTCTGTATTCATTTAATGTCTCTAATAATTCTTCCGGATTGATCAGTGGCTTATGATATAAGTGCTCTAAGAGAACATTCTTCTGCTCTGCCACACGAACTACTTTTTCTTTTAAAAGTTCTTCATCAAACAATTCGCTTACCTGAAATCCAATTTTTGCATACTTATCAGAATAGAAAGGTGCAATACCGGATTTTGTAGAACCGAAAGATTTTCCTCCCAGACGTTCTTCTTCATACTGGTCAAATAAAATGTGATATGGCATTACAATCTGGGCACGGTCTGAAACAAGAATCTTAGGTTCAGGTACATTTCTGTCTGTAATGGATTTAATCTCATTGAACAGAACAGGAATATTGAGAGCCACACCATTTCCAATGATGCTGGTGGTATGATCGTAGAATACACCAGATGGAAGGGTATGCAGTGCAAATTTACCATAATCGTTTACGATGGTATGTCCGGCATTTGCGCCTCCCTGAAAACGTACAATAATGTCGGCCTGTTTTGCCAGCATATCTGTAATCTTACCTTTTCCTTCATCGCCCCAGTTGGCGCCAACTACTGCTTTAACCATTTATTTATTTCCTCCTAATATGTCAAAATATATCTCCTGCCCGAAAGCCGGAATAAAAATTACTAACGGTATTAATCTACGGATATCTTCTTAGAGCAGGCAATTGCCAATGCTCCTGGTCCAATATGACAAGACACGGAAAGAGAAAGAGGATCCATAATGATCTCCATTCCGGGAAAAGCTTCCTGAACTTCTGCTTTGAACGCTTCTGCCCCTTCTTTGTCAAAAGTATATGCTATTTCCAGATGCATATTTTTTCCTTCTGGATCATGGAAACGCTCTGAAAAATCCCTCTTCATGCTTTCCATCATAATACTCTTGCCCTGCTTTGCTGTGCGGGCTTTTGCAAAAGCATCCAGTTTCTCACCCTGAATCTGAAGTACTGGCTTTAATTTAAGCAAAGTACCAAGAGCAGCGGCGGCAGGAGTGATTCTTCCACCCTTTTTCAGGTAATAGAGTGTATCTACCATAATATAAATGGAAGACTCCAGTTTTACTTCTTCTAAAACAGCCTTGATTTCCGCAGCGTTTTTTCCTTTTTCTACCATCTCCATGGCGTCATAAACAGATTGACGCTGAGTCACAGAAATTCGCTGGTTATTTACCACCTGAACTTTTCCATCATAATCCTGAGACAACATATATGCAGTTTCACAAGAGCTGCTTAATCCTGAAGACATAGGAATGTATACGATTTCATCATACTCTTCCAGAAGTTCATCCCACTTACCTGTCAATTCACCCACCAAAGGCATGGATGTCTTAATCTCACAATCCTCTTTCAATCTCTCATAGAACTGTTCCTGCGTTAGATCGATATCTTCATAATACATCTTATCATCGATGTAAAATGGCATTGGAAGCACTACAATTCCAAGCTCTTTCGCTTCGGACTGGGTAATACCGCTGTTGCTATCGGTCATAACAATAACTTTACTCATAATTCCTCCGTTTTAACTTTTATCAAATCATTTAATATAAAAAATTTATTTGATGATTACAATCAGTCTCTATTATAACATAGCCATTGATTGTGTGGCAAGCTTTCCGGTAAAGTTTCTTGAAATCCAAACAGGCACATCTTTTGGTGATGTGCCTGTTGTACTACGGCTTTTGCCGATGTTCTTTATATAAAGATTGATTAATTGACACGCAGTGTTCTTACATCATTCCGCCCATTCCTGCTCCTGCTGGCATGGCTGGTGCGTCTTCTTTGATGTTTGCTACTGCTGATTCTGTAGTAAGTAAAGTAGAAGCTACAGAAGTTGCGTTCTGAAGTGCACTTCTTGTTACTTTTACAGGATCAAGGATTCCGCTTGCAACCATGTCTACGTATTCTTCTGTTGCTGCGTTAAATCCAATTCCTTCTGCAGACTCTTTTACTTTATTAATAATAACTGCACCTTCTAAACCTGCGTTTGCTGCAATGTAGTAAAGCGGGGCTTCCAGTGCTTTTAAGATTACTTTTGCACCAGTCTTCTCATCTCCTTCTAAGGAATCAGCTAATGCTGTAACCTTTGCAGATGCATGAATGTATGCAGATCCGCCACCTGCGATAATTCCTTCTTCTACTGCTGCTCTTGTTGCATTTAAAGCATCTTCCATACGAAGTTTTGCTTCTTTCATCTCTGTTTCTGTTGCAGCACCAACACGAATCACTGCTACGCCACCTGCCATTTTTGCAAGTCTTTCCTGAAGTTTTTCCTTATCAAATTCAGATGTTGTTTCTTCAATCTGGCCTTTGATCTGGTGAATTCTTGCCTGAATTGCGTCTTTATCTCCTGCACCGTCAACAATAACTGTGTTCTCTTTCTGAACTTTAACGGATTTTGCGCGTCCTAACATATCTAAAGTAGTATCTTTTAATTCCAGACCTAAATCAGAACTAATTACCTGACCACCGGTTAACACTGCAATATCCTCTAACATAGCTTTTCTTCTGTCACCATATCCAGGTGCTTTTACTGCTACTACGTTGAAGGTTCCACGAAGTTTGTTAACGATTAAGGTAGTTAAAGCTTCTCCTTCGATGTCTTCTGCAATGATGAGTAATCTTGCACCAGACTGTACAATCTGCTCTAACAGTGGAAGGATTTCCTGGATGTTGGAAATCTTCTTATCTGTAATCAAAATATATGGATCATCTAAAGACGCTTCCATCTTATCCATATCTGTACACATATATGCGGAAACATATCCACGATCGAACTGCATACCTTCTACCAGATCAAGTTCTGTTACCATAGTCTTGGATTCTTCAATTGTGATAACACCATCGTTTGTAACTTTTTCCATAGCGTCTGCTACTAAATTACCAACTTCTTCATCTCCAGCGGAAATAGCTGCAACTTTTGCAATCTGCTCTTTTCCGTTTACTTTCTGGCTCATTTCTCTTAATGCTTCTACTGCACAATCAGTAGCTTTTTTCATACCACGACGTAAAACGATTGGATTTGCGCCTGCTTCCAGGTTCTTCATTCCTTCCTGAACCATTGCCTGGGTAAGTACAGTTGCAGTTGTGGTACCATCACCAGCTACATCATTTGTCTTGGTTGCTACTTCTTTTACCAGCTGTGCGCCCATGTTTTCGAATGCATCTTCCAGTTCAATTTCCTTTGCAATGGTAACACCATCATTTGTAATAAGTGGAGCCCCGAAAGATTTGTCTAATACTACGTTTCTTCCTTTTGGTCCTAAAGTTACTCTTACTGTATTTGCCAGTTTATCTACACCTGCGCCTAATGCTGCTCTTGCTTCTGATCCATATTTGATTTCTTTTGCCATGATTATTTCCTTCTTTCTGATTTTTTATGATTATTCTACTACTGCAAGAATGTCATTCTGTCTTACAATGATATATTCCTGACCTTCTAATTTTACTTCTGTTCCGGAGTATTTGGAATAGATAACTTTCTGTCCTTCTTTTACCTGCATAACTACTTCTTTTCCATCAACCATTCCACCTGGTCCAACAGCAATAACTTCTGCTTCCTGTGGTTTTTCCTGTGCGGAGCTTGTTAAAATGATTCCTGATTTTGTAGTTTCTTCTGCTTCCAGCTGTTTTAATACAACTCTGTCTGTTAATGGTACTAATTTCATGATGAAATGCCTCCTTAATCTCTTCTATTCTATGTTCTTCTTTTGATTATTAGCACTCGTTCACTTCGAGTGCTAACCGATGGTTATATAATAGTTTTTTCTTTTTCCCATCGCAAGCGGATTTATAATTACTATTTTCCACTTTTTCTTATATATTCTCTCTTTTTCTCTCGTTTTCTCGCTTTTTCCTCTCTTTGTTGTTTTTATACTTTTTTAATGTTTTTATATCTAATTAATTTTCAGCCAATGTCCGTGAGCCATCTGCCGCAGCTTTGCAATTCTTCAGAGTGGTTACTCCTATCAATATTCTAAATCAACCCGTAATGCTTCATAGCGTGGTAGATTCCATCCTCATGAAGATCTTTTGTCACAAATTCTGCTGCCTCTTTTGCAGCTTTTGTGCCATTTCCCATAGCAATACCATGCCCCACAAAATTTAACATATCCAGATCGTTAATACTGTCTCCAATGGCATAGGTATCTTCTACCGACACTTTCAAGTACTCACAGAGCCATTGGATTCCCGTAGCCTTAGAAGTATTTTTGGGAACAAACTCCACTACATTTCCTTCATGGCGAAGTACATCAAAGTCTGTTGCCATTTCCTTTTCAATCCTGGCAAAATCTGTTCCTTCTATAATATCTCCGGAAAATTTGTTAATTCGAATATCTTCTTCGTATCCTTTCAACGGCTTGGCATGTTCTCCCATATCCTGAAACAGATACAGTACAAATGGATCCGCTTCAAATCCCTTCTGGTCGATCCAGTGATACTTGGGTCCTTCTAACACCACTGGCATTTTACACTCTTTTAATAAAGAAATGATTCGTTTTACCATATCCTCCGGAAGCAGCTTTTCATAGATAATCTCTCCATCCATTTCCACATGATTTCCGCAGGCTGCAACGATTCCATCAAATCCTAAGTCTATAAGTTTTTTCGAACAGATATTGCCTCTAGCTCTTCCGCTGCAGAGAAAAGTCTTATATCCATTTTCTTTCAGTTTCTTTATGGTTTCTATGGTACTTTCTGGAATTTCCATATGTTCATCCCATATGGTTCCGTCAATATCAAAAAATATTAGCTTTGACATGTTTATTCATCCTTTTTGTATTTTATTCTTATCAAATCTTCTAAGATGATACCACATAATCCTAAAAAAGGACAACATCGCAGAAATTTTCTACGATACTATCCTTGTCTATCTTTTATTTATTACAATACACTGCAATTGCCTCTGTCACAAATTGGGCAGTACCTTCTCCACCCGCTTTGTTGATATTCTCTGTCATTTCTCCACCAGCGCTATACATCTTTCCCAGTCCGGCTAGGATTTCATCCGTGCAATGATAATAATGCTCCGTAATGAAGTCCTGCAATTTTTTCACCTGCCCTTGAACCATTTCAGCGGCCGGTGCCTGATTCTTCATTTCTCCAAACTGAACAAATAGCTTCATCAGATCCCCTACAGTCTCCTTCATTTGCTCATCTGTTTTGTTCTTTGTCTTTTCTTCAAATTCTTTATAAGCTTCTGTATTTCCCCAGGCTTCCTTTGCCCGAGCCGCATACTCATCCATTTTTTTAGTATCAAATGCTGTAAAATCCATATTTTTCTCTCCTGTCATAATAATGCGGAGTGCGTACACTCACTCTTACACGGCAAACTCGCCAATCCGCTTTGCAGTTTTTTCTTTTCCAGTGGGGCTTTACACGGCAAACTCGCCAATCCGGTTGGACATATAGAAAAATAGTCTCTTTCTACCTACCAATTTTTTGCAAATTTTTGGACATAGGAAGAAACTTTTTCTCCATATGGAAAATGAGGGCTTTTTCGCCTCGAAAACCCCTCATTTTTCACGATATATGCTATTAAATTGGACATTTTTGAGCATTTTTTCGCTATATGTCCAATCTGGCAGATTGAACGCGCGACTTACTGCACTGACAGATAAGAATATCCCATCAGACTTTCATCCACTTCTCTGGCCGCTTCTCTTCCTTCCCGGATTGCCCATACAACTAAGGACTGTCCCCGGTGCATATCACCTGCAGTATAAACATTCTTTATAGAAGTTGCATAGCTGTTTGCGGCGGTAGAGACGTTGGTTCTCTGATTTAATTCTACACCAAATGCCTTAGCAATATAGCTCTCTGTACCAAGAAATCCTGCTGCGATTAGTACCAGTTCTGCCGGAATTTTCTTCTCAGAACCGGCAACTTCTACCATGTTCATGCGTCCGGTAGCTTCGTCTTTTTTACTTTCGAGACTTACAATTGTAAGACCGTTTAAGTTGCCGTTCTTGTCCTTGTGGAATTCTTTTACTGTGGTCTGATAAATACGTGGATCGCTACCAAACATGGCAATGGCTTCTTCCTGGCCGTAGTCGGTCTTTAAGACCTTTGGCCATTCTGGCCACGGATTGTTTGCCGCACGCTCCGTTGGCGGACAAGGCATCATTTCTAGCTGGGTAACAGATTTTGCTCCCTGACGAATGGCGGTTCCTACACAGTCATTTCCGGTGTCTCCACCACCAATGATTACCACGTTTTTGCCTTTTGCGCTAACATATTTTCCATCCTTTAAGCCGGAATCCAACAGACTCTTCGTGGTCTGAGATAAGTAATCTACTGCAAAATAGATTCCTTTTGCATCTCTTCCCGGTGCCTTGATATCACGAGGATTCTTTGCACCGCAGCAAAGAATAATACGGTCAAATTCCTTTAACAGATCAGCGGCTTTCTTATCTGTCCCCACATTACAGCCGGTCACGAAAGTCACACCTTCTTCTTTCATAATATCAATCTTACGGTCAATAATGTGTTTTTCCAGTTTCATGTTTGGGATTCCATACATTAACAATCCGCCTACTCTGTCATCTCTTTCAAAAACAGTGACAAGATGACCTCTCTGGTTCAACTGGTCTGCTGCCGCAAGACCAGAAGGGCCAGAGCCGATAATAGCAACTTTTTTGCCAGTTCTTACCTTTGGAACACGGGCTTTTGCATAGCCTTTTTCATAAGCAGTCTCAATAATTCCATGCTCATTGTCACGAACAGAAACGGCGTCTCCCCAGTTTCCACAAGTACAGGCTTTCTCGCAAAGAGCCGGACAGACTCTGGAGGTAAATTCCGGGAAGTTGTTGGTCTTATGAAGACGGTTATATGCCTGCTCCCAGTTTCCGGTATACACCAGATCGTTCCACTCCGGTACCAGATTGTGAAGAGGACAGCCGGAAGTCATTCCTGCAATGGAAGCTCCTGACTGACAGAAAGGCACACCACATTCCATACAACGGGAAGCCTGCTTCTGCTGTTCTTCTTTGCTGAGGAATACATGAAATTCATTATAGTTTTTAATACGTTCCTTCGGTTCTACCGATTTCGCGTTAATTCTGTCATATTCCATAAATCCTGTTGGTTTACCCATGACATCTTCCCTCCTTAACCTCTTGTGTTGGCATAGAATGCTTCAATCTGTGCCTGCTCTGCATTTAAACCTTTTTCTTCCATCTGTACGATTGCCATTAACATACGGTTATAATCATATGGAATGACTTTCTTAAATTTTGGAAGATATTCGCTAAAGTGATCTAATACTTCTTTTCCTTTTTCGGAATTGGTCAAAGTAACGTGCTCTTTGATCATTTCTTTTAACTCTAAAACGTCATATTTGTTGGTTACTTCTTCTGTAAACACCATGGACTTGTTGGTTCTCATGTAAAGGTCGTTGTCTTCATCCAATACATAAGCAATACCACCGCTCATACCAGCTGCAAAGTTCTTTCCGGTTTTTCCAAGAACAACAACGCGGCCACCGGTCATATACTCACATCCGTGATCTCCAACTCCTTCTACAACGGCTGTTGCACCGGAGTTTCTTACGCAGAAACGCTCTCCTGCTACACCATTGATAAATGCCTTACCACTGGTGGCACCATATAAAGCAACGTTTCCGATAATAATATTTTCATCTTTCTTAAAGTTTACACCTGCCGGTGGATATACAATGAGTTTACCGCCGGAAAGTCCTTTTCCGAAGTAATCGTTGGAATCTCCTACCAGTTCTAAGGTAAGTCCTTTAGGAATGAAGGCACCAAAACTCTGTCCGCCTGCACCTTTACATTTAATAATGTAAGTATCATCTTCTAAGGTATCGTCATAGAGTTTTGTAATTTCAGAACCAAAAATTGTTCCCAGGGAACGGTTAATATTGGTTACTTCCAGATCAATCATTCTCTTCTGCTTCTTTTCTAAGGCAGTTTTCAACTGAGTCAGAACTTCTTTTAAGTCTTTGGTCTTTTCCAGTTCAAAATCATATACCTGTTTTGGATCAAAGATAACTTTCTCTTTTCCACCTGCAAATGGATTATTCAAAATGTTATCCAGTTTTAATCTGGACTGACGCTCGGATAAGTCATCCCGAACCTTTAACAGATCGCTTCTTCCTACCAGTTCATCCAGACTGCGACAGCCTAATTTCGCCATGTATTCCCGAAGCTCTTCTGCAATAAAACGCATGAAATTCTCTACATATTCCGGTTTTCCGGCAAAACGTTTGCGAAGCTCCGGATTCTGTGTTGCAATACCAGCTGGACAAGTATCTAAGTTACAAACCCTCATCATTACACAACCCATGGTTACCAGCGGAGCTGTAGCAAAACCGAATTCTTCTGCCCCTAAACAAGCAGCAATGGCAACATCACGACCACTCATTAATTTTCCATCAGTTTCAATTCTTACTTTATTACGAAGTCCATTCATAATTAAGGTCTGATGGGTCTCTGCCAGACCTAACTCCCAAGGAAGACCTGCATTGTGGATAGAACTGCTTGGTGCAGCTCCTGTTCCTCCGTCATAACCGGAAATCAAAACTACCTGAGCTCCCGCTTTTGCAACGCCAGCTGCAACAGTACCAACACCAGCTTCTGAAACCAGTTTTACAGAAATTCTGGCCTCTCTGTTGGCATTTTTCAGATCAAAGATCAGCTGTTCCAAATCTTCAATAGAATAAATGTCATGGTGTGGTGGTGGAGAAATTAAGGATACACCTGGAGTAGAAAGTCTTGTTTTTGCAATCCAAGGATAAACTTTCTTTCCTGGAAGGTGTCCGCCTTCTCCTGGTTTTGCCCCCTGAGCCATCTTGATCTGAATTTCCTGGGCACTTGTTAAATATCTGCTGGTTACACCGAAACGTCCGGATGCAACCTGTTTGATTGCGGAACAACGGTTTTTTCCATCTGCCCCAATGGTAAGTCTGTCTTTATCCTCGCCACCTTCACCAGTGTTAGATTTACCATGAAGATTGTTCATAGCAATGGCAAGAGTCTCATGAGCTTCCTTGGAAATAGAACCATAAGACATGGCACCAGTCTTAAAACGGGTCACAATGGAGTCTACACTTTCTACTTCTTCAATCGGCACCCCTTTTTTCGGATATTTAAAGTCCATAAGTCCACGGATATTGGTGGATTTCTGCTCTTCGTCTACTAACTGAGTGTACTGTTTGAACAATTCATAGTCTCCCCTCTTGGTAGACTGCTGAAGCAGATGGATGGTGGCCGGATTGTAAAGGTGGGCATCTGCACCACTTCTCATTTTATGACGACCCTTGCTGTCTAAGGTTAGATCTGTCTCCAATCCCAGCGGATCATAAGCTGCGGAATGCAGGGAATCTACGTCTTTTTCAATGTCCTTTAAGGTAATTCCACCAATACGGCTTACGGTATTTGTGAAATATTTGTCAATCACTTCTTTATCTACACCAATTGCTTCAAAAATCTTAGACCCCATGTAGGACTGAATAGTGGAAATACCCATTTTTGCCGCAATTTTAATAATTCCCCCAATGATAGCTTTGTTATAATCATCAATAGCTGCATAGTAATCCTTATCTAACATATGCTCATCAATGAGCTGTTTTACCGTGTCTAATGCCAGATATGGGTTGATGGCACTGGCACCAAAACCAAGTAAGGTGGCAAAATGATGCACTTCTCTTGGTTCTCCCGATTCTAAGATTAAGGAAAGAGATGTTCTCTTTTTTGTTTTAACCAGATACTGCTGTAATGCAGATACCGCTAATAGAGAAGGAATTGCTACATGATTGTCATCTACACCTCTGTCAGAAAGAATCAAAATGTTCGCTCCATCTCTGTAAGCTCTGTCTGCCTCAATAAAAAGACGGTCAACGGCTTTTTCCAGGCTTGTGTTCTTGTAATAAACAATCGGAATGGTTTCTACTTTAAAGCCTTCCACCTTCATGTTCTTGATTTTCATTAAATCGGTATTCGTTAAAATTGGGTTATCAATTTTAATTACCTTACAATTAGCAGGTTTTTCCTCTAACAGGTTGCCAGCAGAACCAATATAAACGGTGGTGGAAGTTACCACTTCCTCACGAATGGAGTCAATTGGTGGATTGGTTACCTGGGCAAAAAGCTGTTTAAAATAGTTGAACAGTGGCTCCTGATTGCCGGATAAAGCAGCCAGTGGAGTATCTGTACCCATGGCAGCTGTCCCTTCCACTCCATTTTTTGCCATTGGTAGAATGGAATCTTTTAAAGATTCGTAGGTATAACCAAAGGCCTTCTGCATTCTCTGTCTCTCTGGTTTGGTATATTCCGGTACTCTAAGGTTTGGAATCTTAAGGTCAGACAAACGCACCATGTTGCGGTCGATCCATTCACCATATGGACGCATTCCTGCATACTTTTCTTTCAATTCGTCATCACCAATGACTCTTCCTGCAACGGTATCTACCAGAAGCATTTTTCCTGGGCGGAGACGATCTTTTTTCACAATCTTGGTTGGATCAATCTCCAATACACCAACTTCAGAAGAAAGAATTAAATAATCATCATCTGTAATATAGTATCTGGATGGACGGAGTCCATTACGATCTAAGACTGCACCCATGATATCTCCATCAGAAAACAGGATGGATGCTGGACCATCCCATGGCTCCATCATGGTTGCATAATACTGATAGAAGTCTTTCTTCTTCTGGGACATAATTGAGTTGTTCGCCCATGGTTCTGGAATCAGTATCATAACTGCAAGTGGTAGTTCCATTCCACTCATTACCAGGAATTCCAAGGTGTTATCCAACATTGCTGAGTCAGAACCTTCTGTATTAATAACCGGAAGTACTTTCTGGAATTCGCCTCTTAACCTGCTGGATTCCATGGTCTCTTCACGAGCTAGCATTTTGTCTGCATTACCTCGGATGGTATTGATTTCACCATTATGTACGATGAAACGGTTCGGATGAGCTCTTTCCCAGCTTGGATTTGTATTAGTGGAAAAACGGGAATGTACTGTAGCAATTGCAGATTCGTAATCTTCATCCTGTAAGTCTGAGAAGAAAAGGCGAAGCTGTTCTACTAAAAACATTCCTTTATATACGATAGTTCTGCTGGAAAGGGATACTACATAACTATTGTCGTTAGACTGTTCAAATACACGTCTTGCAACATAAAGCTTCCGATCAAAATCCAGCCCTCTTTCTACATCTTCTGGTCTTTTTACAAAACCCTGCATAATATATGGCATACAGTCTACTGCTTTTGCCCCTAATTCCTTCGGATTACATGGAACTTCGCGCCATCCTAAAAATTCCATTCCTTCTTTCTCAATGATAACTTCAAACATCTTCTTTGCCTGATTCCGTTTAAACTCATCCTGTGGAAAGAAGAACATTCCGATTCCATAATCTCTTTCCTCCCCCAGTTCAATTCCTAAGGACTTTACTGCTTTAGAGAAGAATTTATGAGAAATCTGAAGCAAAATTCCCACACCATCTCCTGTTTTTCCATCTGCGTCTTTACCAGCTCTATGTTTTAAATTCTCTACGATCTTCAGTGCATTCAAAACAGTATCATGGGTTTTAATGCCTTTGATGTTTACCACTGCACCAATACCACAGTTATCATGTTCAAATCTTGGATCATATAAGCCTTTTGCAACTGCTGTGCTTTCATTCCACTGTTCTTTCATTCTGATATCCTTTCCGATTTTTAATCTGTTTTATTCCCTTTTATGGGGTGTCAAAAAGGTATTTCTTTTTTTCTGGGTTCATTTTACTACTTAGCTTTTAGACTGTAAACCGGAATTTTCTGTCAAATCGTCTAATAATTAGACTACTTAACATTATTAATTCATCTTTCAGAACATTATATGAGATTTTCTTTTATTTTTTAGTCTTAGACACAATTTAAGCCTGTCTCCACACGAAATTCCTTATTTTATAAAGTGTGAAAACAGGCTTATTTTTAAATTGTGTTTAAATTGTGTCTCCTTTTTTTGACAAACAACTGGACTATTTTACCGTTTTTTGCTCCTTCTTCTCCCGTCCCAGAAACAGCACCAGAATTCCCAGTAACAGACACAGCACAGAAACAATCCATGCCATTGGTCTGCCATCTGCAAAATTTTCGAAAAGACCAAATTCTGTTCGGATCACTGCCAGGGCATTAGCCCCCATATGACCTGCCGCTGCCACATACATATGCCCTTTATCATGCATCATATACGCCAGCACCACCCCCAGCAAAAATGCATAAATGAACTGCACCAGATTAAAATGCATAAAGGCAAAGATAAAGGATGAAACCAGTAAGGCCGGAAGAAATCCTGTCATCTTCTCCATTCTCTTATAGATGATTCCTCGATACAACAGTTCCTCCAAAAGAGGGGTTATGATAGCTGAACCTAAAAGTTCCAGATACAGGGTACTTCCATAGAAATTCTGATTTGCTTCCTGAAATCCCTGGGACATTTCTACCAGTGGAGTCATGTAAATAATGTTATTTAAAGCAAATCCAATAAGAACCGCTGCCACTACTGCATATATAACAGAAAAAATATGTGCTTTTTCAATTTTTACTTTCTTTCCCGCAGTCCCTTCCCAGATTTTATCTTGTCGATAGAACTGATACAGCACTGGAAGCGCTACGAGGCTGGAAAGAATCTGACAAGTCATGTAGGATTCTTCTCCCTGGCCAAAGAACAGTTGCGCTACATAAAGTGCCACGCATACAGTCACATAATACATTCCAAGAGGATAAACTACGGACCAGATTTTTGTTGCAATATTATCTTTCATTTTTCCGCCTTTCTATTCGTTGCAAATCCTGCAAAAGCTGTGTAACAGTTTTCCCCAACACTGGATGCCGGAAATTTGGACAAAGCTGGTTTAACGGTTCTAAGACAAACTGCCTGTTTTCCATGTCCACATGTGGAATAAGCAGAGTATCGCTTTCATAAACTTCTTTATCATAAAAAATAATATCCAAATCCAGAGTTCTGGGTCCCCAACGAACAATCCTCTTGCGATTGGCATGCGCTTCCACTTCATGAAGAAACTCCAGTAATGCTTCTGGTGACAAAAGAGTTTTGATTTCCAAGCAGCCATTTAAGAAGTTATCCTGTTCCACACCCCCATATGGTTCTGTCTCTATAAAATCCGATACTTGCCCCAGAAAGATCAAAGGATGTTCCGCTAGTTCCTGGATTCCTGCGTCCATAAGAGCTTTTTTCTCTCCCATATTTGATCCGATGGCAAGATATACTTTATGCCATTGTCTAGCCATATTCACAGATACGTTGGAAAAAGGAAGCCCAATCGGGGCATGAGGTTTACACAACTGTACCTCTACCTTTTCCAATCTGTCATACGCCAAAAGCAGGCAATGGCAGACTTTCTCACAAACCGTCTCTATTAAATCACAACATTTCTCTTGAAAAATATCTGTAATCAGCTGACAGCACTCTGCATAGTTAATAGCCTGTTCCAAGTCATCCTTAGCAGCCGCTGATTCCATATCATAATAAAGTCTGGCATTCACAAAAAAATCCTGTCCCTGTTTTTTCTCTTCTGCCAGAACCCCATGATAAGCATATATTTTCAAGCCTGTTATTTCTATATAATCCAGTCTGCTCATTTCTCACATCTTTCTTTTCCGGAAGTTGTTCTCCGGAAATCATTTTCTACTTTTTATCGTCTCCCCTGCATGATTGCCCGAGTCATGTTTACTGCCCGAAGATTTTCTTTTACATCATGTACCCGCAGGAACGCACAGCCCTGCTGCACACCAAACACAGAGGTTACCAAGGTTCCTTCTACTCTTTCCTTCTTGTCTGTATCTAATGTCAGTCCCACCACAGATTTCCGGGAAGTTCCAAGAAGTACTGGATACCCCAGTTCTTTCAGTCTCCCCACCTGTTGTATCGCAATCAGATTCTGCTCGTAGGATTTTGCAAATCCAACCCCCGGGTCTAAAATAATTTTGTCATCTGAAATTCCTGCTTTCTTTGCCAATGTAATGGACTCCTTCAGGTCCTTTAGCATATCTTCCATAAAGTCAGAGTAATCCGTATTTACCCGATTATGCATCAGACAGCAGGCAACTCCAAAATCTGCAACCACACTCGCCATTTCAGAATCTGCCTTTAAGCCCCAGATATCGTTGATAAGATCAGCTCCGGATTCTACTGCAGCTACGGCCACTTTGCTTTTATAGGTATCGATAGATATGGGAATATCAAACCTCTTTTTTATTTCCTTAATTATTGGTGTGACCCTTTGAATTTCTTCTTCGTCTGAAATTCTGGTATATCCTGGTCTTGTAGACTCTCCGCCCACATCAATAATGGATGCCCCCTCTTTAATCATTTCTTCTACATGAAAAAGAGCCGCATCCATCTGATTAAACTTTCCACCATCGGAAAAGGAATCCGGAGTCATGTTCAGAATTCCCATAATATATGTCATATGTTCTATATCAAAATCACGTGTTCCAATCTTCATGTCTATCTCCTTATCTGCCTGTCAACTGAAAAAACCTATCCTGATACATCTTGTCTGTCTCAAATACACCCCGGGCGGCAAAAGTCACAGTCTTGCTGCCAGGTTTTTTTACCCCTCTCATGGTCATACACATATGCTCTGCCTCTAACATAACCATAGCTCCCTGGGGCTTTAATTCTTCCATAATTGCGTCAACAATCTGAGTTGTCATCTGTTCCTGTATCTGAGGTCTTTTTGCAAAGATCTCCACAGTTCTTGCCAGCTTACTTAAGCCCACTACTTTTCCATTTGGAATATATGCCACATGTGCTTTTCCATAAAAAGGCATGAAATGATGTTCACACATGGAATAAAAGGTAATATCTTTTTCAATTACCATTTCATTATTTTCTACAGGAAAAGTCTTAGAAAGAGGAACAGACGCATCCTGCTCCATTCCCGCAAAAATTTCTTCATACATTCTTGCAATCCGCTGAGGGGTCTCCATCAGTCCTGGACGATTCACATCTTCCCCCATTCCCTCTAAAATCAGCTTCATGCCCTGCATAATTTTTTCTTTATCCATCCTGGTCACTTGCCTTTCTATATACAATTTCTATATACAACCTCAATCTCACACATTCCCAGCCGAACGAGCCTCGTCACAGAGTCAGCATTTTAATAAGGCTTTCATTTCCGATAAATAAGACAATGAACCGAAAGCCAATACCACATCCGTATCTTTCTTTGCCAATGTAAGTGCTTCTTTACAGCTTTTGCAAGCCAAAATCGATTTCTCTGGGTACAACCTTTTGGCTTCCTCTGCCAATGCTTCTGCCTCCATAGCTCTTGGATTATGGGGCGTTACGGTATATACTCTTTCCGCCATAGGAAGCATAATGTGAAGCATTTTTTCATGCTCCTTATCCGCTAATACTCCTATTATATAGGTTATGCGCTTATTTGTAAAACAGTTTTGTAAGGTTTTCGCCAACTGAATTGCGGCATCTTCATTGTGGGCTCCATCCAGAATCACATAGGGATTTGTTGCTGTGATTTCAAATCTGCCCGGCCAAAAGGCCTTGCCAATCCCCATTTTGATACAATCTCCTACCCTTTCCTGTGTTTGCTGCCAGGAAATATCTGGTAAGAAGTGTTTTTCCTTAAGAACCGGTAAAACGGAACGGGCACATTCCACCGCCAGAGCCGCATTTTTCATCTGATAACTGCCTGCCATCTTTGTTTCCAGAATCAGTTCCTCTTCCATCCCATAAGAAAAAACCATGTTTCCTGGAATCTGCTTCATAAGTCGGATATTATCGTCGTCAACAAATTTAATCGTAGTTTTATTTTTATCAACAACATGCAATAATACATCTGTCACTTCTCCTACCTGATCTGCAGAAAAGACTGGGCATCCTGGTTTTATAATGCCGGCTTTGACCTCAGCAATTTCTTTCAGGCTCCCCCCTAAAAACTGCATATGATCAAAACTAATGGTGGTAATGACGGATGCCAGAGGTTTCTTCATAATATTGGTAGCATCTGTACTTCCACCCATACCAACTTCCACTAAAGCAATATCTGTTCTTTTTAAATGAAAATATAAGAAAGCAGCTGCCGTTTCGATTTCAAATACTGTAGGATAAGGTTTCCCTTTAGACGCCATAATGTCACAGGCAGATTTTACCTGTGACATTATCTGTGCATATTCATCCTGACTAATATTTTCTCCGTCGAACTGCCATACTTCCAACGGATCAAAGACCGCTGGAGAAGTGTAGCGCGCCACATGAAGTCCCGCTTCACGGAAAATGGAAGCAAGATAGGCTCCCACCGAGCCCTTTCCGTTGGTTCCTGCAATATGAATCATAGGAACTGTATCCTGCCATCCCAGTTCTTCCATCAGATTTTCAATACTTTCTAAGCCTAACACACTCCCCCTTTTGGAAGCATTATTAATAAATTCTCTAGCCTCATCAAATGTCAGCATTATTTTCTTACACCTTTCGTATCCCGGTTTCCCACATGGAGCCGGTTCAAAACAACTTCTTTGCCTTTTACTTCTACACTCTGATTATCTCCCTCCTCCAGGAAATAAATGTGAGTCAGATAATCTTTTGCATCCAGTTTCATGCCACGGACACCAACTGCGCCTTTTTTCTTCTCCGGAATGGACTGACAAGCAACCCGAAGGAACATATCCTTGGAAGAACGCATAACAATAGTCTCTTCCGCTTTCAACATATGAACCAGAAGCACTTCATCATCTTCCGAAAGCTTGGTAGCAGCCGTAGTCTTCTTTGCTACCACAAATTCGCTTCCTTCTACCAGTTTTAACATACTTGTTTTTGTACCAAAAATTAATTTATGTTTTGACAACTCTTCTAATCCAGCCACATAAATAAAGGATTCTTCTTTACTGTCATAATTGCTGATATTGTCAATCGGAGTGCCCTTATCTCGGAATTTCCCATAAGGAAGATCCATAACCTTAATCAAATGTAGCTGTCCCTTATCGGTAAAGACTGCAATCTTATCCGTATTCTTACAGGTAAAGACGTAGCGGTTCTCTGCATCTGCTGTATCTTTATTTCTTTCATAAACAGAAGGATCAATCGTCTTGGCATAACCAAAACGATCCATCAAGAATACCACATCCTGCTCTTCAATCTTCTTTTCAACCACAACTGCTTCTTTTAAGTTATCAATTTTAGTCTTTCTTTCTGAAGCATAAGCCTTCTGGAAAGTCTTTAACTCCTTAATAATTACTTTTGCCATAGAGCTTCGATTATTTAAAATATCTTCATACGCCACAATGTTGGCAAGAGTCTCTTCATGCTCTTTCATTAAAGCTTCAATTTCCAAACCAATCAATTTGTAAAGGCGCATTTCTAATATAGCTGTTGCCTGACGTTCGGAGAAACAAAGCTGTTCTGCCATTAACCGGGAGGCATTGGATTTAAATGTAATATTCTCTGTCTCACCGTGAGTCAGACAGGCTTTTGCATCCTTAATATTTTTACTGCCACGAAGAATCTCGATGATCAAATCAATAACATTACATGCCTTGATAAGTCCTTCCTGAATCTCTTTCTTATCCAGCTCTTTGGCCAGTAAAGTCTTATATTTTCTGGTAGCAATCTCATACTGAAAGTTTACATGGTGACGGATAATTGGAATGATTCCCATAGTTTCCGGTCTTCCATCTGCAACCGCCAGCATATTTACTCCAAAGGTATCTTCCAGCTTGGTCTTCTTATACAAAAGATTCTCCAGTTCTTCGATATTTGCTCCTTTTTTCAGGTCTAAAACAATACGAATTCCTTCTTTAGAAGACTGGTTGGTAATATCTACAATATCACTGGTCTTTTTCGTCTCTACCAGACTGTATACATCATTTAAAAATTTTCCAATATTAGCACCGATCATGGTGTAAGGAATCTCTGTAATGACCAGACGCTCTCTGCCGCCTTTTACAGATTCGATCTCCACCTTACCACGCACCTTGATCTTGCCCATTCCTGTTTCATAAATTGCCGCAAGATCATCTTTATTTGCCACAATTCCTCCAGTCGGAAAATCCGGTCCTGGAATATACTGCATCATTTCCATAGTGGTAATATCTGGATTCTTCATATAGGCAATGACCCCATTAATGACCTCTCCAAAATTGTGAGGTGGAATACTGGTTGCCATACCCACCGCAATACCTTCTGCTCCATTAATCAATAGATTCGGCACTTTAACCGGAAGGACCTCCGGTTCTTTCTCTGTCTCATCAAAGTTCGGAACAAAATCTACGACTCCCTTATCCAGATCTGCAAGATAGGCCTCCTGAGTCACTTTCTGAAGCCTGGCTTCCGTGTATCGCATTGCAGCCGCACCGTCTCCTTCAATGGAACCAAAGTTACCATGCCCATCTACTAATGGAAGCCCCTTTTTAAAATCCTGTGCCATGACAACTAATGCGTCATAAATGGAGGAGTCTCCATGAGGGTGATATTTACCCATGGTATCACCTACAATACGAGCACTCTTTCTGTATGGTTTATCATATCGGATTCCCAGTTCATACATATCGTACAAAGTTCTTCTCTGTACTGGTTTGAGCCCGTCTCTTACATCCGGCAGCGCACGGGCAATGATAACGCTCATGGCATAGTCAATGTATGATTTTTGCATTAACTCCGAATATTCTGTCCGGATAATTGTACTTTCTTCCGTCATACCTGTTTCCTTCTTCTATTAAATATCCAGATCCGCATCATGGGCATGTTCATAAATAAATGCCTTACGAGGCGGTACATCCGTTCCCATTAACATAGCTGTTACATCAGATGCCATTCGGCCATCTTCGATCTCAATTTTCTTTAACATACGGGTCTCAGGATTCAACGTAGTCTCCCAGAGCTGATCTGCGTCCATTTCACCAAGACCTTTGTATCTCTGTAATGTAAAGTTTCCCTTATGAGTCTTTCGATACTTATCCAAAGCCGCGTCATCATACAGGTACTCTTCCTCTCCCTTAGATGGGATTGCCTTGTAAAGAGGCGGCATTGCCACATACACATGTCCTTCAAAAATCAATTCCGGCATAAAACGATAGAACAGCGTTAAAAGTAAAGTAGAAATATGAGCTCCATCTACGTCCGCATCTGCCATAATAATAATCTTATCATAACGGAGCTTCGTAATATCAAAATCATTACCATATCCTTCAGAAAACCCACAGCCAAAGGCATTGATCATTGTCTTAATTTCTGCATTAGCAAGGACTTTATCAATACTTGCCTTCTCTACGTTCAAAATCTTACCACGAATTGGCATAATTGCCTGATACATACGATTTCTTGCCATTTTCGCTGAGCCTCCAGCAGAATCTCCCTCTACGATAAAGATTTCGCATTTGGCAGCGTCCCGACTTTCACAGTTTGCCAGTTTTCCATTGGAATCAAAGGAGAATTTCTGCTTCGTCAAAAGATTGGTCTTTGCCCTCTCTTCTGTCTTACGGATCTTAGCTGCCTTTTCCGCGCAGGAAATGACCGCTTTTAAAGTCTCTAAATTCTTATCAAAGAACAGTTGGATTTCGTCTCCCACTACCTTGGCAGTAGCCTTAGAAGCGTCCTGATTATCCAGTTTTGTCTTGGTCTGTCCTTCAAAACGAGGATCTGGATGCTTAATAGATATAACCGCAGTCATTCCGTTTCGAACATCAGCCCCTGTAAAATTCATATCTTTTTCTTTTAAAATCCCCAGTTCCCTGGCATAGGAGTTAATGATCGTAGTGAAAACTGTCTTGAATCCTGTGATATGGGTCCCGCCCTCGGCATTGTAAATATTGTTACAAAATCCAAGAATATTCTCGTGGAATTCATTGGTATACTGAACCGCTGCTTCCACGGTGATCCCTTCACATTCTCCTTTGAAATAGATCACATCATGGAGAACTTCCAGATTCTTATTGATATCTTTTACAAAACCAATAATTCCATCTGGCTCATGATATTCAATATGCTCAACTTCTGTGCCTCTTCGGTCTTCGTAGATAATGGTTAGATTTGGATTTAAGTATGCTGTTTCATGCATACGGCTCTTTACTTCATCTTCTTTAAACCGAGTCTTCTCAAAAATCTCTGGATCAGGAAGGAAATTAATCTTTGTTCCTGTTTTCTTTGTTTTTCCCAAAGTTGGAAGAAGACCGTTTTCCAGTTTTACGGTAGGATTTCCCCTTTCATATCTATCATGGTGAATAAAGCCTTCTCTGCTGATTTCCACGTCAAGATAAGTAGAAAGAGCATTTACAACAGAGGAACCCACGCCGTGAAGACCTCCACTGGTCTTATATGCGGCATTATCAAATTTTCCACCAGCATGCAAGGTGGAAAATACTACTCTGGCTGCTGAAACTCCTTTTGCATGCATACCAACCGGAATTCCACGTCCATTATCTTCTACCGTACAGGAACCGTCCTTTTCCAGTGTTACCCAGATAGTATCACATTCCCCCGCCAAATGCTCATCCACAGAGTTATCTACGATTTCGTAAATCAGATGATTTAAACCTTTTCTGGAAACGCTTCCAATATACATTCCTGGCCTTTTTCTTACTGCTTCCAGTCCCTCTAAGACGGATATACTGCTTTCATCATATGCGGTCTGCTTCGCCATTTGTTTCACTCCTCTTAATCCTGGCCCTGGTTCTTCATATGAGCCAGTACCATCACTGCAATTCGAAATGTCATCGCATCTTCAAAAGTACGAATATCCAATCCGATTGCCTTTTCAATTCGTTCCAGACGATACACCAAAGTATTCCTATGTACATAGAGCTGTCTGGCTGTCTCTGAAATATTCAGATTGTTATCAAAAAATTTGTTAATGGTAGACATTGCTTCCTCATCTTCTAAAATTTCCGGCACATGGTCCCCAAAAACTTCTTTTATAAACATATTGCATAAACTCATAGGAAGCTGATAAATAAGTCTTCCTATTCCTAATTTTCCATATGAAATCGTGTCATATTCTGCATAGAACACCCTTCCAACCTCTAAAGCCAGCTTAGCTTCCTGATAGGATGCTGCAATCTCCGGAATCTGTTCTACTACATTTCCATATCCCACTCTTACTTTGATCATAGCTTCCATGTGGAGACTATCTACAAGACTGTCCGCAATGTTCTTTAACTCTTCTTCCCGTTTTTCTTCTGAAATATGCTTGATATCCTTAATCAGAATGATACTGTGTTCATCCAGACAGGTAACAAAATCCCCAGACTTCAAATCAGATAGATTCTTTACCATTTCAATAGCCACATCATTGCCTTTTTTCCCAGTGTCAATCACATACACAACTCTGGCAGCCGGTTCAATGTGCATTTTTCTTGCTCTTGTATAAATGTCCACTGTTAACATATTCCCCAACAGAACATTCTGAATAAAATTATTTCGATCGAACTGTTCCTCCATGGAAATCACCAGATTTCGAATCTGGCACACTGCCATCTGCCCAATAACAAAAGCTGCTTCATCATTTCCCCGAAGCATATAGATATACTCAACTTCCCCTTCAACAACCACTTTATAAAACTGAAACTCCCGGTAGGATTGTGTTTCCGCCATAGATGTCCCAAATTCGCTGACAATCTGTTCCATAGCCTTATCCACATCCGTGGTATGAGCCATTAACTTTCCCTTTATATTAAAAAGCGCCATATCACGTTTTGTAATTTCTTTCATTTCATTTAATGCATTCTGCAATTTCTGATTTGATATCATGCAATCCTCCGTCACTTAAGAAACCGGGTGTAATATATTCACACCCGGTTTGATAATTTACCACTATATAGAATTTTAAATGACTAGTTAGTAATTGTCAATTCAGTTTCTTTATCGAATACGTGAATCTTAGATGTATCTAAAGCAAGTTTGATGTGGTCACCGTAACGAGCAGGTGTATCAGATCCAACTCTTGCTGTCATATTAGCACCAGCAACAGTGTAGTATAACAGAACTTCTGCACCTAATAATTCGTATCCAGTTACATCAGACTCGATTACTGCATGTGGATTCTTTGCAATAGCTTCAGCTGTATCACTGATATCTTCTGGTCTGATACCTAATACAACTTTCTTTCCAGCGTATCCGCCATCGATTAATTTCTTAGCTTTCTCTTCTGGTAATTCAACAGCAAACTGACCAAATTTAAGATTCACTTTAGATCCTTCTACTACTGCTTCAGCATCAATGAAGTTCATCTGAGGAGATCCGATGAATCCTGCAACGAATAAGTTGTTTGGCTCATTGTATAATTTCTGTGGAGAATCAACCTGCATGATTACACCATCTTTTAATACTACGATTCTGGTTCCCAGTGTCATAGCTTCTGTCTGATCATGTGTTACGTAGATTATTGTAGCACCTAATCTGTTATGTAAGGAAGCAATCTCAGATCTCATCTGTACACGAAGTTTTGCATCCAGGTTGGATAAAGGCTCATCCATAAGGAATACTTTAGGATTACGAACGATAGCACGACCCATAGCAACTCGCTGTCTCTGTCCACCAGATAAAGCCTTTGGTTTACGATCTAATAATTTCTCCAGGTCAAGAATTCTTGCTGCTTCTTCAACTTTCTGTTTGATTTCAGCCTTTGGTACTTTTCTTAATTTCAGACCGAATGCCATGTTATCAAATACTGTCATATGTGGATATAATGCGTAGTTCTGGAATACCATTGCGATATCTCTATCCTTTGGTTCTACGTCATTAACAATTTTTCCGTCGATGATAAGATCACCAGAAGAAATATCTTCCAGACCAGCGATCATACGAAGTGTAGTAGATTTACCACATCCAGATGGTCCTACGAAAATGATAAATTCTTTGTCTTCAACTTCAAGGTTGAAATCTTTAACTGCTTCAAAACCGTTTGGGTAAACTTTGCAAACGTTCTTTAATGATAAACTTGCCATTTAAAAAATACCTCCTAAGTATTAATTCCTATTATGTCCTGTACGGACCTTTGATAATATTAATATTAACGAATTCCTGTCCAAAAGGCTATAGGCAATCCGCCAAAGATTTACAATGGTTCTTGTCACAATTGACGAAACCTTTTTATTGCTTCCCTGTACTGCCAAACCCTCCAGCCCCACGCTCTGTAGTCTCAAGTTCTTCTACTTCCTCAAACTCTGCCGGCATAAATGGCATAACCACTAACTGTGCGATCCGGTCATGAGGCATAATATAGCGCACTTCATCACTGTCATTATGTAATGGAATAAACCATTCTCCCGTATAATCAGAATCAATGACGGCTGTACAGTTTGCCGGGCGAAGGCTTTCTTTGGTGGCCAGTCCGCTTCTTGCAAAAACCGCACCAAAATAACCATGAGGAATACTCATAGCAAGACCGGTACCAATTTTTACGGTGGTGTGAGGTCCTACTTCTACTTTCTCGCTAATATCTGCATATAAATCATAGCCCGCCGCATATTCACTGCCTCTGGTAGGTGTTTTTGCTGTTTCTGTTAATTTTTTCAGTTTAATTTCCATGTTATTTGCTCCACTCCAGATTTTCATGCTCACTTCGCTTCTCTCTGCCCATTAATTCATGAACGGCTTCTTTTACAGATTTTCCTTCAAAAAGTACTTGATTTACTTCCTTAATGATTGGCATTTCCACCTGATATTTCTCAGCCAGTGACTGGGCAGCCTTAGCAGAATAGATTCCTTCTACTACCATCTTGACCTCTTTGGTCGCTTCATCCATGGTATACCCCTGCCCCATCAACATTCCAGCTTTTCTGTTACGGCTGTGCTTACTTTCACAGGTAACGATCAAATCACCGATTCCTGTGAGTCCAAAAAGTGTCTCTGTTTTTGCTCCCATGGCAATTGCCAGGCGGCTTAATTCCGCAATTCCTCTGGTAATCAAGGCAGCTTTGGTGTTATCTCCATAGCCCAGACCATCCGCCATACCTGCTGCAAGGGCTATGACATTCTTCAGGGAACCTCCCAGTTCCATCCCCAGAACATCTGGACTTGTGTATACACGAAAGACTTCATTCATGAAAACATCCTGAATTTTTTCTGCTGTTTCCTGACTCTTTGCTCCCGCCACAACCGTAGTAGGAAGTCCTGTTCCAACTTCTTCCGCATGGGAAGGTCCGCACATCACAGCCACATCCGCCTGTGGAATTTCCTCTTCTACCACATCTGAAATAGGCATTAAGGTATTTTCCTCAATTCCCTTTGCCACGCAGACAATAGTCTGACCCTCTTTTACAAAAGGGGCCATACTCTTTGCTGTGCTTCTGGTAAATACCGATGGCACTGCCAGCACCAGCATATCACTATCTGTTATGGTCTGCTGCAGATCTGTAGTAAATTGAATCTCCTGAGAAAGTGCTACCCCCGGAAGTTTATCCACATGTTCATGCTTCTCTTTCAGCATGATGATCTCTTCTTCAATAACAGACCACACCGTTACCTTATGTCCATTCTTATCCAGTACAACAGCCAAAGCTGTTCCCCAGCTTCCTGCTCCGATCACACCAACTTTTTTCATAATTCTACTTCGCTTTCTGTCCGATCTTGTTTTCCGTTCCATTCATCAGACGAACAATATTTGCCCGATGGCGCCAAATTGCCATAAGGGTAAAACATGCAGTTACAATATTAAATTCGATCGCTCCTGCTCCTGAAAGCCCAAGCCATCCAAAAGCATTAAAGATCAATGTCTGTACCAGAAAAGCACAAACTACCAGGATAGACCCCACTGACACATATTTTGTAATCAGCACAGCCCCCGCAAAAAGTACCAGACAAAGAGGTCCCGCCATTAAGCAGACAGCAATGATAACTCCTGCAGTACAGGCAATCCCTTTTCCCCCCTGAAATTTCAGATAAGCAGGGAAATTGTGCCCTAATACGGCTCCAAATCCAGCATAAAGTTCAATAATACGAATCTGTTCCGGATACTTTCCATGGAATAAAAGCCATACCAGTACGACTGCCAACACGGCTTTAAAACAGTCTCCCAAAAAAGTAATAATTCCAGCTTTTTTTCCAAGGGTTCGCATGGTATTCGTGGTTCCAGCATTGCCACTTCCGTGCTCTCTGATATCAATTCCATTCTTTTTCCCATAGAAGTATCCCGTCTGAAACATTCCAATTACATATCCAATTACTACTGCTATAATACGGGCGATAATCATATTTACTCTTCCTTTCGTTCCCTTGTGATAAATTTCAGTGCCGTTCCTTTAAATCCGAAAGTCTCACGGATTCTGTTCTCCAAATATCTGGTATAAGAAAAATGCATCAGATTTTTGTCATTTACAAAAACAACAAATGTTGGAGGTTTTACCGATACCTGAGTCACATAGTAAATCTTTAAACGTTTTCCCTTATCGGTAGGTGGCTGCTGCATTGCCACTGCCTCTGCTACGATTTCATTTAAGACACCTGTAGCGACACGCATACTGTTATTTTCAATGACCATATCAATCATATCGAAGATCTTCGGTAGACGCTGACCGGATTTTGCAGAAATAAACATGATCTCTGCATAGGGCATAAAACTTAAGATCTGACGAATCTTGGCAGTATGTTCTTTTACTGTATCATTATTCTTCTCAATGGCATCCCATTTATTGACTGCAATAATGATTCCTTTTCCTCTCTCATGGGCAATTCCTGCAATCTTGGCATCCTGTTCGGTTACTCCTTCTGTAGCATCAATGACGATAATTGCCACATCTGCTCTTTCTACTGCTGCCACCGCTCGGATAATACTGAACCGCTCAATTTCCTCTTTGATCTTACTCTTCCGACGAAGTCCCGCCGTATCAATAAATACATATTCTCTTCCTTCAAAGGTAATGTCTGTATCAATGGCATCTCTTGTGGTTCCTGCAATATCAGAAACGATGACACGGTCTTCCTTTGCCAATTTATTGATCAAAGATGATTTTCCAACGTTTGGTTTCCCAATAATGGCAACCTTCGGTCTTTCATCCTCTTCTTCATTCTGACTGTCTTCTGGAAAATGGCGGATTACTTCATCCAACATATCCCCCAGACCTAACATAGAAGCCGCGGATACCGGAAATGGTTCTCCGATTCCCAAATTATAAAATTCATATACATCCGGCATATATTTGTCGAAATCATCTACTTTGTTTACAACCAGAACTACTGGTTTATGAGAGCGACGAAGCATGTCTGCCACTTTAAAATCTGCATCCTGCAATCCCTGGCGCACATCCACCAAAAACATGATAACATCTGCGGTTGCAATGGCGATTTCTGCCTGTTCTCTCATCTGGGATAAAATGATATCCCCGCTTTCCGGTTCAATACCACCGGTATCGATTAAAGTAAAGTTATAATTCAGCCAGTTCACATCCGCATAGATTCGATCTCTTGTAACACCTGGTGTATCTTTAACAATAGAGATCCTCTCCCCGGCTAATGTATTAAAAAGTGTTGATTTTCCTACATTCGGTCGGCCTACTACCGCCACGATCGGTTTACTCATTTCCTATCCTTCCTGTTCTAATTCTTAATCTTGATCCATGTCAGGCAACTCTTGCCATACCTAGATCTTCTAGGATTCCGCCTCATCTGTTACGCCAAGCATAGCATACAGCAGATCCTGTCCGCTTGATTTTACAATATCCACTGGGCATTGTAAAGCATTTTTAACCTGCTCCAAAGTCCAGTCATCCAGGAAATCCTGCTCTTCCATACGAAGCATATTGCATGGAACCGTAACTCTTCCCAGACTCTCCATTTCTTTTAACTGAGCAACTAAGTCCTGTCCTGTGATCAGGCCCGATACGGTGATCCTCTCCCCGAAAAAGTCGTTGCGGATAGCTTTTACCTGAACCTGATACTCTGGAAACTCTGCCATAAAGTCTGCTGCTAACTCTTCTAAGAAAGGTGCTGCCAGTCTTCCGGTCGCCATAGTTACCTGTAACTGCTCCTGATCTGGGTATTTTGCCTTTAATGTCTCCCGAATCCGGGCTTTTGATTCTTCGCCCTTGATCTCTTCTAAAGCTTCTCTAAACTCTGTCATCAAAAGGCGGATCATTCCTACGCCATTTTCCAGCTGAATATAGCCATCATACCGCTCTTCTTCCGGAAGTGGCAATTCCGCGGTCAAATACCATTCATCACTGGCCTGCACAAAATGCACTCCAAATTTGTCCATGCAGTAATTCTGCCATTTTTCAATAATTGCAATGACTTCTCTGGCGTCCTCTTTTTCAAAAGGCTCTAAAGGATATAAACCTTCCCGATACTTTGTCAACCCTACCGGTACTACCGACAAACTCTCCATATATGGCATATATTTCGTTAGATCAGAAATGGTACGATCTAGTTCTTTTCCGTCATTTACGCCTTTGCAGAGAACGATCTGACCATTCATCTCCAGCCCCGCTTCATAAAGGCGGTCGATCTTCTTAAGGGCATCCCCCGCAAAACGGTTGTGGAGCATTTTACAACGAAGCTCCGGATTGGTGGTATGCACAGAAATGTTGATCGGTGCCAGATGATACCGGATGATTCGTTCCAGATCCTTTTCCTTCATATTGGTAAGGGTAATGTAATTGCCCTGAAGGAAGGAAAGTCTGGAATCATCATCCTTAAAATATAAAGTCTCTCTCATTCCCGGAGGCATCTGGTCAATGAAACAGAACATACATTTATTGGAACAAGACTTATAGTCATCCATCAAGCCATTATCAAACTCAATGCCAAGATCCTCATTGTAATCCTTCTCTATTTCCAGTTCCCACTCTTCCCCATCTGGTTTTAAGATATTTACCACCAGATAATCATCATTCGCCAGGAAATGATAGTCAAATACATCCTCCATCTCCTCTCCATTAATGGAAAGTAGGATATCTCCCGGTTCTATCTCTAACTCTTCGGCAATACTACCTGGAATGATCCGATCTATTACATGCTGCTTATTACTCAAAACAATTCTCCTTTTGTGCAGAAAATCACTAATTATATACTATACTATAATCAATTTCTCCAGAAAAAACAACCCTTTGCCTGTTAGCACCCGAATCTTTATCGGTCAGCACCCGAAGCTCATAAAGTCAAAAAAGAGGAATCCTTTCGGATTCCCCTTCTGGTTTAGCGTGGATAGTTAGCCAGATCTGCCTCAGATTCAATAAATCCGATATCGATCAACGCCTGGATCAGATTCTTACACTCTTTACCAATGGTCAAACATACATAATTGGTATATGAGGTTTCCTCATAATATTCATAAGCCCATCCATTGTAGGATGACGTTTTTCCTACTTCACCGGAATTGTAAAGTCCAAGGTTAAGATACAGGTCATATATCTCATACTCTTCGCTGTCTTCTTCTACTTTTTCCTCGTACTCTACTTCCTCTTCAAAATCGTAGTAATAGTAGTAGGTATCATTATACTTCTGTAGATTTTCATCCCAAGCATCCTGTATTGCTGCTTCATACAACTTCTGTGCATCTGCCTGTGACAATTCCAAGCTTTCATAACTATCATCTTCACCCGTATAGTATTCCAGATATGCTTCTGTGATAGCAGCGTTCTCATATCCTTTTCCAAAGGTATATGTCAGATAATACTTAGGCTGTTTCTCGAAGTCACGAAGTTGTTCTATTAAAGTCTTAATCTCATCTGTATACGGAGCATAATATCTTCTTTGAACCGTATCCCCATTTTTCATGACATAGTCAATACTTAACCAATATCCATCTACATACATTTCGGAACTCATCTTCTTGTATTCTTCTAAATGATCGATGATTTCCTGATGAAGGGCAAATACGACTTCTGCTTCCTCATCATCCATCTCAATTGGAAGCGGATAACTTAGATCAATTTCCACATAATCTACTTCGTCTTTTTCTGGAATATAATGTTCAATGGCATTGATACTGATATTGATCGCCAGGAAAGTAATGAGCATAAATGCCGCGAAACAACCGGATTCTATGAGCGTTCTCTTCTTAAATACCCTAAAATTCTTCTGAATACACATCTCTGAAATAAAGAAGAAGATCACACCAACCAGCAATACTGCAATAAACAGTCCCACTGTGGATACTTCAATGTAAAATTCCTTCAGTACTGCACATACGCATACTCCCATGAAATATCCGGCAAAGAATCCAATTCCCCAGCGAAATACCGGCTTTAACCATGGAACAGTGATCAGATCTCCTGCAGTCTCAATATGTCGTTTCTGATAAAGGAAGTAAGACAATACTAACAAGATAACTGCTGGGATCAGATATAACGCAACTGTTATTCCTCCATTCAGAGTAAGTTTATCACAATATACAAAGCCCTGATTCGGCACTTCTATAAAAGAAGTATCCCAATACAATTCATCCCACAAATGATGCGCCGGAGATAACCAGGTTGCATTCATGTACTCAAACATAGAATAAAAATCAAGTCCATATCCAATAAAGTCAACTACCATTCCTACTGCTACACGAATGATATCATACAGGAAGATGATTCCAAAATAATAAAGTGGCACTGAAAACATCTGTCCTGTTAAAAAGGTACAGAATACCGCAATACTAAAGAAGAAGAAGGATACTCCCATGCTGACTAAAAGCCATATTGCAAAGTACTCCACTCCTGTTGCTCCATAAGCCAGACAAATAAGGACATCCAGCATAAACGTAATGATCTGTGGCACAAATAAGAATGTCATTCCACTTAACAGGTTTGTGCCAAACAGTTCCATTCTAGAAACCGGCAGCGCATGGATCATGTTCGCACTTTTTGACACCGACAGATAATTAAACAGTGCCATTGCCGTAATGAGT